>NZ_JARJLM010000510.1 GCF_029335485.1 Cupriavidus basilensis
GCTTCCCAAACGCGCCGCGCTCCAGATGCGCCAGTGCGTCCGGCAGTTGGTCGAACGCATAGACCGAATCGATCACCGGCTTGATGCCCGCGAAATCGATCGCGCGCACCAGTTCTTCCAGTGCCCGCCGGTGCCCGACGCCGATGCCCTGGATGGTCGGACGCCCGAGGAACATCGGCACGCTCGGCGCCGACATCGCATAGCCGCCCAGCACCCCGATCACGGAGATCCGCCCTCCCTGGCGTACCGCGCGTACCGACGCGCCGAGGTTGTCGCCTCCGGCCAGCTCGAACACATGATCCGCCCCGCGCCCGCCCGTCAGCTCGCGCACGGCTGCGGCCCAGTCGGGCGTGGCAGTGCGGTTGATGACATCGCTGGCCCCGAGCGCCAGCGCTCGCTCGAGCTTGGCATCGCTGCCCGAAGTGACGATCACCCGCGCACCATGTGCCCTGGCGATCTGCAGCCCGAACAGGGCAACGCCGCCGGTGCCCTGCATCACCACTGTCTGCCCCGCATGCAGCTTGCCCTGCTCCACCAGCGCGAACCAGGCAGTCAGTGCCGCGCAGGGCAGCGTAGCCGCTTCAACCGCGTTCAGCGTTTGGGGCGCATGTACAGCCCACGTTTCATGCAACATTACATATTCCGTCAGCACGCCGGGTAGCGAGCCGCTCAGGGAGCGCGCCTCCGGCGGGCAATCGCCGTCGATCCAGCCGGCCCAGAAGGTACCCAGCACAGCATCCCCCTCCTGGAACCGCGACACGTCCGGCCCGGCCGATACCACCTTGCCCGCCATGTCCGAGCCCGGCGTCAGCGGCAGGAGCGGCGCCCCGTTGGCCTCCTTCCGCTCGATCACGTCCAGGTCGCGGTAGTTGAGCGATACCGCCTCGACCCGCACCACGATTTCCCCGGGACCGGGAGTCGGGATTGCCGCGGCCTCCAGGGACAGGTGGTTGATACCTGCTGCATGCAGGACCCATTTGCGCATCGCTTGCCGGTTCGTCTGGTGCATCGTTGCTCCTTGATTTCATGCGATGGGAGCAGTTTATCGACGCCACAAGGGCGACGGTGCGGGAGAAAATTCGACTCACTGGAGATAAAATAGAACCAATCGAAATGCCAACGAAAACTAAACCATGAGCGATCGCCTGAGCGGCGTTGCCGCTTTCGTCCAGGCCGCGGAAGCCGGCAGCTTCGCGCTGGCGGCACAGCGCATGCACCTGACGCGTTCGGCCATCGGCAAGAGCATTGCGCGATTGGAGGAGCGGCTGGGCGCGCGGCTCTTTCACCGGACCACGCGCAGCCAGAGCCTGACCGAAGACGGGCATGCGTTCTACGAACGCTGCGTGCGGGCGCTTGCGGAGCTCGATGCCGGCGAGGCATCGCTGCACGCGGGACAGCGCGACCCGCAAGGGCGCGTGCATCTCAGCGCGCCGGTGCTTTTCGGCAGGCGCTGCATCGCACCGGTACTGCTGGCGGTGGCGCAACGCTATCCGCAGATCGAGCTGCAGGTGAGTTTCACCGACCGCGTGACCGACCTGGTGGAGGAAGGCGTCGACCTGGTGGTGCGCAGCGGCACGCTGGGCGACGATTCCGCGATGGTCGCGCGGCATTTGGGCACGCAGGTCATGACGCTGTGCGCGTCGCCCGCCTACCTGGCGCGGCGCGGCACGCCGCGGAGCGTCGCGGACCTGGCCGGACACGAAGGCATTTTCTACGCGAACGGACGGCGCGAGATGGCATGGCCGCTGCCCGACGAGCAGGGCGTACCGCGCGACGTCGTGATTCCGCACCGGCTGCGCTTCGACGACCTGGAAACCATTCTGGCGACGGCGCAGGCAGGCGCGGGCATCGCGCGCCTGCCGTGCTGGCTGATCGCCGAACCGCTGCGCACGGGGGCGCTCGCCAAGGTACTGCCCGGCTTGCCGGGCACGCGCATCGGCATGCACCTGGCGTGGCAGCAGACGCGTTACCTGCCGTCGCGGATGCGGGTGGTGATCGATGCGCTGATGGCGGATATCCCGGGCGCGCTGGCAAGCGGGAACGAGCAGCCTTGCTAGATATACGTGTCGATTCCAGCCGTCCCGATTCGTCGTAGTATCAGAGCAGCCCGTCGAGCCTGGATCGACTTCGGGGTATGCGGCTTCAACAACCGACTCAAGGAGTGACGACGATGCGTGTCATGGTGATGGTGAAGGCTACGAGCCAATCGGAGGCCGGCAAGATGCCCGGCACGGAACTGCTTGCCGCGATGGGCAAGTTCAACGAAGAACTCGTCAAGGCAGGCGTGATGCTTGCCGGCGAGGGCCTGCACCCGAGCGCCAGGGGCAAACGGGTGCGCTTCTCGGGCAGCCAGCGAACCGTGGTAGACGGGCCGTTCACGGAGACCAAGGAACTCGTCGCCGGGTTCTGGCTGTGGCAGGTCAAGTCGATGGAGGAGGCCGTCGAATGGGTCCGGCGCTGCCCCAACCCCATGGAAGGCGACGCCGAGATCGAAATTCGCCCGCTGTTCGAGACCGCCGATTTCGGCGACGAACTCACACCCGAGTTGCGGGCCCAGGAAGAGCGCCTGCGCGCCGAGGTCGAAAGCCTGGGGAAAAAGCAGGGCTGATGCGAGCGCGGGTGAGGCGGCGGCGATCGAGAGCCGATGGGCCGACCCGCGCACAGGCCGGGCATCATGATTGCCCGGCGCATGGAAGATCACACCGGGGACGACAAGTCCCACATGGCAGCAACGGGCGGACAAGCATCGCTTTCCGCCCCCGCCATTTCGCCGTTACCGGCCGATCACACCAGCCTCAGGCATTGCCGCGGCGTGCATCGAGGCTGAAGCGGCCGGCGCCATAGACAACGATCTGCAGCAATCCGCCAGCCATCGCGATGTTCTTGAAGAAGTGGATGAACTGGTTCTGGTCGGCCAGGTGGGAGTGGAACGCCAGCGCGGTGGCTACGCTAAAGACGGCCAGAACGGCGGCCACGGCGCGGGTGCGATAGCCCAGCACCAGGGCCAGGCCGCCCACGACCTCCACCACGATGGCAATCGCCAGCGCCACCTGCGGGAGCGGCAATCCCACCGACTGGATATAGCCGATCATGGCCGCCGGCGCGGCCAGCTTGGATGCACCGGACAGCAGGAAGATGGCGCTGACCAGCACACGGCCAAGCAGTGCCAGACCCGCCGCGGCGGCGGAGTCGGCGTTGTCAAGGGGACGGGACTGGGCATTGAGTTGAGCAGCTTGGGACATGACGATTCTCCATTCGGTGCGGCCGCGCCACCATGGCGGACCGGTTGCTTCGAGGCCCGTATGCGAGATATGCGGACCTGGCTGTTCAGGCTGTTACGCCGCGTTGCGTTGCGTCGCACAACCGATGGAGGAACTGTAGGCGCGTTTCCATGATCTCGAAACTGGGATAATATGAATCGAAACGTTCGATAAAATCGATAAGATGATCAACCCCGGCACCCCCACGCTAGATCAGCTGAAAGTCTTCCTGACCGTGGTGGATGTCGGCAGCTTCGCCGGGGCGGCGCGCAAGCTGAGCCGGGCGACCTCGGTCATCAGCTACACCATCGCCAACCTGGAGAACCAGCTCGGGGTAGCGCTGTTCGACCGCAAGACCACGAAAAAGCCGCAGCTGACCGAGGCCGGCCGCACCGTGCTGGCGGAGGCGCGCACGATCTACAACGGCGTCGACGGGCTGCGCGCGAAAGTCAGAGGGTTGCTGCAAGGCCTGGAAGCGGAGATTCACCTGGTGCTGGACGTGATGCTGCCCGCCGCGCGCGTGGTCGACGCCCTGAAGGCATTCCGCGAAGCCTTCCCGACGGTGTCCCTTCACCTGCACATGGAGGCGCTCGGCGCGGTGACGCAGCTGGTGCTGGACCGCGCGGCCACGATTGGCGTCAGCGGGCCGCCGAGCGAAGGCGTGGCCGGCATCGAGCGCATTGCCATCGGCAGCGTGCCGCTGCGGCCGGTGGCGGCGCCGGACCATCCGCTGGCCCAGGGCGGCCGGAACCCGCCAGGCGCGGGACGCCATCACGTGCAACTGGTGCTGTCCGATCGTTCCGCGCTCACGCGCGGCGTAGACTTCGCCGTGGTCAGCCCGCACACGTGGCGCCTGGCCGATCTTGGCGCCAAGCATATGCTGCTGCGCGAGAGCATCGGCTGGGGCAATATGCCGGTGCCGATGGTGCAGGAAGATCTCGATAGCGGCCGCCTGGTGCTGCTCGACCTGCCCGACCACCAGGGCATCCCCTACCCCTTCCACGCGATCTACCGCACCGATACGCCGCCCGGCCCTGCCGCCGCCTGGCTGATCGCCCGCTTCGCCGCGCAGGCTGGCGGCTGAGCGCATTGCTTGCGCCGGGTTTCCGGTGCGGGGCATGCGCATGCGCGCACTCGATTCATCGCGTTTGTGCCGGGCCGCTCCGGTCTTGTCACGATCAGCACGTCACCGGGTTCGCGCCGATCCACCAGACGGTGCGGAACCGGACGAAAACGCTTCCCGACGCGACTGCAGCATCATCAGCACGGCGAGCAGGATGGTCGCCAACAGGAGTCCGCCGTCAAAAAGATAGAGGGTCGAACGTACGCCAACCTGATCCGCCAGCGCGCCGCTCGCGATGACCGGCACGCTGAAGCCGAAATACGCAAAAAGGAAATAGCCGGAACTTGCCCGTGCCCGGTTGGCGTTGGTCGACGAGGCCGAAATCGCGGCGAGGCCTGCCAGATAGGTAAAACCATAGCAAGCCGAGCCCGTGAGCATTGCGCCGGACAGCAGCAGCGGCAACGACGACCAGACCACCCCCGCGACCAATACCGTAAAGCCGATCGGTACCAGCAGCATGCCAAGGCGCAGCGACCGCGGAGGCGATAGCTTGCGCGCCAGGGGCTGAACAACGAGCCCGGTTGAAATCACGAAGAACGTGGAGAATCCCGTCCATACCTCATGTCCATGCGACGCGAGCGCGGCCGGCACGAGCGCAATCACAACTCCGACTGCCGACCATGCAATGAGGATTGCGAGGCTATAGGCGAACGCCTCACGGGGAAAGACAGGCGTGCGAAGCCATGCTGACGAGCGCGTGAACGCCGGCTCGCCGATCCTGCCGAGCAGGGTCAGCCCACAAGCCGCAAGGAATAGATACGCACCATACGTCGCGGGTGTCTCCTGGGACGGAACCGCCAATATGCAGAGGCCGGTCGCAAGCGCTCCGCAACCGAAGCCCAGGGACGTGGCCGCAGCGACGATGCGGGCAGCGCGGGCGGTCGCGTCTGGCCGGGGTCCGATCAATTCGACCAGGAACTGCGTTCCGCTCCCGGCCATCAGTCCCGTCGCGATGCCGCACAAGCCTCGTGCGGCCGCGACCGCTTCGAGCCGAGGCCAGATCATTGGCAAGGAGGTGGCCGTGGCGGTGAGCAACAGCGCAGCGATCAGAGGCCATTTCCGCCCCACGCGGTCCGATAGCCCGCCAAGGAAAATCAGTGTGGGCACCAGGCCGGCCACGTAGCAGGCGAAAGCCAGCGTTAGCGCGCCGGTGCCCATTTGACTTGCCCGCGCATAGGTTGCGTAAAGCGGCGCCTGCAGATTCACTGCGCCGGTGATAAGGAAAAGCGTCAATGCCACCACCCGGACGGGCCATGCGCCGAGCTTCGCGGCGGGAGCGGATACAGAGTCACCCATGAGGTTCGTTGTTGATGATCGACGGAGGGGGTATTGGAGGGAGTATTGCCATTCCCTGTTATTAGTGCAATGATTTAATTGCACTAATATCAATCCGAGAATATATGGCTGCTCCCGCCCGATACCGGGAACACGTCGAAAGACTTGCGGCGCTCATCCAGGATGGCTCACTCCCCGCCGGCAGCCGTCTGATGCCGCACCGCGACTATGCGGACGAGCACGGCATCGCCGCGGCGACCGTCGCGCGGGTCTATAGCGCGCTCATTGAACGTGGCCTGGCGATCGGCGAAGTCGGCCGGGGCACCTTCGTCCGCACGCTCGAAACGCAGGTCGCGGCCGAGTTCTCGCAAACCAGCGAGCGTGAACCCGGCTTGGTCGACCTGGCGTTCAACTACCCTGTCCTGCCGGAGCAGGCGGCACAGTTGCGCCATGCGCTGCGTGCTTTGTCGGACAAGGGGGACCTGTCGGCGCTTCTCGACTATCACCCGCATCCGGGACGCCGCGAGGACAGGGAGGCAGCGGCAAGCTGGTTTTCCCTCGACGGCGCCCCAATCGCCGCCGCGGATATCATGGTTTGCGGAGGAAGCCAGCATGCGCTCAGTGTTGTCCTGGCAGCGCTGGTCACGGCGCGCGACCTGGTCGCCGTCGAATCCCTGACCTACCCCGGCTTCAAGAGTGCGGCGAAGCTATTGGGCATCCCCTTGGCCGGCGTGCAGATGGACGCCGCCGGCATCGTGCCGGAGTCGCTCGATGCCGTCTGCCGGCAGCATGCAGGCCGAGTCCGCCTGGTCTACACGATGCCCACGGTTCACAACCCCACGGGTGCGGTGATGCCGCTTGAGCGGAGGCTCGCTTTGATCGAGGTTGCGCGGCGTCACGGCTTGCTGCTGGTCGACGACAGCGTGTACGGCTTTCTCGAAGCTTCGCCGCCGCCGTCGCTGCGCAGCCTGGCGCCGGATTGCGTGATCGAAATCCATAGCCTGTCGAAAAGTGCCGCGCCAGGGCTGCGGGTGGGCTACATGGTCGCGCCGGAACGGGTTCGGCAACGGCTGCATGAGGGGCTTCGCGCCACGATGTGGTCTGCGAGCGCCATCGCCGTGGCACTCGCCACCGCCTGGATGCGGGATGGCACGCTAGGGAACTGGATCGTGGCGAAACGCCAGGAAGCAAGGTTGCGCCAGGACCTCGCGAGAAGGATTCTGGGGTCGTGGCCCGTCACGGCGCATCCCGCCAGCTTCCATCTGTTGCTTGATCTTCCAGAGCACTGGAGACCGGATGACCTCGTTTTCGCGTTGGCGCGACGCGGCGTGCATATCACGCCTTTGTCGGCGTTTGCGGCGCCAAGCGTCCCGGTGAGGCGTACGGTAAGAATCGCGATGGCGGCGCCCGCGACCATTCGTCAACTCGAGTTGGGACTGCAGACGGTGGCCGAGACGTTGAATGGCCCGCCCTTTGCACAGCAATAGCGCGCAAATGGCAACTCGGTTCGCTACGCCCGAGAAATCGAAAGAAAAACCGCGCAGCTTGCCGCCGCTCCGGCGCCGCACGCGGATACCAGCCGTCAGGGCCTGGCCAGCAGCCTGATCAGCGCTTCGGTCTCGTCCGCGCAGGCCTTGGCCGCGCGCAGCTCGGCGCTGCGGTAGAGCCGGATCACTTCCTCGCCGACCGGTGTCAGCACGGTGCCGCCGCCCTGCGCGCCGCCATGTTCGGAATCGACGGCCGGCTGCTGCAGGGACCGGTTGATTTCGTTGAGCAGGTCCCAGGCGCGCTTGTAGGACATTTCCAGGCGCTTGGCCGCGGCGGAAATGGAGCCGCATTCCCGGATCGCCTCCAGCAGCGCGACCTTGCCGGGTCCAATGGCAATCGTCCCGCCGAGCATGATGCGCATGCGGAAAAGCGCCTGCGGCGTGTCCGGGCTGACCGAGGTTCGTGAGCGAGCAAGTTTGACCATGGCGGCATGGTACCTCGGCCGGCCGCACTCAAGGAATAGGCGAACGATCCGGACAGCCGATAGCCCGATGGCCCCCTGAAGGAAAGGATTGCGCAATCGTTATATTTTGTTGAATATATCGATTTCAGAAAAACCAGATACAAGACATCCAATGCATCCAATGGGGGAGATCCACATGTTCATCCATATGATCAAGCTGAAGCGCCCGCTGTCCGCGTGCCTCGGTGCTGCCTTCGTACCGCTGCTGCTGGTGGCCTGCGGCGGCTCCGATGCCGAAACGCCGGCCACGGCAGCCGCGCCTGTCACGCAGCCTGCCCAGGCGGAGCGCCAGCTCCAGGTGAGCGGCGCGCTCGACCGGCCGGCCACGCTGACGATGACGCAACTGCGCGCCCTTCCCGCCGCGACCCAGACCGTGACCTATGGCAGCGGCAGTGGCACGCAAACCCACACCTACGTGGGAACGGCGCTGTGGAACCTGCTGGATGGCATGGGCATCCAGACCGATGCCGCGGTCAGGAACGATGTGCTCGGCAAGTACGTGCTGGCCACCGGCGCGGATGGCTACAAGGCGGTGTTCTCGCTCGGCGAGTTGAAGCCGGATGTCGGCAACCGGGCCAGCCAGGTGGTCTATAGCGAAACCGTGAATGGCGCCGCCGCCCCGCTGGCGGCCGACGGCCTGCTGCGCGCGACCGCGCCCGGCGACGGCAAGGGCGGACGCTACGTGTCCGGCCTGCTCCGGCTGGATGTCCGCGCCTCCGGCTCGGCGGTGGCGGGCACCGGCGGCGCGCCTTCCTCGCAGTTCGGCGTGACGGGCGCGGTGAAGCAGCCCGCCGCCTTCGACCTGGCCGCCCTGAAGGCGCTGCCGGCGGTGACGCGCACGGTGGGCGCCAGTACCTACACCGGCGTGAGCCTGTGGAACCTGCTGAACACGGTCGGCCTGGCCACCAACCCCGCGGTGAAGAACGACGTGCTGGCCATGTACGTGGTGGCGACCGGCAGCGACGGCTACAAGGCCCTGATTTCGCTAGGCGAGATCGAGCCCGGCTTCGGTAACCAGCCGGACCTGATCGCCTATGAAATGGATGGCGCGCCGCTGACCACCAGCGGCTTTGCCCGGCTGGTGCTGCCCAACGATGGCAAGGCCGGGCGCTACGTGTCGAAACTCATCAGCCTGGAAGTGTTCGCGGCGCCGCCTGCCCAATAAGCGCAGGAAGGCACCGGAACAGGCTGGACACAGCCTCAGGCGCGGGTGGCCAGCAGCACGCTGGAAGCCTTGAAGATGGCGACGGCCGCGCCGCCTTCCACCAGCCCCAGGCTGGCCACGCTGTCGTTGGTGATGATGGCCACGATCTCGCCGCCCTGCTTCAGGCCGATGACGACCTCGGCATTGACCGCGCCGATCTTGATGCCCGACACCGTGCCCGCGATCTGGTTGCGGGCGGACAGCAGCATGTCCGGCTCGGGCACGCCCACGATCACGGACGACGCCTTGATCAGCGCAATGGCTTCCTTGCCCACGGCAAGCCCGAGCCGCTGCGTGCTGTCGCTGGTGATGGTGGCGACGATGTTCACGCTGCCGCCGATCTCGAGTTCGATCTCGTCGTGCACCGCGCCCTTGTTGATCGCGGTCACCTTGCCGCTCAGTTTGTTTCTTGCGCTGGTTTTCATCTTTGCCTCACCTTGTTCCATGCGCGGCCGCTGCCTGGCCGCAAGGGACCGGCGCGGCTCCCGGGCAAGCGCCGGGGCCGAAGCCGGAAATGCATCGTACTCACGCATCTGATTGGCGGATCATACAGCGCCCATGGGCAGCGGGAGCAGCGGCGGCTGAACCTCGCGCAGGCGGGGTCTCGTGGCCCCCGGGGCTCGTCAAGCGCGGCGGGATTTCCCATTGCCCGCGCCGGGCACGCCGCCCGCCACCGGCAGCTCGAAGCAGAACGTCGCCCCCGCGCCGGCGCGCTCCACCAGCCGGATCTGGCTGCAGTGCAGCTGCAGCATGCGCTGCACGATCAGCAGGCCCAGTCCGCCCGCGCGGTGCGCGCCGCCCGAGCTGAACGGGCGCTGGAACAGGCTGTCGCGCAGCGCCGCCGGAATGCCCGGCCCGGTGTCGCTGACGGTGACCGATACCTTGCCGTCGTGGCAGGCCAGGTCGACATCGATGGCGCCTTCGGCCGGCGTATGGCGGATCGCGTTGTCGAGCAGGTTGGTCAGCACGCGCTCGATCATGCCGAGGTCGGCGGTGACGGTGGGCATGCGCTGCGGAATGCCGGCGCGCAGTTGCACATGCCGCGCCTCCGCCGGCAGCTCGAACTTCTGGAACACGTCCTGCACCAGGTCCACCAGCGAGAAGTCCTCCAGCGCCGGCTGCACGATGCCATGCTCGAGCCGGGCCAGCTCGAAGAGCGACTGCGCCAGGCGGCCCACCTTGACGCTTTGCGCCAGTGCGATGGCCAGGTAGCGCTGGCGTTCGGCCTCGCTCAGCGCACCGGCCTTCAGCGACAGCGTCTCCAGGTAGCCATGGAGCGAGGTCAGCGGCGTACGCAGGTCATGGGAGATATTGGCGACCAGTTCCCGCCGCTCCTGGTCCTGCCGGGTCAGCGCGCGCCATTGCTCGGCGATGCGCTCGGCCATCTGCGCGAAGGCGGCTTCGAGCGCGGCGATCTCGTCGCGCTGGCTCGCGGACGGCGGCCTTTGCACAGGCGGCACGCGCGGCTGCGTATCCGGCGCGCCGTCCGCATTGAACCGGCGCATCGCCTCGGTCAGGCGGCGCAGCGGCCGGGTGATCAGGCCGAACGCCATCAGCCCCGCGAGCAGGCCAAGCAGCGCTACCAGCGCCATCGACCACAGCGTCGTGCGCAGCACGGAATTGGCCGATGCCCGCGCCGCCAGCTGGTCGTGCGCCTCGCCCATCAGCACCACATAGATATACCCGGCGGGCTCCGCGCCGCCCACGCGCAGCGGCGCCGCGCTGAACACCTTGCGCCCGCTCGCGCTGCGCGGATCGTCCCCCAGGATGGGCAGCGGCTCGCCGTCGAGAAGGCGCCGCACCGGCCGCAGGTCCACCTGCTGGCGCAACAGGTGGCCGGCCGGCGCGTCGTGCCCCTGGATGCGGCCCTGGCGGTCCAGCAGGTAGACCTCGACGCTGGGGTTCACCACCATCAACTGGCCGAACAGCCGGCGCAAGGCGTCCGGCTTCAGCCCGTTGGCGTCCATCAGCGCAGCATTGCGCGCGATGCTGCCGGCGAGCCCGCGCGACAGGTCCTGGATGACCTCCTTCTCGCGCATGTCGTTGGAGCGCACCTGCAGCCAGGCAGAGGCGCCGCAGCAGGCCAGCAGCAGCACGGAAAACACGATCGACAGCCGCTGCGTCAGGCTGAGGTCCGGGTTCAGCTTCATCTTCAGGCCCAGGTTCACGGTACGTCCCCTTGCGCCGCCGGCCCCGCTGCGAGCTTGTAGCCATGCCCCCATACGGTCAGGATGCGGCTGGGTTGCGCCGGGTCGGCTTCGATCTTGGTGCGCAGCCGGTTGATATGGGTGTTGACCGTATGCTCGTAGCCCTCGTGCTGGTAGCCCCAGACGGCATTCAGCAGGTCCATGCGCGAGAACACCTTGCCCGGATGCCGGGCGAAGAAATACAGCAGGTCGAATTCGCGCGGCGTCAGCTCGATCCGCCGCCCGTCCACGGCGGCCTCGCGCGTCAGCGGATCGATCGACAGGCCGCCAAGCTCCAGGCTGCCCGCGTCGACCCGCAGGTCCTTGGCCATCGCATCGACGCGCCGCAGCAGCGCCTTCACCCGCGCCACCAGTTCGAGCACCGAGAACGGCTTGGCAAGGTAGTCGTCGGCGCCAAGCTCCAGGCCGAGGATGCGGTGCACCTCGCTGGAACGCGCGCTGGTGATGATGATCGGCGTGTAGCGCGTCATCGCGCGGGCGCGCCGGCAGATTTCCAGGCCATCGACGCCGGGCAGCATCAGGTCGAGTATCAGCGCGTCCCAGCCGCCCTGCTCCAGCAGCCGCAGGCCTTCGTTGCCATCGGCGCTGTGCACGACTTCATAGCGCTCGTCGCGCAGGTGCAGGCTCAGTACGTTGGCGATGTCGACGTCGTCTTCGACGATCAGGATGCGCTTGGGGTGATCCATTGTTTCCAGGCCTTCGGCGCGAGCATGGCCCGCGCGTGACAGAGGAAGCCGCGAGCGTCGCGGATGCGTAGCTATTGTGCAAAACTTTGAGACGCCGAGTTATCACATTTAATTTAACCTTTTGTGAGGACTCCGGGACCGCCCCAGCCATACGATGCGCCATCGATCCATCGCACCGGTCTACCCCAACGATCCGGCGCATGCAGGCAAGGAGCACATCATGAGAAGCCGAAGGCGCTTTTTGGTATCGGGCGGTGCCGCCGTGGCGGCCATCGCCGCCGCGACGGGATGGCGCGCGCTGGCCGCCGGCCAGGCTAACGCCGGCAAGCCGGCCGAGACCTTCGAAGTGGTCAGATCCGACGAGCAATGGCGCAAGCTGCTGACCCCGGCACAGTACAGCGTACTGCGGCAGGAGGGCACGGAGCGGCCCTACAGCAGCCCGCTGAACGACGAGCACCGCGCCGGCGTATTCGCCTGCGCGGGATGCCAGCTGGATCTCTTCTCGTCGCGCACGAAGTTCGACAGCCGCACCGGCTGGCCCAGCTTCTGGGCGCCGCTGGACAACGCGGTGGCAACCCGCCAGGACCGGTCCTTCGGCATGACGCGCACGGAGGTGCACTGCCGGCGCTGCGGCGGCCACCTGGGCCACCTGTTCGACGACGGACCCAAACCCACCGGGCTGCGCTACTGCATGAACGGCCTGGCGATGACCTTCAGGCCGCAGGCCGCGTGAGCCCACGCCGGCCCCGTCTTTTTCAAGAACCATACAGGGAATCCCATGCTCCTCATCTTCCTTGCCTATCTTGGCGGCGCGCTCACCATCCTCAGCCCGTGCATCCTGCCCGTGCTGCCCTTCGTGTTCGCGCGGGCCGACCAGCCCTTTGCGCGCAGCGGCCTGCCGCTGCTGGCCGGCATGGCCCTGACCTTCGCGGCGGTGGCAACGCTGGCCGCGGTCGGCGGCGGCTGGGTGACCCAGGCCAACCAGTACGGCCGCTGGCTGGCGATCGCCTTGCTCGCCGTGTTCGGCCTGACGCTGCTGCTGCCGCGCTTCGCCGAGCGGCTGATGCATCCGCTGGTGAGCGCCGGCAGCCGGCTCTCCGCCTTTGCCCAGGCCAATGACCATGGCGATGGCAAGCCGGCCGGCCCGGGCGCGTCGTTCCTGCTCGGCATCGCCACCGGCCTGCTGTGGGCCCCGTGCGCCGGCCCCATCCTCGGCCTGGTGCTGACCGGCGCGGCGCTGCGTGGCGCCAGCGTTGGCACCACGCTGCTACTGGCCGCCTACGCGGCCGGCGCGGCAACCTCGCTGGCGGTAGCGTTGCTGATCGGCGGCCGGGTCTTCACCGCGATGAAGCGCTCGCTCGGCGCGGGAGAATGGATCCGGCGCGGGATCGGCGCGGCCATGCTGCTTGGCGTGCTCGCGATCGGGCTGGGACTGGACACGGGTGTGCTGGCCCGCATTTCGACGGTAGCCACCGGCGGCATCGAGCAGCACCTGGTGGACCGGCTGTCGGGCACCCCCGGGGCCATGACCGGTGCCACGGCTGGGGCCGGCAATGCCAACGCCATGCTGGCCGCGTCGTCCGGCGCGATGATGCGGGCCGGCGGCACCTCAGCCGCCGGCGGCGGGGCGGCAGCGCTCCCCGTGGAAGGCCAGCTGCCCGCGCTGGCGGGCGCCGTGCAATGGCTGAACTCGCCGCCGCTCACGGCGGAAGGCTTGCGCGGCAAGGTCGTGCTGGTCGACTTCTGGACCTACTCGTGCATCAACTGCCTGCGCACCCTGCCCTATGTGAAGGCGTGGGCGCAGAAATACCGCGACCAGGGGCTGGTGGTGATCGGCGTGCACGCGCCGGAGTTCGCCTTCGAGCGCAATATCGATAACGTGAAGAAGGCCACGCGCGAGCTAGGCATCGACTATCCCGTCGCCATCGACAACAACTACGCGATCTGGCGCGCCTTCAACAACCAGTACTGGCCAGCGCACTATTTCATCGACGCGCAGGGGCGCATCCGCCATCACCATTTCGGCGAAGGCGAGTATGCTGAATCGGAGAAGGTGATCCAGCAACTGCTGGCCGAAGCCGGCCACACCGGTGCCGCGAAGGTCGCCATCGGCCTGGGCGGTGCCGGCGTGCAGGGCGTACAGATGGCCGCCGGCAAGGCCGGGGTCGAATCCGGCGAAACCTACATTGGCTACGAGCGCGCAGAGAACTTCGCCTCCCCGGGCGGCGAGGCGCGCGACCGGCCGCACGCCTACACGGCGCCCGCGCGGCCCGCGCTCAACGACTGGGGCCTGGCCGGCACCTGGCAGGTGGGCGCCGAGCACGCCACGCTCGCCGTGGAAGGCGGCCGCATCATCTACCGCTTTCACGCCCGCGACCTGCACCTGGTGCTCGGGCCAGGCAAGGACGGCAGGCCGGTACGGTTCCGCGTCAGCATCGACGGCGCCGCACCGGGCGACGCGCGCGGTACCGACGTGGCGGCGGACGGCAGCGGGCAGGTTACGGAACAGCGGCTCTACCAACTGGTGCGGCAGACCGGCAAGGTGGCGGATCGCACCTTCGCCATCGAGTTCCTGGACCCCGGCGTCGAGGCTTATGCGTTCACCTTTGGTTGAATGCGAGCGGCAGCAACAGACCAAGGCACGGTTCACTTCACTGCAAACAGTTCAAGGACAAGGACGGTCGATCATGACAACGCACACGCCAAACGGGTCATCCTGGTGGGCCCGCCCGGCCACCGTGAAACTCGCCGGCCTGATCGTGCTGGCGGCGGGCCTGCTGGCCTGGCAGCACGCGGCGAACCCGGCGGAAGACGCCGTCAGGATTCCGGCGCCCGCGCTGGACGAAAAGGTGGCTACCGTACAAACCGAGACCGCCGTGTTTGCCGGAGGCTGCTTCTGGGGCGTGCAGGGCGTGTTCCAGCATGTACGCGGCGTCAAGTCGGCGACCTCGGGCTATGCCGGCGGCACCGCCGCCACCGCGCAGTACGAGACGGTCAGCGGCGGCAACACCGGACATGCCGAGTCGGTACAGGTCACCTTCGATCCGGCACAGGTCACGTATGGCCGCCTGCTGCAGGTCTTCTTCTCGGTCGCGCACAATCCGACCCAGCTCAACTATCAGGGCCCCGACCACGGCACGCAGTACCGCTCGGCCGTGTTCCCCCTCACGCCGGAGCAGCGCAGCGTCGCCCAGGCGTATATCGCGCAACTGGGCAAGGCCCATGTCTTCTCCGGCCCGATCGTCACCCGCGTCGAGGACTACAAGGGCTTCTATCCGGCGGAAAATTACCATCAGAACTTCCTGACGCTGCATCCCGCCCACCCGTACATCGTCATCAACGACCTGCCGAAGCTCGGCTATCTGAAGCATATGTTCCCCGACCTGTATCGC
>NZ_JARJLM010000511.1 GCF_029335485.1 Cupriavidus basilensis
GCTTCGACGACAAGATCATCGCCATGTATGCCCGGGGCATGACCGTGCGCGAGATCCAGGCATTTCTGGCCGAGCAATACGGTACCGAGGTCTCGCCCGAGTTCATCAGTTCAGTGACCGATTCACCGACGGCCTCAAGGGCATGGAGCAGGTCCTGAATGCGGTGTTCCCGAACACGACGCTGCAGACCTGCATCGTGCATCTGATCCGGAACAGCCTGGAGTACGTCAGCTGGAAGGAGCGTCGGGCCGTGGCGGCGGTGCTCAAGCCCGTCTACACCGCACCCAATGTGGAGGCGGCGCTGGCCGAGCTGGCGGCCTTCGAGCAAGGAGAGTGGGGCAAGCGGTACGCACCGATCGCCGCGTCCTGGCGTCGGGCCTGGGACCAGGTGATCCCGTTCTTTATGTTCCCGCCGGCGATCCGCAAGATCATCTACACGACCAATGCCATTGAGAGCATCAATGCGCAACTGCGCAAGATCATCAAGACGCGGGGCCACTTCCCCAGCGACGAGGCAGCAACCAAGCTGCTATGGCTAGCGCTGCGCAACATCACCGGGAAATGGGGTAGTTCAACGCATGACTGGAAGGCTGCCATGAACCAGTTTGCAATCCTCTACGAAGAGCGCTTCACCCATCCGCATCATTGAGATAATGCTGGCTCACCGCTCGAATTGGCGGTGAGCCTTTACCTGCCCTGCACACAAAAAAACTGACAGGCCCTGGAGACGAGCATCCCAAATTTGGGGCCACCGCGCCCACGACGAAACCCGTGCCGTTCATGATCGAGTGGCCATATAAACCGGTAACGGCAGATGCATGAAAGGGTAAGCGAGTTCGTCATTCAGGGGTCATACAATGAAACCACTCTCATTCGCAGCGGCAATGCCGTTCGTGCCGGTAGCGCCAGCAGTTTATTAGAACCGCCGCGCCCACCACGAATCCGCAAAGCCAGCAAGCCCGACACGCCAGCCTCCTGCAAGGATCGCTTTCTTTTGGTCACTTTTCTTTACGAGTAAAGAAAAGTGACACCTACATGTGCCCAAGAGCCCGACAC
>NZ_JARJLM010000512.1 GCF_029335485.1 Cupriavidus basilensis
GCTTCGCCCGGCAGCCGGCGCCGCCGGGCGCGGCTTCGGCAAACCCAGCCGCGGTTGCCGGCAAGGCCACGAACAAGCATGCGGACCCGGCTGCCGACAAGACCGCGGCAGCCGCCCACGCGCTGGCCAAGGTCTCCCGGCTCGCCGATCGCGGCGAGCTTGCCGTCGCCGTGACTGCCTGCCTGGCACACCTGGATGCGCAAGGCCCGTCGGCTGCCGGCTACTGCCTGCTGGGCGTACTCTACGATGCCACCGGGTGCCCGGCCAACGCACGCGAGTCCTTCCGCCGCGCGCTTTACCTGGATCCTGCCCACCAGGAGGCGCTCTACCATATGGCCGCCATCCTGGAAGCGGAAGGCGACAGCGCCGCCGCCGCCCGCCTGAGAAGCCGCGCACAACGCAAGACCCCGACCCGCCATGGCTGAGCACGTCCCCTTTCCCCTGGCCGAGCCAGGCCCCCGTGCCGGCGCAACGGCTGTCGCCATTGACGATTGCTGGCGGCGCATCGGTGTGCTGGGCGACGGCAGTTGCCCACTGCTGGCCACGCACATCCACTGCCGCAATTGCCCGACCTATTCGCGCGCGGCACTGACACTGCTGGACAACCTGCCCACCGGCGAGGTCAGCCTGCCGGCGACGGATGCCTATCGGGCGGACGCCGCCGGGCGCGGACCGTCCCTGGCGTGCCTGGTATTCCGCATCGGCGACGAATGGCTGGCCCTGCCGGCCGCCGTGCTGGCCGAGGTCACCGCGCCCTGCCCTGTGCATTCCCTGCCGCACCGCCGCCATGCCGCGGTACTTGGCCTGGCCAGCGTGCGCGGCAACCTGCTGGTCTGTATCTCACTGGCGCGCCTGCTAGGACAGGATCCGGCCGCCGGCGCCACGGCCACCGCCGCCGGCAAGGCCGGCACCGGGCACGGCGCGCGCCTGCTCGTCCTGGGCCAGGGCCGCAACGCCATCGCACTGCCGGTCGACGAAGTCACGGGTGTCGAGCGGGTCGCCGAAAGCGCCCTGCAGCCATTGCCGACCACCTTGTCGCGTGCCTCCGCGCGCTACACCCGTGCCCTGTTGCAAAGCGGCGGACGCAGCGTCGGCCTGCTCGACCCCGCCCTGCTGCAGCAAGCCCTGACGCGGAGCCTGGCATGAACCCCGATCAGTTGCGCGACGCCTCGCTGCTGGAACTGTTCGCCCTGGAGGCGCAGTCGCAGGCGGAAGTGCTCAATGCCGGCTTGCTGGCGCTGGAGCGCGCCCCCGCCGCGGCCGGCGAACTGGAAGCCTGCATGCGCGCCGCCCATTCGCTCAAGGGCGCGGCCCGTATCGTCGGACTCGATGGCGGCGTGCGCGTGTCCCACGTGATGGAGGACTGCCTGGTGGCAGCCCAGCGCGGCGAGTTGCTGCTGCGCCCGGTGCATATCGACACCCTGCTGCATGGCACCGACCTGTTGCTGCGGCTGGGCTGCCCGCCGGGCGGCGACATCACCTGGGCCGACCAGGCGGGCAAGCCCGAAATCGATGCCTTCGTGGCCCGCATGGAGGCGCTGCTTGCCGGCGAAGAGGTCGAGGCATCCCCATGGGCCGTGGACGGTTCCCCGGCGCCGCAGGCGATTCCGCAAGCCGATCCGCCTGCCGCCAGCACAAGCCCAAGTGGCGACAGCGCCGGCCCGCAGGCCGACATCATTCCCGACGCCGCCGCGCCTGCCGGCAAGGCATCCGGCGAGGTCCCCGGCCAGCCGGACAGCCAGGAGCGCATGCTGCGCGTCAGCGCCGATACGCTGGATCAGTTGCTGGCACTGTCCGGCGCGGCGATGGTGGAAACCCACTGGCTCAAGCCCTTTGGCAATGCGCTGCAGCAAACCCGCCGCATCCAGATGCGTGCCCTGCAGGCCCTCGACACGCTCCAGGTGGCGCTCGCCGGCGGCGCTGCCGATACCGCGGCGCAGGCCGCGCTGGCCGAATCGCAGCGTTTGCTGGCCGAGAGCCACCAGCAGTTATCGCAACGCGTGGCGGAGCTGGAACAGTACGATCACCGCACCGGCCGGCTCTCGCGCCAGCTCTATGACCGGGCGCTGGCCAGCCGCATGCGGCCCCTGGCCGACGGCCTGACCGGCTACTCGCGCATGGTGCGCGACCTGGGGCGCTCGCTGGGCAAGCAGGTGCACCTCGAACTGGTCGGGGAAAGCACCAAGGTCGACCGCGACATCCTCGAACAGCTCGAAGCCCCGCTGGCGCATCTGCTGCGCAACGCGGTGGACCATGGCATCGAGATGCCCGAGGCGCGCAGCCAGGCCGGCAAGCCCGCCGAAGGCCGCATCACGCTGAACGCGCGCCACAATGCCGGCCGGCTCATCATCGAGATCGCCGACGACGGCGCGGGCGTGGACCTCGACGCATTGCGCCGCGCCATCGTCAGCCGCAACCTGGCACCGGAAGAAACCGCGGCCAGGCTGTCGCAGGCCGAGCTGCTGGACTTCCTGCTGCTGCCCGGCTTCAGCCTGCGCGAGACCGTCAGCGAAGTGTCCGGACGCGGGGTCGGACTCGACGCCGTGCAGGACATGATCCGCCAGGTACGCGGCAGCATCCGGCTCTCGCAGGAAAACGGGCGCGGCATGCAGTTCCATCTCGAACTGCCGCTGACCCTGTCGGTCGTGCGCGCGCTGCTGGTGGAGGTGTCGGGCGAGGCCTACGCCTTCCCGCTGGCCTACGTGATGCGGGCCATCAACCTGGAGCGCAGCGATATCGAGCAACTGGAGAACCGCCAGCACTTCCGCTTCGGGGAACGCCAGGTGGGGCTGGTCAGCGCGGCCCAGGTGCTGCAGCAGGCCGAAACACGGCGCGACGAGGACACCGTGCCGGTGGTGGTGCTGGGCGACCACGAACGCACCTACGGCGTGGCCGTGGACCGCCTGCTGGGCGAGCGTATCCTGGTGGTACAGCCACTGGTGGCAAGCCTGGGCAAGATCAAGGACATTGCCGCGGGCAGCCTCACGGAGGATGGCACGCCGGTGCTGATCTTCGACGTGGAAGACATGATCCGCTCGGTGGAAAAGCTGCTGTCCGAAGGCAAGATCGACCGTATCCGCCGTGGCGGCGCCGAAGCCGCTCCGCTGCGCCGCAAGCGCGTGCTGGTGGTGGACGATTCGCTCACGGTGCGCGAACTGGAACGCAAGCTGCTGTCCAACCGCGGCTACGAGGTGGCGGTGGCGGTGGACGGCATGGACGCCTGGAACGTGCTGCGCGCCGAATCCTTCGACCTGGTCATCACCGATATCGATATGCCGCGCATGGACGGCATCGAACTGGTCAGCCGCATCAAGCGCGAAGCGCGCCTGCAGCAGATACCGGTGATGGTGGTGTCGTACAAGGATCGCGAGCAGGACCGGCAGCGTGGGCTGGAGGCCGGCGCGGACTATTACCTGGCCAAGGGAAGCTTCCAGGATGCCGCGCTGCTCGATGCGGTACAAGACCTGATAGGAGAAGCACGCGCATGAAGATCGGCATCGTCAACGATTCGCCGCTGGCCGTGACTGCCCTGCGCCGTGTCATCGGCCTCGACCCGGCGCTGGAGGTGGCATGGGTGGCCGAGGACGGCGAAAGCGCCGTGCGCATGGCCGCGGTGCGCACCCCCGACCTGATCCTGATGGACCTGCTGATGCCGGTGATGGATGGCGTCGAGGCCACTCGCCGCATCATGGCGGCGAGCCCCTGCGCCATCGTGGTGGTGACCATGGACCTCGGCCGCAACGCCACCCAGGTATTCGACGCCATGGGGCACGGCGCGGTCGACGCGGTCGACACGCCCTCGCTGGCCCAGCCGGACTCGCAACTGGCAAGCGGCCCGCTGCTGCGCAAGATCCGCAATATCGGCAGGCTGCTCGACGGCCGTGCCGCCCCCTCGCGCGCGGCGCCGCCGGTGGCGCGCAAGGCTGGCGCGGAGCGGCTGGTGGCGCTGGGCGCGTCGGCCGGCGGCCCCGCCGCGCTGGCCACCTTGCTCGGCGCACTGCCGGCCGGGTTCAGCCCTGCCGTGATCGCCGTGCAACACGTGGACGAGGCCTTCGCGGCTGGCATGGCCGAATGGCTCGATGCCCAGTGCGCGCTGCCGGTACGGCTCGCGCGCGAGGGCGAGGGCCCACAGCCGGGCACCGTGCTGCTGGCCGGCACCAACGACCACCTGCGCATGGTCAGTGCCGCGCGCATGATCTATACCGAGGAACCGAGCGACT
Source organism: Cupriavidus basilensis (assembly GCF_029335485.1). Taxonomy (GTDB): domain Bacteria; phylum Pseudomonadota; class Gammaproteobacteria; order Burkholderiales; family Burkholderiaceae; genus Cupriavidus; species Cupriavidus basilensis_E. Next base: position 4,221 of record NZ_JARJLM010000512.1, read on the forward strand.
ACCTGTACCGGCCGTCGATCGATGTCTTCTTTGAAAGCGTCGCGCAGCACTGGCGCGGCGATGCGGTGGGCGTACTGCTCACCGGCATGGGCCGCGACGGCGCGCTGGGACTGAAAGCCATGCGCGAGCGCGGCTACCTGACCATTGCCCAGGACCAGGCCACCAGCGCCGTCTATGGGATGCCCAAGGCAGCCGCCGCCATCGGGGCCGCCCGCGAAATACTGCCATTGCAGCAGATCGCCGCCCGCATCGTACGGGCCTGCAACGCCATCAGCAACCAGGGGTAGGACAAAGGACCAAAGGCGCTAACAAAATGAAACCAGCAAGCCATCCCGGCCGTGCGCGCGGCTCCGCCGGTGCCCGCGCTACACCTGGGCATGCCGGACCACGCCAGGATGATCAGGATCATTTTGTTAGCGCCTCCAAGTCGGAGAGCAAGAGGAAAGCAATGCCCAACGCAACAGACTCAAAGACCATGCAACGCCCGGATGAGTACCTCGCCATGGTCCTGCTGGTCGACGACCAGGCCATGGTCGGCGAAGCCGTCCGGCGCGAACTGGAACCCGAGCACGATATCGATTTCCACTATTGCGCCAAACCCGACGAAGCCGTCGCCGTGGCCGAACGCACCCGCCCGACGGTGATCCTGCAGGACTTGGTGATGCCCGGCATCGACGGCCTGACGCTGGTGCGGCGATATCGCGCCAACCTCGCCACGCGCGACATTCCCATTATCGTGCTGTCGACCAAGGAAGAGCCGATCATGAAAAGCGCGGCCTTTGCCGCCGGTGCCAACGATTACCTGGTCAAGCTTCCCGACACCATCGAGCTGGTGGCGCGCATCCGTTATCACTCGCGTTCCTACCTCAACCTGCAGCAGCGCGACGAAGCCTACCGGGCCCTGCGCCAGAGCCAGCAGCAATTGCTGGAAACCAACCTGGAACTGCAGCGGCTGACCAATTCGGATGGCCTGACCGGGCTGTCCAACCGGCGCTATTTCGACGAATATCTCGGGGCCGAATGGCGTCGCGCCGGCCGCGAGCAGAGCCAGCTGGCGCTGCTGATGATCGACGTCGATTCATTCAAGGCCTACAACGACACCTACGGCCATGTGGCCGGCGACGAAGTGCTGCGCCGCGTGGCCGGCGTGATCCGCGAGAACTGCGCGCGCCCGGCCGACCTGCCGGCACGCTTCGGCGGCGAGGAATTCGCCATGATCCTCCCTTCCACCTCGCCCGGCGGCGCGCGGCTGCTGGCGGAAAAGGTGCGGCGCGCCATCGAGTCCTTGCAGGTACCGCACAGCGGCTCGCAGGCGGCACCCAACGTGACCGTCAGCATCGGCGGCACCGCCATCGTGCCGGCTGCCGACATGCCCTACAGCCGCCTGATCGAAATCGCCGATGCCGGCCTCTACCAGGCCAAGCGCAACGGCCGCAACCAGGTCGTCATGACCACCTGAGCACGGCGCGGCGGGCGCTGGCCCCAAGCTGGCGTCCCGCCAGGCCCCGTCCTGCTCGCGTTGCCGCGGTACCGGGTGTTCAATCGGAGCGGCCGGCGCGCTTTGCCCGGCCGGTGTGCTCGATATCGCTTTGCAGGATATCCAGGTGGGACAGGTACTTGTTCAGCTCCTCGCGCCCGCTATCCGTGATGCAATAGACCCGGCCGCTGCCCTCCACCAGCTCCGCCGTGATCGCGCGTGCAATCATCAGGCTGCGCAGGATGGGCCTGAGCGACCGGATATTCTTCTCGACGCCGCGCTCGCGCAGGCGGTCGACCAGCGTCAATACCGTCGCCGGGCTCGATTGGACAAACTTCAGGATATACAGCCGCGAAACGAAGCCGTCTAGTATTGGAGTTTTCATGCAGCGCCTGTGACGCGCCTGCACGGCGCGATAGAGCAGATCATCATGCGCAGCCCTGGCGCTGCGAACGCAGCCGGGCGTCTTCCCTGCCGGCGGCCTGGTCAAGACCAGGGCCTGCCTAAAAAAACGGGGTGCACGAGTGCACCCCAGGCCTTGCGTTTTGTACGCCGGCACGAGGCCGGCGCGGGTGGGGCTCGGTTACTACTCTTCCTGGAACGCTTCTTCGCGCTTCGCCTTGATCGACGGCAGTGCGACAACGGCGACCAGTGCGGCGGCAGCGATCAGCAGGCCCATCGACAGCGGACGGGTCACGAACACGCTGAACTCGCCACGCGACAGCAGCAGGGAACGGCGGAAGTTCTCCTCCATCATCGGTCCCAGCACGAAACCCAGCAGCAGCGGTGCGGGTTCGCACTTGAGCTTCAGGAACAGGTAGCCGATGATGCCGAAGCCAGCCGCCATGAAGACGTCGAAGGTCTGGTTGTTGACCGAGTACACGCCGATACCGCAGAACACCAGGATGGCCGGGTACAGGAAGCGGTAGGGCACGGTCAGCAGCTTGACCCAGATCCCGATCATCGGCAGGTTCAGGATGATCAGCATCAGGTTGCCGATCCACATCGAGGCGATCAGGCCCCAGAACAGCGCGGGGTTGCTGGTCATGACCTGCGGGCCCGGCTGGATGTTGTGGATGGTCATCGCGCCCACCATCAGCGCCATCACGGCGTTGGGCGGAATGCCCAGCGTCAGCAGCGGGATGAAGGAGGTCTGCGCCGCGGCGTTGTTGGCCGACTCCGGACCGGCCACGCCTTCGATGGCGCCCTTGCCGAACTCATGCGAGTACTTCGAGGTCTTCTTTTCCAGCGAGTAGGCTGCAAACGAAGCCAGCGCCGCGCCGCCACCCGGCAGGATGCCCAGGGCGGAGCCCAGCAGCGTGCCGCGCAGCACTGCGGGCGCCATGCGCTTGAAGTCTTCCTTGGTCGGCCACAGGTTGGTCACGCGGTCGGTAAAGGTCTCGCGATCTTCCTTCTGTTCGAGGTTCGCCACGATTTCAGCAAAGCCGAACATACCCATGGCCAGCGCGACGAAGTCGATACCGTCGGTCAGTTCGGGAATGTCGAAGGAGAAGCGCGCGGCGCCCGAGTTCACGTCGGTACCGATCAGGCCCAGCAGCAGGCCCAGCACGATCATCGCCACGGCCTTCGGGAGCGAACCGGAAGCCAGCACCACGGCACCGATCAGGCCCAGCACCATCAGCGAGAAGTATTCGGCAGGCCCGAACTTGAAGGCCAGTTCCGACAGCGGCGTGGCGAACGCGGCCAGGATCAGGGTGGCCACGCAACCGGCGAAGAAGGAACCCAGGCCGGAAGTGGCCAGCGCCACCCCCGCCCGGCCCCGCCGCGCCATCTGGTAGCCATCGATGGTGGTGACCACCGACGACGATTCACCCGGCAGGTTGACCAGGATGGCGGTGGTGGAGCCGCCGTACTGCGCGCCGTAGTAAATACCGGCCAGCATGATCAGCGCCGCCACCGGCGGCAGCGTGTAGGTCACCGGCAGCAGCATGGCGATGGTGGCCAGAGGCCCCAGGCCCGGCAGCACGCCGATCAGGGTACCCAGCACGCAGCCCAGGAAGGCGTAGGCCAGGTTTTGCAACGACAGCGCCGTGGAGAATCCCAAGGCAAGATGGTCAATCAATTCCATATGGCCGACTCCTTAACCAGTAATGAAAGCAGGCCACACCGGCATCTGCAGGTTGATGCCGTACACGAAGGCGCCCATGCTGATGAGCACCAGCACGATGGCGTTCAGGATCGCGCCCTTCCAGCTGAACTCATGGCTGGCCATCGACGACACCATCACCAGCACGAACACCGACAACACCATGCCGAGCGGCTTGAGCAGCAGGCCGAATAGCACCACCGAACCCAGGATCCACAGCAGGGTCTTCAGGTCCCAGCGGGCGAGCTGGTCGGCTTCGCCCTTTTTCGAGACCGAGCCGATCAGCACGAATGCGCCGAGTATGGCCAGTACCAGTCCGAGCAGGAAGGGAAAATATCCGGGGCCCATCTTGGCGGCTGTTCCCATGGAATAGCCGCGAGCGACCCAGGAAAAGCTCAATCCGACCAGAATGAACATCAGGCCGGAGGCAAAGTCCTTTTGGCTGCGTATGCGCAAAACGATTCTCCTCAAAGTACATAAAAACTTGTGCGCCCCCGAGCGCAGGCTCTTGCGTGCGGAGACGGTTCGATCGGCAGGCGGACACGGGCTTGCCTGCAGGATGGGGGGAACATTAGAGAGGCGATCTTTCAGCTTGCTTTCATTTGTCTTGTTTTAGGGGTATTCACCGATATGCCTGGAAGTCCGGCCAAAAAAATACATATCACGTCATGATGTATTTAAAGGACCGACGAAAGGAAACTGAAGGGGAATTGAAGGGAAACAGAAGGGAAATGGAAAGGAAGGAGACAGCAAATGCAGGGCACGCGCACGGCCGGCGCGAATGCGTCAACTCGCGGCAGCCGGGTAGAGGCACCGGGAACGAGTAAGCCCGGGGGCAAAAAACCGCGACGGGAAGGCACGGATGGCGGCCATTCCCCCTATCGGCAGAAGTCAGAATGGCAGGCTGGCCTTTCGATTGCCTTTCAAGCGTTGCGCGGGGCATTCGAGACCGGCGCGCTCGCCACGCGGCGTTGGCGCCATGTGCCGTCTCCCGGCGCAGCCCGGCCGGCTGCCGGTGGCCCGTGCCGTACTCTGCGATAATCTCAGAGTACGAACATAATGC
>NZ_JARJLM010000513.1 GCF_029335485.1 Cupriavidus basilensis
GCTTGCGCGCTGTCCCGCCCGCTTGCCGTCTCGCTGAAGACCAGCAGCAGGCCAAGCACGATCGCAGCCATGCCCGCCATGCTCAAGGCGGCCAGGCGGTTGCCCAGGAACAGGTAGTCCAGCAGCGCGGTCACGCCCGGCACCAGGTAGAACAGGCTGGTGACGTTGACCAGGTTGCCGGCCTGGATCAGCCGGTAGAGCAGCAGCGTGGCGCCCACTGAGATCACCAGCGCGAGCCATGCCAGCGACAGCGCGAAACCGGCGCCCGGCACCACCGCCATCGGCTGGAACGGGACGAACAGCAGGCACAGGGCAAGCCCCGCGCAGTACTGCAGCGGCAGCACGTCCAGCGGGGCCTGCCGGATGCGCTTTTGCAGGATGGCGCCGATCGTCATGCACGCCAGCGCCGCCAGCGCGAAGGCCATGCCCAGCGGCGAGAAGCGCGCCAGGCCGATGCCCTGCCAGACCACCAGCACCAGTCCGCACAAGGCCACCGCGAGTCCGGCCAGCCGGCGCGCGGAAACGCGCCGTTCCACCAGCAGCAAGGTCAGGATGGGCTGCACGCCCAGCACCGTGGCAAGTACGCCAGGCGTGATGCCGCGCGCCAGCGCCAGCAGGTAGCAGATCGAGTAGGCACCGGTCAGCAACAGCCCGGCGGCGGCCACCTGCAAGCGCGTGCCGGCCGGCGGCAGCCAGCGCCGGCGCCATGCCGCAAGCACCAGGAGTACGCTCAGCGCCAGCGCGAAGCGCGCCACCAGCAAGGCAAAAGCGGAAGCATATTCAAGCCCTAGCCGCGCGAAGATCGCGCCGCTGCTCCATAGCAGCACGAAGAGCGCGGTCGCGCCATGCGCGCTCAGGGCGGTTTTGTTCAAAGCCATGATATTCACCTGTCACGGGAATCCGAAAGCTCCGGCACGCCCGGCTGCGCGCGGGCGCGTGTCGCGCCCTGGCGCGATGCCGGGCCTGGCCGAAGATGGAAAAAACCGAAAAACCGGGCTGCGGATCAGCCCAGCAAGGCGGCGGGCGGCGGCGCAAGGCCAGCCCCCGCGCGCGGCGGCGACGTGACAGGAGGTGCGAAAGCCGCGGCGCACGGCCATGCCGTGCCCGCATGGGTCGCGATGGCGGCAATGGGATGGTGCGCGGCGTGGATCATGATGCTTTCGTGGAAACTGCGGGAAAAATCCGTTGGTCCGTGGAGGCCGAAGAATCCGGTAGTCCGGCGAACTGCGTAACGGTACACCACGCAAACGCGCAAGGCAATGCTGCGCCGCCAACGGCTTACGAGGCCGGTTCGGGATCGGCTGCCAGCCGGCCGGCAACGGCAAACAGCCATGTCGCCAGCACGGCCAGCGCCCACAGCACCAGCACCCGGCCCGCCACGAGCTGCTCGTCAACCAGGTAGGTGCTGCACAGCTGGACCTCCGCCTCCTGGTAGAGCAGCCCGGCGGTCAGCATCATCCAGCAGCCATTGATGACGAAGAAGCCTTGCAGTACGGGGCCGGCCGCCTGCCAGGACGCGCGCGCCAGCAGCCCGGCCAGCACCATGGTCACGACCTTGGCCATGCCGCTCGGCGCCCCGAGCGTGGCTTCGTCCAGCGCCACCGGCAGCATCCAGTAGCTGACAACGCACCAGGCCGCCAGCAGGCCCGGCAGGCCGGCCCCGTTCCATGGGGCCAGCCAGCTCGTCAGGCGCCGGCCAGCACAATGCGCGGCCCACCAGCCGGCCAGCGCGAGCAAGGGCAATTCAAGCCCCATATGCCGGACCATGGACGCCTCAAGCCAGGGGCGCAAGAGCGCGGCCAGCGCCAGCAGCAGCCCGGGGCAGCAGGCTTGCCAGCCAGCCGGGAGCGCGAGCGGATTGCGCCATGGCCGGCGCGCGGGCAGCGGCCTCATGTGCCACCGCGCAGCAGGTCGGCCAGTGCCAGGTCCGGCCGCGCCACATCGTAGGCCGCGGCCAGGCGGCCCTTGCCATCGAGCAGGAACAGCGCCGCATTGTGCGAGTAGCCGCCCAGCCCGTCGGGCAGCACGACAATGCCGAAGGCGTCGAGCAAGCTGCGCAGCCGCGCCGGCTCGGCCACCGTGGCGAAGGTCCACATGGCGTGATCGGCGCGCAGCGTGCGGGCATAGGCCCGCAGCGCGGCCGGCGTATCGCGTGCCGGGTCGAAGCTCAGGGTCAGCAGCCGCACACGGTCCTGCAGCCCGCGCTCGCGCAGCTGCTGCTGGAGCCACGCCTGGCCCGAGGCGCTGGTGCGGCAGATCGCCGTACATTGCGTGTAGACGAAGCTCACCAGCGTGACGGGTGCGCGGTCCGCGAGGGCTTCAGCGCCGGACGGCGTCCCGCCACCGAACGCATGGCGGGCACCGGCCTGATCGACCAGTGCCAGCGCCGGCAATGCGCGCGGCACGCGCGCCAGGTCGAGCCGGCGCGCGCCGTCTGCGCTGACCGTGCGCAGTCCGCGCGTGGTGGCGAACACCGCCGCGCCGGCCGCCGCCAGCACCAGCGCCACCATCAGCAGCGTCCTGAGCCACATGCGCGTCATGGCTTGGCGGAACCTGCTCCACCGATGAAGGCCTGCAGCGCCTCGCCGCCATGCCAGGGTTCCTTCTGCGCCGCCGACGCCGTGCGCGCCGCCGCGATCTGCGCGGCATCGACCGGTGCCGCATGGTTGCCCCACTGGCTACGGATATGCGTGGCCAGCGCGGCGATCTCCGCGTCGGAGAACTGTTCGCCGAACGCCGGCATGGCGCCGTTGTAGGTGGTGCCAAGCACGTCCAGCGGGCCGGTCATGCCGTGCAGCAGGATCTGCGCAAGCCGGTCCGGCTCGCCGTTGACCCAGGGCGAAGCGGCCAGCGGCGGGAACACGCCTGGGATGCCTTGCCCGCCGGCCTGGTGGCAGGCCTGGCAATTTGCCGCGAACAACTGCTTGCCATCGGCAACGGTGCCCTGCCCGGCCGGCGCCGCCAGCGCGGCCGCGTCGCGGCGGTCGCCCAGCGCGGCGGTGCCGTCGGCGCGCTCGATCGCGATATAGCTGACCGCCCACACCAGCAGGCCGCATACCAGCGCCAGCACCACCTTGGGCACCGGGTTGTGCTGCTCGACGGGATCGGCGTTTTCTGTCTTATGGGCTTGCGAGGGCTTCATCGGGTCGGGCGGCCGCATCCGGGGTAGTCGGCGTGGACGGCGCGTAGAGGTTGAGAGTGGGATTGGAAGAAGCGGCCGCACCGCGCAGGTTGGAGGGTGCGGCCGAAACGGCTGCCAGCGTGATACGTCCCGGGGATTGCCGGGTGGTATCCGCCGCGGCGGCCTGCTCCAGCACCGGGTAGGTGTGGCGCAGGCTGATCAGGTAGGCCACCAGGTCCAGGGCCTGGGGCGTGGCCACCGCTACCTTGCCGGGCGGCACCGCGCCGCCCGGCAGGGCGACGACCTTGTCGCCCTTGGCCACGGCGCCCTCCGGCTTCAGCTCGAACAGGAAGGGGTAGGCCGGCATGATGCTGTCAGCCACATAGGCGCGCGGCTGGTAAAGGTGGCCAAGGTGCCAGTCGGCGCTGGGCTGGCGCACGCCGATATTGAAGAGGTCCGGCCCGGTGCGCATGGTGCCCAGCAAGGGCGGGCTGTCGTAGTGATAGTCGGCCGCGACCGAGGGCCGCCCCCAGCCGCGCTGCCCGTCGGCGCGGCCGGCGCCGGTGGAACTGGGCTGCTGGGTGTGGCAGGCAATGCAGCCGTTGGCCAGATAGACCTCGCGGCCGCGCAATTGCTCGCTGGTGTACGGCGCCAGCGCCGCCGGGGCCGGCACATCCTTGAGCTGCAGGAAGGGCACCACGATCATGGCCGAGGTGGCGAGCGAAAGCGTGACCATCGCCCCGCCCACAAGTTTGAGTTCGTTTTCCATGTTCAGGCTGCCGCTTGGGTGGCCATGCGATCGGTCTGCGCAAGCGCCGAAGGACGCAGGACCATCAAGGCAAAGTGGAAGGCAAAGACCAGGTGGCCCAGCGTCATCAGCGCGCCGCCGAGCGAGCGCCCCTGCAGCCAGGGCAATGTGACCGCCACCGAATCCATGAACGGCCGCGCCGGGTCGAGCAGCGCCAGGCCCTGCAGTACGCCACCGATGCTCAGGGTGATCAGGTAGGTCAGGAAGCCCGCCACCACCAGCCAGAAATGCAGCGAGATCAGCGCCGGCCGGGGCCACGGCGCGTCGACGATGCGCGGCAGGGCGAAGTAGATGCCGCCGAAGATCACCATCGACACGAAGCCGTACATGCCAAGGTGCGCGTGCGCCACCGTGAAGTGCGTGAAGTGGGTCACCGCGTTGAGCGAGCGCAGCGCCTCGAAGGAGCCCTGCACCGACGCCAGCGTGTACATGATCGCGCCGAAGACGATGAAGCGCAGCGTGGCCGAGTGGCGCAGCGCGCCGAAATGCCCCTTGAGCGTCAGGTGCTGGTTCACAGAGAACGCCGTCACGGGAATGATCATCATCACGCTCTGCACGATCGACAGCGTGATCAGCCATGGGGGAATGGGTCCGCCGATCAGGTGGTGGGCACCGACCTGGCCGTAGAAGAATGCCAGCGTCCAGAAGCCCAGCAGCGACAGGTTGTATGAACGCACCGGCCGCCCGATCACCTTGGGCAGGAAGTAGTAGACACAGGCGAGCGACAGCGGCGTATAGAACAGGCCCAGCACGTTGTGGCCGAACCACCAGTTCATGGTGGCCTGCTCCACGCCGAAATGCACGCCCGGGACCTTGGCGACCACGTACAGCACCGGGAACCAGAACAGCGCCGCGCCGATGTACCAGACCGACACATACAAATGGTGTACGCGGCGCTTTTGCAGCATGAACGCCAGCGGCAGGCCGATCATCATCCCGCCCAGCGCGAACAGCAGGCCCACCTGCCACGGGATCTCCAGCCATTCCAGTCCGGCATTGATACCGATGGCGATGCCGCCCAGTCCGGCCACCAGCCCCGCATTCCAGATCAGCGCGCCGATGACGGCAAAACGTCCGCCCAGCAGCGGCGTACGCAACAAGCGCGGCAGCATCCACAGCGTCAGTCCGAGCAGGCCCATCGGGGCCCAGCCATAGGCCACCGCATTCAGGTGCAGCGTGCGCAGGCGGCCGAAGGTCAGCCAGGCCTGCTGGGTCAGCAGGTCGGGCAGGTGCAGCTTGAGCGAACTGAGCAGCCCGGCGGCGGACGCCACCACCAGCCAGACCACCGCGCAGCTCAGCAGCAGCAGCGCCGGCATGGCGCTGGAGCGGTCGGCTTGCTGCCGCGCGGCCAGTTCGAGGTCGAGGTCGGCCCGGGCCGCCGCGGCGGCGGCCGGCGCCTGCCGGCTGGACGCCGCGCCCGCCCACAAGGCCTGCCGCTGCACGGCATCGCTCGACGGCTCTTCCGGATGGCCGACTTCGCCGGCCGCGAAAATAGTGCGGGCACCAGCGGCCTCGAGATCGAACAGGCCCTTGCGCAGCGACCAGATAAAGGCGAACAGCCCACCTACCGAAAGCAGGAAGGTAGCTAACAACAGACTCGTGGGATCCATGGATTTCCTTGCTCTTCCCGCAGCGGCACGGCAGCCGCCGTGCTCAACGGACAGCGCTGCATGCTAAGGATGCAAGCCCTGGCGGAACAGGAGCAGATCTGCACGATTCAACCGGACCAGCTTGATTTGCGCGCGACATGATGCCGCAGTAGCAGCCAAGGAACTGATCTGCCGGCGGCCTCCCGGTTGATACGGTACAGTTGAAAAAATCCAGTACCTTGCCAAACAGTTGCTTCCCTATGTCGTCGATGCCGTCCAAGTCCACCGCCCCTCGCCAGGCCACCCCCGGGTCCGCCGCCCCCGGCACGCTCTATGAAACACTGGCCGACGACATCGCGCAGTCGATCCAGGCCGGCACGCTGCGCCCCGGCGACCGCCTGCCCTCGGTGCGGCAGGCCAGCGCCAGCCGCGGCCTGAGTCCATCCACGGTGTTCCAGGCCTATTACCTGCTGGAAGCGCGCGGGCTGATCGTGGCGCGCCAGCGCTCCGGCTATTTCGTCGCCAGCGCCAGCCGCGTGCTGCCGCCCGAGCCGGAGGCGCCGTCGCAGCCGGCCGAGGACTCGACCGCGCTGAACGTCAGCGAGCTGGTCTTCGACGTGCTGCAGTCGGCCAAGCAGCGGGAGCTGGTACCGCTGGGATCGGCATTCCCGAGCCCGCTGCTGTTTCCGCTGCCGCGCCTGGCCAAGTCGATGGCCGGGGTGATCCAGCATCTCGACCCCTGGAGCTCGGTGGACGACATGACGCCAGGCAATGCCGGCCTGCGCCGGCAGATCGCGCTGCGCTACCTGATCGACGGACTCACCGTGCACACCGACGAGATCGTCATCACCAATGGCGCACTGGAAGCACTGAACCTGTGCCTGGCGGCGGTCACGCGGCCGGGCGACGCGGTGATCATCGAATCGCCGACCTTCTATGGCGCGCTGCAGGCGCTGGAACGCAACGGCCTGCGCGCCATCGAAGTGCCGACCCATCCGCGCGAGGGCATCGAGCTCGACGCGCTCGCCCGCGCGCTGGACCGTCACCGCCCGCGCGCGTGCTGGCTGATGACCAATTTCCAGAATCCGCTCGGCAGCCTGATGCCGGACGACAAGAAGCGCGAGCTGGTGCAATTGCTGGCGCGCTTCGAGGTGCCGCTGATCGAGGACGACGTCTACGGCGAGCTGTACTTCGGCAGCAAGCGCCCGACGCCGGCCAAGGCTTTCGACGCGCACGGCCTGGTAATGCACTGCGGCTCGTTCTCGAAATGCCTGGCGCCAGGCTACCGGATCGGCTGGGCCGCACCCGGACGCTTCGCGCGCGACGTGGCACGCGCCAAGCTCACCAGCACATTGACGGTGGCGGCGCCGACGCAGGCCGCCATCCTCGGCTATCTGGAGAAGGGTGGCTATGACCGCCACCTGCGCCAGTTGCGCCAGGCGCTGATGGTGCGCCAGGATGCGTTCGCGCAAGCGATCGCACGGCATTTCCCGCCCGGCACGCGCGCCACGCGGCCGGCCGGCGGATACTTCCTGTGGATCGAAATGCCGTCGGGCACCGACAGCCTTGCCCTGCATCGCTTCGCGCTCTCGCACGGCATCAGCATCGCGCCCGGGCCGATCTTCTCGGCGCATGGCGGATTCCGCCATTGCCTGCGGATCAATTGCGGGCACGATTTCGACGAGCGCACCGATGCGGCACTGGCCACGCTGGGACGGCTCGCCAGGCTGACGATGCAGTAAAGGCGGCGCCGTCCCACGCTGACAACTTACAATGCGCGGCCCAATGGAGAACATGCAATGGAATCCCGCCTGACCGAACTCGAAATCAAGGTCGCCTTCCAGGACGACCTGCTCGAAACGCTCAACCTGGCCGTGGCGCGCCAGCAGCGCCAGATCGACCTGCTGCAGGAGCAGCTACAGGCGCTCTACCAGCAGATGCGCTCCAGCGGCGCGGGCGGCGCCGACGGCGGCCCGCAGCACGAGATCCCGCCGCACTACTGAGTTTGAAGATGGCGCAGCCCCGGCATGAAGCGGGCACCGGCCCGACCGATTGAACGAAAGCTGCGCCATCGCGGTCTGACTGGCTGGTGCGCGAACCGACGCGCAAGACACCAACCTGGAGTCACCGCAGCATGGCGATTCGCGCCAACCCACTGAAAGCCCTCGGCATTGCCGCGTGCGCCGCAATCGCCACGCTGGGCACCGCCAGCGCCGTTGCCGGCTACAACATCTGGACCGGCGAATACACCTTCTCCCGCCAGGAATTGCAGGACGCCGTGGACAAGCGCTTTCCGGCAACGCTGCGCTACGGCCAGCTTGTCGACGTGCAACTGACGCATCCGCGCCTGGTGCTCGACGACGCCAACAACCGCGTGACCACCCAGGTGGATGCGCGGCTCAGCAATACCTTGCTGCCGGCGCCGCCCATCGACGGCACGCTGTCGCTGAGCAGCGGACTCAGATACGATCCGGCGAAACGCGCCGTGCTGCTCGACAATCCTGCCGTCGAACAGGTGCGGGTAAACGGCATGCCGGCGCAGTATGGCGAGCAGCTGAATGCGATCGGTGCCGTGGTGGCGCAGCAAATCCTGCGCGACTACCCGCTTTACACCTTCACGCCGGAGCAATTGCGCGTGGCCGGCAAAGAAGTCGAGCCAGGCGCCATTACCGTGCTGCCCGACGGCATCAAGGTGCAGGTCAATACGCGCTAAGCGCAATACGTATCCCATATTCGCATCGAATGCGGCTGGCATTGCCGCGCGGCATTTGTTGTATTGGCGCACGCATTCATACCAGAACCACAAGGATTAAATGCATGTCGCGCGAGTAAACTCGCCCGACCGGTTATACTCCGCGCTCCAACAACTAACGGGTAATTACAATGGCCGTAGCAAAGAAAGTCGCACAAACCAGCGCAGCAAAGACCAAGCCGGCAGCCGCCAAGAAGGCCGCCGTGCCCGCAAAGAAGGCCAGCGTGCTGGCTCGCGAACTGCAAGCTGCGAAGAAGGGCCTGCTGAAGCTGCGCGCCGATGCAAAGAAGGCGATCGAAGCCGCCAAGCGCGAAATCAAGGTCGCAGCCGAAGCCGCCAAGAAGGCAGTGCTGGCAGAGAAGCAAGCCGCCAAGGAAAAGCTGGCTGCGCAAAAGGCCAAGGCCAAGCCGGCAGCGAAGAAGCCGGTGGTGAAGGCCGCCGTGGCGAAGAAGGCAGCAGCACCGAAGGCCGCTGCCAAGAAGGCCGCCGCACCGAAGGCCGCCGCCAGGAAGGCAGCCGCTCCGAAGGCAGCAGCAGCGCCGAAGGCAGCCGCTCCGAAGGCCCCGCGCAAGACCGCCGCAAAGAAGCCGGCAGCACCGAAGAAGGCCGTGGCCGTGAAGGTCGAGGCAGAAGCGCCTGTCGCCGCGAAGTAAATCGCGCGAGGGCCAGCGCGGCAAGCGGCCCGGACATGCGCGCGGAAATCCGCGCCATGCTTCGGTCCCCGCCGCGCACCGCTCTGGTGCGAACCGGCTGGTGCCTGGCAGGGCCAGCCGGACATCCCTGTCGAAATCCCCGGCTTCCCGAACGTCTCAAGCCTTCAAGCAGGCTCTCCCACCCAACAGGCCAGCTCGGCAGGCGCCTCTCTCCCGCACGTCCGGTCGCCCTGTTTTCCCGGCCGTCATTCGATGTCATTCCGGCAATTGCCCGCACGGCCGCCAGGAAAGACCCGACGGATATTTCCCTCGATTAATGCAGTCCGGTAATTCACGCCTCGCTCTCGCAGCATCTTAAGCCGACGCTTAAGCTGGAACCAGGCCAGAACTCAGCCGGAACCTGAGTGGAACCGGAACCAGCATTCGAGCCAGCCTTTTCTGTCATCCCCGGCCCGTTTTCCGCCCGGCATTCAGGCTGCTGTCAGCCGGTATGGGATGAGAGATTTCCTATTTGCGAAATACCAGGCTGAAGTTATTGACCGGCATCGGAACCGGCTCGTCCATGCGAAAACCCTCCGCTTCGCCCAGCGCCGCCACGTCCTCCATATTGCGCACGCCCCATTCGGCATCGGCGCTGCGCAGCTGCGCGTCGAAGACAGCATTGCTTGGCGCGGTATGTTCGCCGTTGCGCCGATAGGGACCATAAAGGTAAAGCACGCCACCTGCCGGCAGCAGGCGGCCCGCCCCCGCGAACAACGCCTCGGCCGCCGCCCACGGCGCGATGTGGATCATATTGATGCAGACCATCGCTTGCGCCGCCTCGATGCCCCAGGGCTGCTGCCGCACGTCCAGCACCAGCGGTGCGCGCACGTTGGCCAGCCCGGCATGGGCGGTCCAGCCTTCGATCGAAGCGCGCGCGGTGGCATCCGGATCGCTGGGCTGCCAGGTCAGCCCCGGCAGCGCCGCGGCAAAATAGGCCGCGTGCTGGCCGGTACCGCTGGCGATTTCCAGCACAAGCCCGCTTTCCGGCAAGACCCGGCGCAACACGGCGAGGATGGCGTCGCGGTTGCGGTCGGTGGCTGGCGCGATCCGGCGAGCGTCGAGTTGCGCGTCTTGGTTCGGCATGGTGTTCTCCTGTGGACAATAGTGCGCACGGCGTACTGGCGCGGTGGCTGGTCGGTGCCGCAAGCGTAGCAGGCATGCGCTGCATGCGGGGCACGGAGACATCGGACTGCCTTCGCCCGTCACGCGCGCACGGGCCCGAACCGTTCCCGGTAGTCCCCCGGGGAAGTGCCGACGCGCTTGCGGAAAACGCGATGCAAGGCGTCCACGCTGCCGAAGCCGGATCGCTCGGCGATGCGCTCCAGCGGCCACGCCGTGGTCTCCAGCAACGCCTTGGCGCGCTCCGCACGCGCGCCTTCGACGAAGCGCGCCGGCGGACCGCCCGTCTCCCGGGCAAAGGCCCGGGCGAGCGTGCGCTCGCTCATGCCCGCGCGCGCGGCAAGCGCGGGCCCCCGCAGGTCACCCCTGGGATCGTCGATGATGGCAGCCAGCAAGGCGCGCAGCCTGGGCGTCGCGCTGCCCTGCAGCTGCAGTCCGGTACTGAACTGCGACTGGCCGCCGGGCCGCCGCAGGAACAGCACCAGCTCGCGCGCCACGGCAAGCGCCAGCTCGGGACCGCAATCGGCCTCGACCAGCGACAGGCACAGGTCGATGCCGGCGGTGACGCCGGCCGAGGTATAGATAGGCGGATCCGCGACGAAGATCGCGTCGGGTTCGACCCGCACCGCCGGGCGCAGCGCCTGCAGCAAACCGCAGGCGTTCCAGTGCGTGGTGGCGCGACGCCCGTCCAGCAAGCCGGCGGCGGCCAGCACGAAGGCGCCGGTGCAAACGCTGGCGATGCGGCGCGTGCGCCTGGCGCGCGACTGCAACCAGGCGATCAGTTCCGGATCGGCGGCGGCGCGGCGCAGGCTTGCCTCGCTGCCGCCGGCGACAACCAGGGTATCGGTGCGGGCGGGCAGATCGGCCAGCGCGGCCGCGCCGGCCAGCCGCAGGCCGGCATGGGTCCCGAGCTCGCCGCCGGCCTGCGTGGCAAGCGTGACCTGGTACGGCTTGCGGCCCGCGGGACTATGCAGGTTGGCCACGGCGAAGACTTCCATCGGCCCCACCACGTCGAGCGACTGGACGCCCTCGAAGCCCACCACCACCACGCTCCTGGTTGTTCTCTGTGAATTGGTCATGGCAAAGAATGCGGTAAATCTGGCCTTTTTGCCAGAGCCCAAAAGCCGTATTTTGACCTGGATCGAGACACGTCAACCGAGGACACCATGCAGCACACCTTCAGGCTCCGCCTCGCCGCACTCGCATTCAGCGCGCTCTTGTCATGCGGCTGCAGCGAACCGGGCACCCAGACCCAGGCGCCAGCATCGCCCGAGCCGGCCAGCCTGGCAACCGCCGCGCCGCTCGCCCTGCCGGCGCCCAAGGCCGGGCGCGTGCGGCCCCTGGTGGCGGTACTGGCCGACAACGCCGGCACCGAGGTGACCGATTTCGTGATTCCCTATGGCGTGCTGCGCGAGGCGGACGTGGCCGACGTACGCTCCGTATCGACCGGCGCCGGCACCGTCGCGCTGATGCCGGCCCTGCGCATACGGGCCGACCAGACCATCGCCGGCTTCGACGCGGAAGTGCCCGCGGGGGCGGACATCGTGATCGTGCCGGCGATGCACCACGACGATACGCCCCAGGTGCTGGCCTGGCTGCGCGCCCAGGCCGCGCGGGGGGCCACCGTGGTGGCGGTCTGCGAGGGCGCGCTCGTCCTCGCGCGCGCCGGGCTGCTCGATGGCCGCTCGGCCACAACACACTGGTATGCGATGCGCGGCATCGAAGCGAAGTTCCCAGCCACCCGCTGGGTGCACGGCCGGCGCTATGTGGCGGACGGCAACATCGTGACCTCCAGCGGCGTGACCGCCTCCCTGCCGCTGTCGCTGGCGCTGGTCGAAGCCATTGCCGGCCAGCCGGCGGCGGCAGCGGCGGCGGCCCGGCTGGGCGTCCGGGACTGGAGCGCGCGCCACGATTCGACGCCGTTCAGGCTGGACGCCGCGAGCATCGGCCTCGCGCTCTCCAACCGCCTCGCGTGGTGGCGGCACGAAACCGTCGATATCGCGGTGGCGCCCGGCTTTGACGAGATCGCAGTGGCGCTGCAGGCAGACGCGTGGTCGCGCACCTATCGCTCCGAAGCCAGGACGCTGGGCACTGCCGCCCAATTGCGCTCGCGCCGCGGCTTGCGGCTGGAGGCCGACGCCGTTGCCGTCGGCGCGGCGACCGGTCCCGAGCCTGGCCACCATGCGTCGGCCCCGTATGCCGGACCACCGGCCGAAGCGCTCGATGCTGCCCTGGGCACCATCCAGGCCCGCTACGGCCAGGCGACCGCGCAGTTCGTCGCGCTGCAAATGGAGTACCCACGCCGTTGAGGTCCGATGCCGGCGATGGCAGCGCCGGCAAGATGCAAAACGCCCCCGATGAAAGCATCATCG
>NZ_JARJLM010000514.1 GCF_029335485.1 Cupriavidus basilensis
GCTTGCGGGCGTATTGTCTGCTGCACGTGGCATGGCGGCTCCAGGCTATGCAGACAATATTAATTTATGAATTAATTAATTCAAGGGCGATGACAGATTCGGAAAGTCAGGCCGCAGCCACTGGAATGTTGCGTCGCAACAATACAAGGTAGACATGTCATAAACGCTTGGCTATGCTTCGTCCGCCAATCAGCCGGGATCCATCTTGCCCGGCCTTTCGTCGTTTCCCGGATCTTTCATGCTGCTTCGTTGCTCCACCGCCGCTCCGGCGCGGCCACGCTTGTCCTCCGCCTCTCGCAAGGCTGCGGCTGCCCTGTCGCTGGCCGGCGCGCTGGCGGCCATGGCTGCGCTCCCGGCGATGGCGCAGGCGCAAGCCGCGGGCAATGGCGATGCGGCCGCGCCGGCCGATGCGCCGGAGGACTTCGCCGTCCACGGGCAGACCACCTATATCTGGCAGCGCAAGCCGTCTTTCGGGGCAGCCTACTCGGGCCCCAACAGCCTTACGGCGGATCGCGCCAAGAGCTATTCGTTCAGCGCCACGCTCGATCTTGGGCTGCGCCTGTGGCGCGGCGCGGAATTTCACTTCAACCCGGAAGTGACGCAGGGCGTGCCGTTCTCCGAACTGCACGGGGTGGGGGGCCCCACCAACGGGGAACTGGCCAAGGTGTCGAGCACCAACCCGGTGTTCTACCGCGCGCGTGCCTTTATCCGGCAGACCTGGGGCCTGGGCGGCGGCACCGAGCAGCAGGATGCCGACTTCAACCAGCTGGCCGGCAGCGTCGACAAGCGGCGCATCGTGCTGACCGCCGGCAATTTCGGCGTGCTCGACGTCTTCGACCAGAACGAGTATGGCTCCGACCCGCGCACGCAGTTCATGAACTGGTCGTTCCTGACGCACGGCTCCTTCGACTATCCGGCCGATGCGCGCGGCTACGACTGGGGCGTGGCGCTCGAATACATCGGCGATACCTGGTCGGTGCGGCTCGGCCGCTTCCTGCAGCCACTGGAATCCAACGGGCTGGAACTCGATACGCGCATGTTCGCGCACTATGGCGACGTGCTCGAGTTCGAGAAGCGCTACAGCCTGGCCGGCAAGCCCGGCGTGGCGCGCCTGATGTTCTGGCGCAACAAGGCGCGCATGGGCGCGTTCAGCGATGCGCTGCAATTCGGCGCCGCCACCGGCGCCACGCCGGACGTCGCCAATGTGCGCGAGGAGCACGCCAAGATTGGGGCCGGCCTGTCCGTGATGCAGAAGGTCAACGATTCCCTGGGCGTGTTCGCGCGCGCCAATATGTCCGACGACAAGACCGAGACCTACGCCTTTACCGAGATCGGCCGCCAGGTGGCCGCCGGCGGCGTGCTCAACGGCAACGCCTGGGGACGGCCACGCGACGTGGTGGGGCTGGCCATGTCGGTCAATATGCTGGGCTCGCGCCACCAGGCCTACCTGGCGGCCGGCGGGCAGGGCGCCTTCCTTGGCGACGGTGCGCTCAGGTACGGCCCGGAACAGATCGTGGAGGTGTTCTACAGCTTCCAGCCGGTCAAATACCTGAGCATCAGCCCGGATTTCCAGTACATCCGCAATCCCGGCTACAACCGCGACCGCGGCCCGGCGATGTTCTACGGCGTGCGCCTGCATGCCGAGTTCTGAGCCCGGTGACCGCCCCGGCGATCAGTTGCCCAGCTCGGCCAACAGGGCCTTGAGCTGCTTCGCCCTGGCCGCGCCGATGCTGCGCACGATGCCGTCCTCATGCTGCTGCACCAGGCGATTCAGCCGCTTCGATAGCGCCAATCCCTGGTCCGTGGCGTAAAGCAGGACACGGCGGTTGTCATGAAGATCCGGGCTGCGCATGGCCAGGCCCTGGCTGATCATGCGGTCGACCAGCTTGGTGAGGGTGGGCGGATGCATGGTCAGCGCCTGGGCCACTTCGCCCATGGCATGCCCTTGCTCGTCCGCCAGCACGCGCAGCACTTTCCAGTGCTCGACCTGCACGCCTTCGCCGGCCAGGGCTTGCTCCAGCCGGCCATGGACGGCGTGGTGGGCACGTGACAAGAGTTGGGCCAGGTAGCCGTCGATATCGCTCATGAGCAGTCCTGCGTGGAACACTGCGTTAGTATACGAGAAAACTTTCCCAGGAAAATGTTCCGTGCCCCGGCCTGGTTCCTCCGATGGGAAAGGCGCGCTGCCAAGATGCGGATTTGCCGCCCAACCCGGCCAGGAGACGATGCCATGCAATGGAAGCCACTGCGGTCCAGTCGCGCCCAGGCGCCGGACGATCCGTCTGCGACCTGCCTGGTCGAGGGCGAGGCCAGTGGCTGCGGTGCCGGCCGGCTGACGGTCGGCCTGCTGGTGCCGGTACGCGGCGCCGCGGGTATCTGGGGCCCTTCGGCGCGCGCCTGCGCGCAGCTCGCGGCCGAAGAGATCAACCGGCAGGGCGGCATCGGCGGCCGCGAAATCTGCCTGCGGGTGTTCAATGCCGTGGACGAGTGCCGCGATATTCCCGACCTGCTGGGTGCCCTGGTGCGCGAGGGCGAGCTCGATGCCGTGGTCGGCATGCATACCAGCGCGGTACGTTCGCGCGTGCGCGCCGCCACCGCAGGGCGTATCCCCTTTGTCTATACGCCGCTCTACGAAGGTGGCGAGAGGGCGCCCGGCGTCTATGCGATCGGAGAAACGCCGGAATTGCAGCTCCTGCCAGCGCTGGAGGCGATGGTCCGGCAGTACCGGGCGCGTCGCTGGGTGTTCGTCGGCAACGACTGCGTCTGGCCGCGTGCCTCGCATTTCCAGGCGGCCGGCGCACTGCGCGCCCTTGGCGGGGAAATGCTGGCGGACCGCTATGTGCCGCACGGTTGCGGGTCCTATCGCAAGGTGCTCGAGGAGATCGAAACGTTGCGTCCCGATGCGGTCCTGCTTTCACTGATCGGGCAGGATGCAGTGCGCTTCAATCGCGAATTCGGCGCATCCGGCCTGCAGCGGCGGGTAAGGCGCCTGTCGTGCGCCATCGAGGAAAATGGCTTGCTGGCCATCGGCGCCGGCAATACCGACGGCCTGTTCGTGGCCTCCGGCTATTTCGCCGCGCTCGCCAACGATGTCAACATGGCGTTCAAGGAACGCTACCACGGCCGCTTCGGCGAACGGGCGCCGGTGCTCAATGCGCTGGCGCAGTCAGTCTACGATGGCATGTACTTCCTGGCGGCTTTGGCCGCCGCGCCGGAACAGGCGCCGCGCTGCGCGCCCCTGGCGTTTCGCAGCGTGCGCGGATTGTCCTGGCGCGGCAATGCCCGCGTACAGCAACCGGTGTTTCTCGCCGAAGCCAACGGCCATTTCTTCCAGGTCGTCAGGCAACTCTGAGCCGCAGGCGCAAGACCTCGGAAAGGCAGACAGGCGCCCAGGACCCCAGGCGCGGTTTCATGGTTTTCCCTAGCCGCCTAATATTTTCCTTGGAAAATATTTCTATGGAAAATAATATGACGGCTGCCCCGGCGCAACCAGGCCGGCCTCTTTCTCTCCCGATTGCCATTGCCCCCTACCTCGCACAGGAGTACGCCATGACCGTGAAGCGCCCCACCCAGGCTCAGATGCGCGAACTGATTTCGAGCTTGCACATGACCATGAGCGAGGACGAATGCGCCGAGTACCTCGCCCTGATGGAGGGCAGCATCCAGGCCTACGACCGTGTCGACGAATTGCCGGATTTCCTGCCCGAGCCGGGCTATCCGCGCAGCGCGGGCTACCGTCCGCCGCCGCAGGAAAACCGTCTCAATGCCTGGTACGTCAAGACCGAAGTGAAGGGCGCGGCTGGCGGCGCGCTGGCGGGGCGCTCGGTAGTGCTCAAGGACAATATCTGCCTGGCCGGGGTGCCCATGATGAATGGCTCCTCCACCCTGGAAGGCTATGTTCCCGATATCGACGCTACCGTGGTGACCCGCATCCTCGATGCCGGCGGCACCATTGTGGGCAAGGCGCATTGCGAGTGCTTCTGCCTCTCGGGCGGCAGCCATACCAACGCCAGCGGCCCCGTGCACAATCCCTACCGCATGGGCTATATCGCAGGCGGGTCGTCATCCGGTTGCGGGGCGCTGGTCGGCGCCGGCGAAGTCGACATGGCGATCGGTGGCGACCAGGGCGGCTCGATCCGCATCCCCGCCGCGTTCTCCGGCTGCTATGGCATGAAGCCCACGCACGGGCTGGTGCCCTACACCGGCATCATGCCCATCGAATCCACCATCGACCATACCGGACCGATGACCCGCACGGTGGCGGACAATGCCTTGCTGCTCGAAGTGATCGCCGGGCCGGACGGGCTGGACCCGCGTCAATACGCCCCCCGCGTGGCGCGCTATACCGAGGCGCTTGGCAAGGGCGTGGCGGGCTTGCGCATCGGCGTGGTGCGCGAGGGTTTCGGTCATGGCAACAGCGAGGCGGATGTCGACGCCAAGGTACGTGCCGGCGCGCAGCGGCTGGCACAGCTTGGCGCGATCGTGGACGAGGTCAGCATCCCCATGCACCTGGACGGGGCCGCCATCTGGACACCCATCGCACTGGAAGGCTTGCAGGCGCAGATGATGCACGGCAACGGCATGGGGTTCAACTGGAAAGGCCTGTACACGACCAGCCTGCTTGAGCGCCATGCCGGCTGGCGCGAGCAGGCGGACCAGCTCTCGCCCTCGCTCAAGCTATCGATGTTTGTGGGCGAATTCTTCATGCGGCAATATGGTGGCCGTTTCTACGCCAAAGCGCAGAACCTGGCGCGCCGGTTGCGCAACGCCTACGACGAGCAACTGCAGCGCTACGACTTGCTGCTGATGCCGACGCTGCCGCTGAAGGCGCAGCCGATCCCGGCGCCCGGCGCGCCGCTGGCCGAAGTGATCCAGCGCGCCTTCGAGATGGTCGCCAACACGGCGCCGTTCGACGCTACCGGCCATCCGGCCATGAGCCTGCCCTGCGGACTGGGCGACGGCCTGCCGATCGGCCTGATGCTGGTGGGCAAGCACTGGGACGAAGCGACCATCTACCGGGCGGCGCATGCCTTCGAGCAAGCCGGGGACTGGCATGGGTTCTGATGGGGGGCGGGGGTGGCAAAAACCGTTGGCTTCGTTTCCAGTGGTGCCTGGCTGAGCCACCCCTCTTGCCTATCCTCTTCGCTTCATGGTGGTTGTTTCAAAATGAAGGGATGTGGTTGCCGTTGGATTTTCTGGTGATCTGATTTAGGGTTGCGGGGCCTAAAGGCGGAGTGGTGTCAGGGTCTTTGGCTTGGGTGGGTTGGGACAGGT
>NZ_JARJLM010000515.1 GCF_029335485.1 Cupriavidus basilensis
GCTTTGCGGATTCGTGGTGGGCGCGTCAGTTCTGCCTGACTGCTGGCGCTACCGGCGCGAACCGCATCACCACTGCGGACGGCATTGGTTTTATTGTAGTGCCCCTGATGGCAATGGCCCGTGGTGGTTCGCGCTTCTGCCGTTACCGGCGCGCATGGCCACTGCCTCTCGATCCTTGCTGGTTTCGTCGTGGGCTCGGTGGCCCGGTTTGCATGTGCGCTCAGGGGGGTGGAGCGAATTCCCCGGCTTTGGACTTGCCCCAAAAACAAGAAAGCCAGCCTCGTCGGCTGGCTTTCCTGCATGGCTGCTGCATTGCCTGGGATCAGTCCCCGGCGATGCGTTGCGCGATATGCGCCAGCGCTTCTTCCACCTGGTCCACCAGGATCAGGCACAGGTCGTCTGGCTGCAGATGCGACAGTGCGGTATCGATGGCGAGGAATTCCCCGCGGATCTCTTCTACCGCGCTGGCGCGGGTCGCGCCTTCCAGGCCTTCGCGCAGCAAGGCCAGCACTTCGCCGTCTTCGCGCCCGCGCTGGCACTGGTCCTGGTACAGGATCACTTCGTCGAACACGCCGCCGAGGATTTCGGTCTGGCGGCGGATGTCGACGTCGCGGCGGTCGCCGGCGCCGCTGATGACCACGGAGCGGCGCTTGGCCGGCATGCCTTCGATGGCGTTGCACAGCGCCTGGATTGCGTCCGGGTTGTGGCCGTAGTCGGCGATCACGGTCGCGCCCTTGTAGTCGAACACATTGAAGCGTCCGGGGGCCGTTGCCGCATCGTTGACGAAGGTGGCCAGGCCGCGGCGGATCACTTCCCAGTCGATGCCCAGTGCCCATGCCGCGGCGACGGCGGACATGGCGTTCTCGACCTGGAAGCCAATGGTGCCGCCGCGCGTCAGCGGGATGGCCGACAGCGCGATGCGCACCTGGTTCTCGCCCTCGGCGGCCACGATATGGCCATCTTCGACATAGACCACGCGCTTGCCCTGGGCGCAGTGCGTGGCCATCACCGGGTTGTTGAGGTCGGCCGCGAAGAAGGTCACGGCGCCGGGGCAGGCGTCGGCCATGCGCACTACCATGGGGTCGGCGGCATTGAGCACCGCCATGCCGTGCGGTGCCACGTTCTGCACGATGACGCTCTTGAGCACGGCGAGATCTTCCACCGTGCTGATGTAGGACAGGCCCAGGTGATCGCCTTCGCCCACATTGGTCACCACCGCCACGTCGCAGCGGTCGAAGGCCAGGCCTTCGCGCAGCAGGCCGCCGCGCGCGGTCTCGAATACGGCGGCGTCGACGTCGGGGTGCATCAGCACATTGCGCGCGCTGCGCGGGCCGCTGCAGTCGCCGGTGTCGATGCGTTCCCCCATGATGTAGACGCCGTCGGTGCCGGTCATGCCCATGCGCAGGCCGCTGGAGGCGAGCAGGTGGGTGATCAGCCGGACCGTGGTGGTCTTGCCATTGGTGCCGGAGACCGCCACCACCGGGATGCGGCCATCGTCGCCGTCGCCGAACATGGTGGAGATGATGGCCTCGCCCACCGCGCGGCCCTTGCCGTAGGAGGGCTGCAGGTGCATGCGCAGCCCCGGCGCTGCATTGACTTCGACGATGCCGCCGGCCTGTTCCTCGAACGGCTTGAGCACGGTTTCGCAGACCGCGTCGACGCCGCAGATGTCGAGACCGACCATTTGCGCGGCGGCCACGGCGCGTGCGGCCATTTCGGGATGCACGTCGTCGGTGACGTCGGTCGCGCTGCCGCCGGTGGACAGGTTGGCGTTGTTCCGCAGCACCACGCGGGTGCCCTTGGGCGGTACCGAATCCGCCGTCAGGTTCTGCTTGGCCAGCGTGGCCAGCGCGATATCGTCGAAGCGGATCTTGGTGAGCGAGGTGGCATGGCCTTCGCCGCGGCGCGGGTCGCGATTGACCTCTTCGACCAGTTCGCGCACGGTGTGCTTGCCGTCGCCGGTGACCTGGGGCGGGTCGCGGCGGGCCGCGGCCACCAGGTGCTTGCCGACCACCAGCAGGCGGAAGTCGTGGCCGGGGATGTAGCGTTCGACGATGACGTCGGAGCTGATCTCGGCGGCGACCTCATAGGCGGCGATCACTTCCTCGCGGGTGCGGATGCGCACTGCCACGCCCTTGCCCTGGTTGCCGTCGCGCGGCTTGACCACGACCGGCGCATCGATTTCCTGAGCTGCAGCCCAGGCTTGCTCGGCGTCAGACACCGAGCGTCCCATCGGCACCGGCACGCCGGCGGCGTGCAGCAGCGTCTTGGTGAGTTCCTTGTCCTGCGCGATGGATTCCGAGACCGCGCTGGTCAGATCGGTTTCGGCAGCCTGGATGCGGCGTTGCTTGCTGCCCCAGCCAAACTGCACCATGCTGCCCTGTGTCAGGCGACGGTACGGAATGCCGCGCGCCACGCCAGCATAGACGATCGAGCCGGTGCTCGGCCCCAGGCGCACGTCTTCATCGAGTTCGCGCAGGCGATGCAGCGCATCGGCCAGGTCGAAGGGAACATCGTCGCGCGCGGCGCGGCACAGTGTGGCAGCCAGGTCCAGCGCGAGCCTGCCGACTTCTTCCTCGCTGTACTGCACCACCACCTGGTAGGTGCCGGGCTCGACGGTGGGTGCGGTGCGGCTGAAGCTGACCGGGCAGCCGGCTTCTGCCTGCAGGCGCATCGCGGCGCATTCGAGTGCGTGTGCCAGCGACACCACGCCTTCGTTGTCGTCGGGCCGCAGCGGCCCGACTTCGGGGAAGCGTGCGCGCAGGCGTTCCTCGAAGCCGGGCAGCTGGGCCAGGGTGTGGGCCTCATCGGAGCACGATACGATGGCTTCGATGGCGGTGTGGCGGCACCACAGGTTGGGGCCGCGCAGGGCGCGGATACGTGAGACTTCCATGAAATCGGTTTCCTTCCGGATCAGGCGCGGCGGCCCGGTTGGCCCATCCACTGGTGCACCTGGTCGATCGTCGGCAGGGTCGTGGCTTCGTCGCATTGCAGGACCAGCAGGTCGCCGGCCACCACTTGCGCGAGGGCAGCCTCGATGGCCTGGCGGCGCGTGCCTTCGTCGATGATCTTGGTCACGCGGCGGCCTTCGTAAAGGCCCTGCTTGAGCAGCGCGCGCGCCTCGGCATCAGGCAAGGCACGTTCGACCGAACGGTCCTCGCACAGGAAGACGCGGTCGAAGGCGGCGCCCAGCACCTTGCCCTGCTTGACCATGTCTTCGTCGCGTCGCTGCGCGCCGGCGCCGTACACCACCACGCGCCGCTCGCTGGGGAAGCGGTCCAGCGATGCCACCAGCGCTTCCAGCGCGGGGGCATTGTGGGCGTCGTCGATAACCACGGTGGCGCCGTTGCGCTCGAACAGCGTGAAGCGGCCCGGCACATCCACTTGGCCCACGTCGAAGGTCACCACGCCGGCACGGATGAGGTCGTTGGAGATGCCCAGCGCCCAGCCGGTGGCGACAGCCGCCAGCACGTTCTCGACCTGGAAGGCCACGCGGCCGGCATAGGTAAGGGGGATCGCGGCCACGTCGGCCAGCGGCGTCTCGCGGCTGCCGGTGGCGAGCACCACCTTGCCGTCGCGCAGGTAGACCGCGCGGCGGCCGGCGGCGCGATGCGCGGCAATGGCGGGCAGGTCCGCCGACAAGCCGAAGAAGATCACGTCGCCGTCGCACAGCTCGGCCATCTCGACCACCAGCGGGTCGCGCGCGTTGAGCACCGCGACGCCGCCGTCCAGTACCACGTCGACTTGCGTACGCAGCACGTTGTACATCTTCTCGACTTCCTCGACGTAGTACTGGCCGAGATGGTCGGGCACGTCGATATTGGTCACCACGCCGACCTGGCAGCGGTCGTAGGCGAGGCCTTCGGAGAGGATGGCGCCGCTATCGTTCTCGAACACGGCGGCATCGACCGCGCGGTTCATCAGGATGCGGTGAGCCGCGTCCCAGTTGGCGCGGTCGCCGCCCTGCACCCGGCGGCGGTCCAGGTAGAGGCCGTCGCTGCAAGCCAGGCCGGTATGCTTGCCGGACAGTTGCAGCAGGCGCGCCACCAGCTTGGCCACCACGGTCTTGCCGTTGGTGCCGGTGATGCCCACCACCGGGATGCGGCCGTTGTCGTCGCCTTCGCCCGCGGGGAACAGGTGATCGACGATGGCGCGGCCCACCGGGCGGGCTTCGCCGTTGGAGGGCTTCAGGTGCATCAGCAGGCCGGGGCCGGCATTGACCTCGACGAGGGCGCCGCGCTGCTCGGCGAGCGGGCGCGAGATGTCCTGCGCCACCAGGTCGACCCCGGCGATGTCCAGGCCCACCACGCGGGCGGCCAGCGAAGCGTGCGCGGCCACGCTGGGATGCACGCGGTCGGTCACGTCGAAGGCGACATTGCCGTTGCGCTGTATCAGCACATGCTTGCCTTCGGGCGGCACGGAAAGCGCGTCGAGGCCCTGGCGCTTGAGTTCGAGGCGCGCGGCCGAATCCAGCCGCACTTTGTTGAGCGGGTGGTCTTCGGTGCTGCCGCGGCGCGGGTCGGAATTGATCTGCGACTCGATCAGTTCCTCGATGGTCGACTTGCCGTCGCCGCTCACGCTGGCGGTCTCGCCCATGGCGGCGGCCACCAGGCGGCCGCCCACTACCAGCAGGCGGTGTTCGTTGCCCAGCACGAAGCGTTCGACGATGACGCCGCTGCCTTCGTCGATGGCCACGCCATAGGCGGTCTCGACTTCCTCGCGGGTGGTCAGGTTGGTGAATACGCCACGGCCGTGGTTGCCGTCGTAGGGCTTGACGACCACCGGCAGGCCGATGTCCTCGGCGGCGTCCCAGGCGTCGGCGGCGCTTTCGACCATCCGGCCTTCGGGTACGGGCACGCCGCAGGATTCCAGCAGGCTCTTGGTCAGGTCCTTGTCGCGCGAGATGCTCTCGGCGATGGCGGCGGTGCGGTCGGTCTCGGCGGTCCAGATGCGGCGCTGGCGGCTGCCATAGCCAAGCTGCACCAGGTTGCCCTCCGACAGGCGCAGCGCGGGGATGCCGCGGTCGTCGGCGGCGTCGACGATGCAGGCGGTGCTCGGACCCAGGCAGTGCTTGTCCACCAGGCGGCGCAGATGCTCCACCGTCTCCTGGACGTCGTAGGGGCGGTCCTCGATGGCGGCCATCACCAGGTCGCGGGCGGCGAACAGGGCGGCGCGAGTGACGTCCTCGTGCCAGGCCCGCACGATCACCTTGTAGACGCCGCGGATCGGTGTCTCCCGTGCCTTGCCGAAACCGCCGGGCATGCCGGCCAGGTTCTGCAGCTCAAGCGTAACGTGTTCCAGGATATGGCCCGGCCAGGTGCCTTCCTTGAGCCGCTGCAGGAAGCCGCCGCGCTCACCGATGCTGCAGCGATGCTCGATCAGCGAGGGCAGCCATGCCGACAGGCGCTCGTAGAACCCCGGAATCTTGTTGGAGGGAAAATCCTCCAGTTCCCCGATATCGACCCACGCCTCCAGCACAGGCCGATATGTCCACATATTCGGGCCGCGCAGCGACATGACATCGAAAATCTCAATGTCCTTCTTTTTCATTGATTTAGCTTGAGGCAGTGGGCGAGTGCCCGAGAAATAGAAGCCTAACCTTTCAGTAACGTTACTACGGTCAGCCGGTTGACTTTCTTGATCAAAAAGCGATTGTGCAGTGCATCAGGGACGCCCGTGTGTTTGGCCTTATGTATACTGCGGGCAAATTGGCGGGCCGCCATGGCGCGCCCGCACTAAATTGTTTCAAGTTATGTCCATACCAAGGGACGCAGCATGCATTGCCAACGATGACCCAACCTTCCTTGCCCGTGATTGACAGCAACGCCACGAACGAGCCGTGGCGTAATGAACTCGGCACCCGCCTGCTTCCTGGCGAGGCCGTTCTGGCCTGGCTGGGAGTGGACCTCGACGCGAAGCTGCATTTTACCCAAGGCTGGGTACTTGTGACGGATCGTCGCTTGCTGGCGCGCATGCCCGGACAAAACGACTGGCAGCAATGGGCGATCCAGCCCGGATTATCGCTGCTTCACGCCGATCACGCGGGGGTCGGCACGCTCGAACTGCAAGAGAGTGGGCGATTGCTGTCCAGCTGGCGCTACACGCTGGGCCACAATCCGGCCGCGCTGCGCCTGATCGACCAGTTCCATGCCCAGCGCGACCTGTCGGGTTCGGGGCGGGGCGGACTGGCCGGCGACGAGGCCGAAGCGGTCTGCCCGACCTGCAAGGCGCCGCTGCCCCCGGACGACGACCAGTGCCCGCAATGCAGCCGCGACCTGGAGACCCCGCCTTCGACCTGGGCGCTGCTGCGCCTGTGGCGCTTTGCCAGGCCGTATCGCTTCCAGTTGCTCGCGGGCTTCTTGCTGACGTTGCTGTCCACCGCCGCCACCCTGGTGCCGCCGTACCTGACCATGCCGCTGATGGACAAGGTGCTGATCCCCTATCAGAACGGTATGCCGATCGACTACGGCCGGGTCAATCTGTACCTGGCCGGGCTGCTGGGCGCCGCGCTGGTGGCCTGGAGCCTGGGCTGGGCACGTACCTACCTGCTGGCGCGGGTGTCGGAGCGCATCGGCGCCGACCTGCGCACCACCACCTACGAGCACCTGCTGCGGCTATCGCTGGAGTACTTCGGCGGCAAGCGCACCGGCGACCTGATGGCCCGCATCGGCTCGGAAAGCGACCGCATCTGCGTGTTTCTGTCGCTACATTTGCTGGATTTCGCCACCGACGTGCTGATGATCGTCATGACGGCCGGCATCCTGATTTCCATCAACCCGTGGCTGGCGCTGGTGACGCTGGTGCCGCTGCCGTTCATTGCATGGATGATCCACCTGGTGCGCGACCGCCTGCGCCATGGCTTCGAGAAGATCGACCGGATCTGGTCGGAAATCACCAACGTGCTGGCGGATACCATTCCCGGCATCCGGGTGGTCAAGGCCTTCGCCCAGGAAAAGCGCGAGGTCGAGCGCTTCCGCGAGGCCAACCGGCACAACCTGGCGATCAACGACCGCGTCAATGCCGTATGGTCGCTGTTCACGCCGACCGTCACGCTGCTGACCGAGATTGGCTTGCTGGTGGTGTGGATCTTCGGTATCTGGCAGGTCTCGCAAAACGCGATCACGGTTGGCGTGCTGGTGGCCTTCCTGACCTACATCAGCCGTTTCTACACGCGGCTGGATTCGATGAGCCGCATTGTCTCCGTGACGCAGAAGGCCGCCGCCGGCGCCAAGCGCATCTTCGATATCCTGGACCACGTATCGAGCGTGCCGGAGCCGGTGCGCCCGACCCACCTGGAGCGCGTCGAGGGTGCCATCGAACTGCGCGACCTCGGTTTCCGTTACGGCAACCGCGCCGTGATCCGCGGGCTCAACCTGTCGATCGCGCCGGGCGAGATGATCGGCCTGGTGGGCCACAGCGGCTCGGGCAAGAGCACGCTGGTCAACCTGATCTGCCGCTTCTACGACGTCTCCGAAGGCGCGATCCGCCTCGATGGCGTCGATATCCGCTCGCTGCCGGTCTCGGAATTCCGCAGCCATATCGGGCTGGTGCTGCAGGAGCCCTTCCTGTTCTTCGGCACGATCGCCGAGAACATCGCCTACGGCAAGCCCGGCGCCACGCGCGAGGACATCGTCGCCGCCGCGCGCGCCGCCCACGCGCACGAATTCATCCTGCGCCTGCCCCATGGCTACGATTCGCTGGTGGGCGAGCGCGGCCAGGCCCTTTCCGGCGGCGAGCGCCAGCGTATCTCGATCGCCCGCGCGCTGCTGATCAACCCGCGCATCCTGATCATGGACGAAGCCACGTCCTCCGTCGACACGGCCACCGAGAAGGAAATCCAGAAGGCGCTCGACAACCTGGTGCAGGGCCGCACCACCATCGCCATTGCGCACCGGCTGTCCACGCTGCGCAAGGCGGATCGCCTGGTGGTGATGGACCGCGGGCAGATCGTCGAGGTGGGCGGGCATGAAGAACTGCTGGCGCGCGAAGGCCACTACTACAAGCTCTACCAGGCGCAGGCCCGCAACGTCGACACCGATGCCGACGAAGATATCGACGCCGCCGAAGCGGTCAACGTGCCATCAGTGCCATCAGTGCAATAAGGAAGGCGGCCCCTATGCAGCAAGCAGCCAATTTCAAGCTTCACCGCAATGCCCTCGGGCGGCTCGTGATGACCACCGCGGACGGCCTCGTCCACGAGGGCGTGGTGCCCGTACGCGCGTTCCCTATCGCAGCGCCCGACGATGGCATCGGCATGATCAGCGCCGATGGCCGTGAACTGGCCTGGCTGCCGCGGCTGGACCAGCTGCCCGCAGCCTTGCGCGAGGCCATCGAAGCCGAACTCGCCAGCCGCGAGTTCATGCCGGAGATCCGGCGCATCCGCTCGGTATCGACCTTCGCCACCCCCAGTACCTGGGAGGTGGAGACCGATCGCGGCATCACTTCCCTGGTGCTGCGCGGAGAGGAAGACATCCGCCGCCTGGCCGGTTCCACGCTGCTGATCTCGGACAGCCACGGCATTCACTACCTGGTGCGCAACCTGCCGGGCCTCGACAAGGCCAGCCGCAAGCTGCTCGACCGCTTTCTTTGAGTCGCCGCGCCTGCTCCGGGCACGGCGGGCCGCACATCACCTGCCGGTGAAGAGCATGCCCACCTGCCGGTCCGGGCGCATGGCGAACAGGTAAAGCTGGCCGGGGGTGGGCAGGCTGTGCGTGGTGGTCGGGTCATAATAAGCAATGCCGTTCATCACGGTGTACGTGTAGAGGCAAGGCGCGCCGCCGGTCGTGATGGTCACGTCATAGACCTTGCCCTGGCGGCGTGGCGTGGCGGTGCCCGTAAAGCCGCAGCCCGTTCCCGCGTCGGTCGTGATCTTGCCGGTGGCATCGATGTGCACCACCACCCCGTTCGACCGCAGCGCACTGGTGTCGAGCGTCACCGCGTTGCCCGCGTAATCGCCCTTCAGGCCGCTGGCGCTGGCGATGTAGTTGTAGTCGGTGCTGTAGTTGCTGCTGAGCGGCACGGTCTTGCCGTTGCGGTAGGTCAGCCAGCCGGACATCGAGGTGCTCGGCACATAGGACACATTGAGGTCTGCCGCGGCCAGGCTGTAGCCCGCGCCTTCAAGATTGAAGTCCTTGCCGTTGCTGTTGGTGGTGAGCTTGCCGCTGCCGGAACTGTAGTTGCCGGTGACCACGCCGGCCGGTGCGTCCGGCGTGCCGGGGGACGAGTAGAAGACGTAGTAGACGTTCTCGTCGAGGACCAGCACGTTGAGCCGCTCGTTGGCGGGCGTACTGCCGATATAGAAGCCGGTGCCCAGCGCATTGGTGGCTGGCGCGGCCGGCACGGCAGGGTCCGGGGTAACGGGCGTCGTCGGCGCGGTGGGCGTCGTCGTGGTAGTGGCGGGCGGGTTCCGTACCACGCTGAGCCCGCCGTCGTTCTCTCCCGATCCACCGCACCCCGCCACGGCAAGTGCGATGCTTGCTGCTCCAATGAGTCTCTTCATCTATCCGTTTCCGTCAGCCTGGGCGCTCCGGGCGCCACCATTCAATTGCAGGAAAAATGACGGACTGTAACAGATGATTACAAATTATTGGCTGGTCACATGAGCATGACGCCACTTCTCCGGGGCTGGGTGTATCGAGGGGGCCTATTGCCAGCGGGAATAAGTGGGGGTGCATTGCGACTGCGGCTTTCTTGGGCCGTCCACGCAGATGGTTCCTTGGCGCTCCCGGCAAAAAAGACGCCCGCACAGGAGTTGGCGGGCGCTTGAGGGCAACGCCGGAGGGGGAGGGTGAGCCCCCGACCGGCAAGGCCGCCACGAAGGGGCCTGACGTAATGATGCCGGCCCTTTTCAATTATGTGAATCAGACAGCTCCTAATTTGGCCATGGCAATCCAAATTTGGCGGCGCATTCGCACTCGCGCCTTCCGGACGGGGCCATCGCATCGTAGTTGACAGGACATCCGTTGTGCATATAATGCGACGGACTAATCCGTTTATTAGACGCCATGGCCAGAACGAAGGACGAACAGCTGCACGCGCAGCGCCGGGACGGGATCCTCCAGGCAGCGGCACGCACCTTCAAGACAAAAGGGTTTCACTCCGCCCGAACCGAGGACATCTGCGTCGAGGCGGGACTGAGCGCCGGCACCGTGTTCCGGCACTTTGCCAGCAAGCACGAAATGATCATGGAGATCGTTGCCCGCGAGTTCGCGCGCTACCAGGGCGAGATTCGGCAGCTGGCCAGCAGGGAAGGGCTGGAATGGCTGAGCCAGGTGGATGCGGCCGGCCTGGCGGCGACCCTGGCGCCGTCCGGGTACAACCTTGGCGCGGACAGCTGGCTGGAATTGCAGCGCGATCCGGAATGGCGCCAGAAGGTGCTGGCCTTTGATCGCGGTTTGCGCGAGACGCTCGTCGCGGAACTGGAACTCGGGCAGCGTGAAGGCTGGGTGCGTGCCGCGCTGGATCCCGTCGGTGCGGCCAATCTCATCCTGGCCATGTTCTCGGGCCTCGACTTCGACCGCGACACGGGAGTCGACATCGATATGCCGGCTACCGCCCGGGCGCTGGCTGACTTCTGCCGGACCTTCATCTTCGCCTGATTCGACGCAATCAACGCCCGCGGGCACCGGATCCAGAAAAATTCACCTCCCATGCCAATTCCTCCAGCTTGTATTGAAATTGGACGGATTACTCCGTTTATTATTGCGGCTCTGTTCGCCCTCTGCGCCGGTCAGGCATGGCCAGCGGGCATGGCGGGGCAATGGACCTTCATGGACGATGGCACCGTCATCGACTTCAGCTCGTGTCCGGACATGTCGGAGAATGCCTGCGGCACGATCGTGCAATTGCCCCGGCGGGCTGATCGCCCGGGCGTGCAGCGGCGGGAGACGCTCTGCGGCGCGGACTTGATTGTCGGACTGGTTCCGCGCAAGGCGGCAAGCGGCGCTTCCCGGCTGACCGGCTGGATCGCCGACCCCGACACCCTCCTCGACGAAAAGGGCGCGAGCCGCTATCCGGTAGACATCAGGCTGGAGTCGGCACACAGGGCGCTGATGGAGGTGCGGGGCCCGCTGGGACTGGTGGCCGAGCGCTACACGCTGGTTCGCCGCATCGCGCCGGTGCGCCGCTGCGAGTGAGGCGAATATGATCTCCCTCGCGCGCGCCACGCTGGCTCATGAATGGCGGCGCTACCTGGCCGCCGTGCTCGCGATTACCTTCGCGGGATTGCTGATCGTTGTGCAACTGGCGTTGTTGCTAGGTTTGTTCGGCTCGGTCGCGGTGGTGGTCGACCGGTCCGGCGCGGATCTCTGGATCGGTTTCCGCAATACGCAAAGCGTCGATCTGGGGCGTGCGCTGGTCCGGGGCAGCGATGCGCTGGCGTGGTCCCATCCGGGCGTCGACAGGGTCGAGGGTTATACCACCGCATACGGTGACCTCCGGCGAGCGGACGGGGTACCGGTTTCGGTGCTGCTCCATGCCATGGACGTTTCCCGTGCCGGGCTTGCTTTTTCGGGGCTGCTCACGCAGGACGAGCGCGCGTTGCTGCGCGAGCCCAACGCGATCCTCATCGACGCTGCGGACATGCGCAAGCTGGGGGCCCGGGTTGGCACCATGGTGGAGATCAATGGCCGGCGCGCGCGTATCGCTGGCGTGATCGAGGGCATACGAACGGTGGGCGGGGTCAATGTGCTGGCGTCCTTCGCGACGGCGCGCTACCTCGCTCCGGATATCGCCGATCAGATTGCCTTTTACCTGGTTCGCCTCAAGCCGGGATTCGACCCGCTGGCGGTCAGTGCCGAGATTGCGGACAAAGCGCGTTTTCCGCGCTACAGCGTCTGGACGGCGCCTGCGCTATCCATGCAGTCGCAGGCCTACTGGCTGCTCGAGTCGGGTTCGGGAATCGGCTCGGGGTTTGCATCGCTGCTCGCGCTGGTGGTGGGCATGGTGATCACCAGCCAGACGCTCTCGGGAGCCATCCTGGCTTCGATCAAGGAGTTTGCCGCGCTGCGTGCGCTCGGCGTGTCGCGTAAATCGCTGCGCGCCATCGTGGTCGAACAGTCGCTCTGGGTCGGGGTCAGCGGCCTGATCGTGACGGGGCTCCTCACGCTCGCCATCGCATGGCTCGGCGACACCTTGCGGATCGCAATGCGGTTTCCCGCGTGGATGCTGGCAGGCGCTTGCGTGCTGCTGCTTGCGATCTCGATGGTTTCCGGTTTGCTGGCGCTCAGGCCCTTGGGCCGCGCCGATCCTGCGGCACTGCTGCGTTGAGGTGGAATCCATGAATACCAGACCGTCGATCGTCAGCCGCGGCATCGCCAAGGCTTTCACAGTCGGCAAGATCACGCAGCAGGTGATCAAGGACAGCAGCCTGGATATCTACCCTGCCACGCTGACCCTGATCATCGGGCCATCCGGTTCGGGCAAGAGCACGATGCTGTCGATGATGTCCGGCCTGCTCAGGCCGGATAGCGGGCAGGTTCTGGCGCTGGACACCGAGTTGTGGACGCTCGGCGAAGCCGCGCTGGATCGCTTCCGGCTCGAGAACTGCGGCTTTATCTTCCAGGGCTTCAATCTGTTCGGCGCGCTTACCGCGCTGGAGAACGTACTGCTGCCCTTGCAGTACCTCGGCAAGCGCGGCGCCGCGGCCATGATGCAGGCGCGGCATGTGCTCGAGGAGGTCGGACTGGCCCATCGCTGCCATCTGCGGCCGGCCGAGCTTTCGGGTGGAGAGAAGCAGCGGGTGGCCATCGCCAGGGCGCTGGTCAAGAACCCGAAACTGATTTTTGCCGACGAGCCCACGTCGGCACTGGACAAGATCAATGGAGGAATCGTGATCGACCTGCTGAAACGGATTGCCATCGAGCACGGTGCGACCGTGCTGGGCGTGACCCATGATCCCAGGCTTCTGGGCCATGCCGACCGGGTGATCGAGCTCGAGGACGGTGTTGTCGTTCGCGATCGCGAGCAGACCGGGGAAGCTCCGGCCGAGCAGGAGCGGCGTCGTGCTTAAGACAGGATCGACGAAGCTGCCCCGTGGCGGCTCTGCCCGAGGCAAGGCTTGCTGGCTTGTGGCCGCCGCGCTGTGGCTGGGCGCATGCGGCCGCGTGGGCCCTGGGGCCGAGACGCGAACGCCCCTCCAGTCGGGCGCCCCTGCGGATGTTCTCGCCAGCGCGAAGGGACGCGTCGACATCGCGGGTGGGCTGGTACGCCTGGCCGCCAGGCGCGACGGCGTGATCTCTCGCGTCATGGTCGAGGAAGGCGACCGGGTGCGAGCCGGCCAGCTGCTGGCGACGCTGGATGCGGAGGTCGCCTTGCGCGGTCTTGCATTGGCGCGCGCCGAAGTTCGCCAGGCCGAGCAGGAACGAAGCAAGGCGCGCATCGAACTCGCTGCAGCCGCACGCGAGCGCAAGCGGCTGCAGCCGCTCGCCGAAGACGACACCGTTGCGCGGCAGGACCTCGATCTGGCCAGCGACCGGCATGCCTTTGCCACGGTGGCCTTGCTTGCCGCTGACGCCGCCTTCGCCACGGCCCAGGCCAGGCATGCCATCGCCGAGCGCGAAGTGGAAGAGCGCAGGGTCACGGCGCCGCTGGATGGCCAGATCATCCAGCGGCAGGCCCGGCCGGGCAACGGCGTCAGCACGCTCAATGTCACGCCGCTGTTTCTCTTCGCGCCGGATGGCGCGCGTATCGTGCGCGCCGAATTGGAGGAGCAGTACCTCCCGGGCATCAAGGCTGGCGGCGCCGCGCAAATCATCCTGGATGCGGATCCCGCCCGGCGATGGTCCGGCAAGGTGCTGCGCGTAGGCCGTATCGTCGGGCAGCGCAGCGCTGGCGACGACCCCGCCGAGAAGCAGGACAACCGGGTGGTGGAAGTGGTCGTTGCGCTGGATGCGCAAGACTTGCTGATTGGCCAGCGCGTGGTAGTGCGCTTTCTTGCGAAGTGAGGGGAGCCTGATGCCTCGCTTCGCCACGATCCCCATGGCCATGCTGGTACTTTCGTCCTTGTTGACGGCCTGCGCGTCGGTGCCCGCAAGCTCGCCGCGCCCGGAGCCGCCGGCGCAGCGATGGTCCAGCTTTGCGGCGCAGGCTGCCGGTTTACCCGGCGCAGACGACATGGCTGTGCCATCCAACTGGTGGGCCGCACTTGACGATCCGGTCCTGGACGGTTTGATCGGCGCCGCACTGGAGGATAGCCCGGACCTGCGCGCGGCCGCTGCGCGGGTCGCGCAAGCGCGCGCCTTGCAGGACATGGCACGAGCAAGACGGATGCCGCGTGCGCAAGCCGGCGTTGGTGCGGAACGCGGGCGCGTGCAGGCATCGGCGTTCCGGGATGGCGAGGGGGGCCGCTTCAGCGTGCCTCCTTATCGCAGTTCCAGCTTCAGCGCGCAGGTTTCCGCCAGTTACGACATGGATCTGTTCGGCCGCCTTGCGCTCGCAGAGCACGAAGCACAGCGCAATACGGATGCAACGCGGGCCGATCGGCTCGCAGTGCGGCAGTGGCTGATCCACGATGTCGTACGCGCCTATGCGGACATACGTATGGCTGACGCACTGCGCCCGGATATCCGGAACGAATTGGGTCTGGCCCGGCAACTGCTGGCTGCGGAAGCGTCGAGGAAGGAAGCCGGCCTGGTGCCGGCCGCTGAACTGCGGCGGACTGCGGATCTGGTGGCGGAGCGCGAGCGCTTGCTGGCCGAGGTGGAGGGGCGGCGCCATGAAGCCCTGTCACGGTTGGCAGTGCTGATGGGCAGGGCACCGTCGCAATTGGAGCTGGCTGCGCAGGAGCGCTACTTCACCAGCCTGAAGATCTCCGGATCGCTGCGCGCGGGCCTGCCCGCTTCGGTCGTCGCCAATCGCCCGGACATCGATGCGGCGTGGCATCGCGTGCTCGCCGGCAACGCGGCGGCGGAGCGCGCGCGGCGCGACCGCTACCCCTCGCTCTCTCTCACCGGCACCACCGGATTCCTCAGCGAGTCTCTGCGCAGGTGGCTCGCGGGAGATGCGCTTGGCTGGGCACTCGCTGCCGCGGTGAACGCGCCTTTGTTCGACGGCGGCGGCCTGCGGGCGGAAGCCGCGCGCGCTGCGGCTGCCGGCGAAGAGCTGGAGGCAGCTTATCGCAAGACGGTGCTGGCGGCGCTGGGAGAGGTCGACGCGACGCTCGGTGAGATAGTCACAGCCAAGGTCAGGCGTGAGATCGCGGCAACCGGCCTTGCGCGGCGCAAGGCCGACCACGCGGCGGCGCAGGCAGCGCTGGCCGCGGGGGCAAGCCGGCGGGACACGGTGCTGCGGGCGGAAATGGCAATGGCGGAGTCAAGCCGGGAACTCTCGGAGCGCCAGTATGAACTCCTGCTCTGCTGGGCATCGGCGCACAGGGCGCTCGGGCTTTGAGCTTTGAGCAATGGCATCGGCTGGACCAGCCGCAGGCCACGGGCCAGTGCCGGCTTCATGGCAAGGTGCCGGTGTGCACCTGGGGATAGCGGACGGGCAACAACCGGTCGCACCTGCTTTTTGAAACGCCCGTTTCGCTGCATTCCGGATCAGCGATGCGGATCACCCCGGGCAGTGTGCAGCATCAGCGCACGGTGGCGGCGTGGCCGGGGCCGGGGGGAGGTCAATGCTTTCCGGCAATAGCGTCGAGAACGTGGCGGCCGTGGTTGGTAAGGTGCAGCCGCCGGTCATGGACTTGAGGCTGAGGCTCCAGCCAGACGAGCCGGCGGTCAAGCAAGGCATTGAGATCGGCGGGGTTCAGTTCATGGTGGTGCTGGGCATTCTCGATCAGCATCAATGCGGCAATTTCGTGAGGGCTTAGCATCGTCGTCTCCTGGGAGGGGGATTGCATAAGTGCTGCACGGCAGCAGGCACTGGTTGTGCCAGCAGGAAATCAGTTTACTTTTTCCCAGGACGCTGGATGTCTCAATGCTTGATACATTTAATTACGCCGGGTTACAGGAGGTGTCCGGTGCGGGTGATGATTTGGGCATGCGGATACGCATGGGATTGTGCCGCCCCTTTTTCCGCGATTTTTTGGCGCGCTCCGTTTTTTCGAGCGGATGGGATCGGGCGCCAGGTTGATTATGGCGGCCAATTATAGGCGCCCCCGGAAAAGAAAAACCCCCGAGGCGTT
This sequence comes from Cupriavidus basilensis, assembly GCF_029335485.1. Lineage (GTDB taxonomy): Bacteria > Pseudomonadota > Gammaproteobacteria > Burkholderiales > Burkholderiaceae > Cupriavidus > Cupriavidus basilensis_E. The sequence goes on from NZ_JARJLM010000515.1 coordinate 16,124, forward strand.
GCGCCATCGGGGGTTTGGGAGGTCCCGGGATTATCCAAGACCTAATGTTGGTGGAGCCGGCGGGAATCGAACCCGCGTCCGCAAGCCCTCCACAGAGAGTTCTACATACTTAGTTCTGTCATTTGATTTAACCGGTGCATCGCGGACGAACACGCTCTACAACGGCGAGTCACTAGATTTTCGTCCCTGGGTTCGTGACTCACTCAGGGCTTATCTGGCGTATATGACCTCGCGTAGTCTTGCGACTCTAGCCCGCCAGCGAGCCAGTGCGAGGACGGCCGCAATTAAGCGGCCAGTGCGTAACGTTCGTCGTTAGCAGTTATTGCATTCCCATTGATTAACGAGGTGACGGGTCCTCGGTATGCCCTCCACTGCTTTGTAACCCACGTCGAAACCAGGTCGGCCCCTCTGTGAACTGCGTGAACAGTGTCAAGAAGACAGATTGTACTCCGTTGGCGGCCTCAAGTGTTGGCGGCTTCTTCTGTCCCGCGCTGCCAGTGCTGCCCGGCGGGCGTCAGCAGCGCGATCAGTTCGCTCGGGTGGCGCACGAGGTAGTCAGCGCCCCAGGCCTCAGGCGGCTCGCCGTCGCCGCAGTAGCCATAGGCCGCGGTGATGGTGAGCATGCCGGCGGCCTTGCCGGCCTGGATGTCGCGCAGGTCGTCGCCCACATAGACGCATCGGCCGGGCGGCACGCCGCTGACGTCCGCGGCGTGCAGCAGCGGGGCGGGGTGGGGCTTGGCATGCGCCGTCGTGTCGCCGCTGACCACGGCGGCGGCGCGCGGCGCGAGGCCAATGGCCGCGACCAGCGGCGCGGTGAAGCGGGTGACCTTGTTGGTGACGATGCCCCAGCGGATGCCGGCGGTTTCCAGCGCATCCAGCACCTCGGCCATGCCATCGAACAGACGCGTATGCACGGCGATATCCGCCTCGTAGTAGGCGAGGAAGGTGTCGCGCAGGGCGGGAAACTCGGGGTCGGACGGGCTCTTGCCGAAGGCGGCGCCAATCAGGCCGCGCGCGCCGTGCGACGCGACCGGGCGGAGCTTTTCATACGCCACCGGCGGGCGCCCGTGCTCGATGACAAGCCGGTTGGCCGCCGCCGCCAGGTCCGGGGCCGTGTCGGCAAGGGTGCCGTCCAGGTCAAAGAAGACTGCGTCGAAGCTTCGCATGTTCAGGCTGTCCGGCGAAATGCCATCAGGTAGTTCACATCGGTATCCCGGCCCAGCGAATAGACCTGGGTCAGCGGGTTGTAGCTCATGCCGCGCATTTCGATCAGTTCGAGCCCGGCGTTGCGCGCATAGCGCGCGAGTTCGGACGGCGTGATGAATTTGTCATAGTCATGGGTGCCGCGAGGCAGCATCTTGAGCACGTATTCGGCACCCACCACGGCCAGCAGATAGGCTTTGAGATTGCGGTTGATGGTGGAGAAGAATACCTTGCCGCCCGGCCGTACCAGCGTGGCGCAGGCGCGGACGATGGATTGCGGGTCGGGGACATGCTCCAGCATTTCCATGCAGGTCACTACATCGAAGCTGGACGGCATGCGCGCCGCCAGCACCTCGGCGGCGATTTCCTCGTAGGTGACGGAGACGCCGGATTCCAGGCTGTGCAGGTCGGCCACCCGCAAGGCCTTGGTGGACAGGTCGATGCCGCGCACGGTGGCGCCGGTACGCGCCATGCTTTCCGCCAGGATGCCGCCGCCGCAGCCGATATCGACCACCTCCTTGCCTTGCAGGCCGGCAATGCCGTCGATCCATCCCAGCCGCAGGGGGTTGAGCTCGTGCAGTGGCTTGAACTCGCTTTCCGGATCCCACCAGCGGTGGGCCAGCTCGCTGAATTTGTCGATCTCGCGAGCGTCGGCGTTCTTGCCGACGAAGGTCGTTTCAACGGTGGGGTGAAGAGGGGAGGAGGTCTGCGTCATCGGTATAGGCGGGCCGCCGGGCGGCGGCGCGGAAGCGGAGGGGTTGCAGCAACTGTATCAAAAAAAAAGCCCAGCTCGCGCTGGGCTTTCTTTCATCGGAAAGGATCCGATTAACGTGCGTTGCGGGTGCCGACCACTTCGACTTCCACGCGGCGGTTCGGCTGCTGGCAGGCGATCTGTGCCTTGTGGGCGCCCTTGCACGACTTCGGGTCAACCTTCAGCTGGCGCTTGCCCTTGCCTTCCGTGTACACACGGTTGGCTTCCACGCCCTTGCTCACCAGATAGGCCTTGACGGCTTCGGCGCGACGGATCGACAGGCGATCGTTGTACTTGTCCGAGCCGAACGAGTCGGTGTGACCAACGGCGATAATCACTTCCAGGGTGATGCTGGACAGCTTGGAGCTCAGGTCGTCCAGCTTGGACTTGCCTTCCGGCTTCAGCACGGCCTTGTCGAAATCGAACAGGGTGTCTGCAGCGAAAGTGACCTTTTCGGTCGAAACAACCGGGGGAGCAACCTGGGGTTGCGGTTGCGCTGCCACCGGAGCGGACGCCGGAGCCAGGGCGCCGTCGCACTGGGCGTTGGCGGTGGCCGGGGTCCACGAGCTGTCGCGCCAGCAGAGCTCGTTCGTGCCATTCTTCCACACGTACTCGCTCGTACCGTTGCCCCAGTTATCGTTCACAGCCTTCTTTTCGTAGGGGACGGACTGGGCTTGAGCGGATGCAGCCATTACTGCGGTAGCTGCAACGAGCGCGAGCTTGGCAAATTTTTTCATATTTCTCCTCTCAGGATGAGATCACCGCAGGGTTACTGCGAGCAAATGGACGGAAACAAGTCATACATTCTTCGGAGTATAACATTCTCGATGCGGTGTATGCTCCACTTCGAACAATGTCTGGCTCTTCGCTGGGGAATTGTGCCACAAGGGTCGTTTCCTAAGAAGTAAATATATTCGATTCCATCAATGGGTTTTAGGCCTGTGGTGTTTGTGCAACATGGCTCTTGCGATGCCCGCAAACCCTTGTCTGGCCGAGGTTGCAGGATTTTTGCGCGCGCCTCCGAGGGCGATTCGGGACGCTGCCGGAGGCCCTTTGGAGGGGGTGGCCGCGGCCGCGGGGGAGGGCTGCCGCGCATGTTAGAATGCAACGTTGCCCTATAGTCGGACGCCACTTGGCGAATGGCGATTCACCGGGGCGCCTTCTGTTTAAATTCGCCGCATAACCCACGCCGCAATGGATCAATTCGCCAAAGAAACCCTTCCGGTCTCCCTCGAAGAGGAAATGCGCCGCTCCTATCTTGATTACGCGATGAGCGTGATCGTGGGGCGGGCGCTTCCCGATGTGCGGGATGGCCTGAAGCCGGTACACCGGCGTGTGCTCTATGCGATGCATGAGCTTAACAACGACTGGAACCGGCCGTACAAGAAATCGGCGCGTATCGTGGGGGATGTGATCGGTAAGTATCACCCCCACGGCGACACTGCTGTATACGATACGATCGTCCGCATGGCGCAGAATTTCTCGCTGCGCTACATGCTGGTCGATGGCCAGGGCAACTTCGGTTCGGTGGACGGGGATAACGCAGCTGCCATGCGTTATACCGAAATCCGCCTGTCCAAGATTGCCCACGAGATGCTGCTCGATATCGACAAGGAAACCGTCGATTTCGGGCCGAATTATGACGGCTCCGAGAATGAGCCGCTGATTCTGCCGGCGCGCATCCCCAATCTGCTGATTAATGGTTCGTCGGGTATCGCGGTGGGTATGGCCACCAATATCCCGCCGCACAACCTCAACGAAGTGGTCGACGGCTGCCTGCACCTGCTGCGCAATCCGCAAGCCACGGTGGATGAGCTGATCGAACTGATTCCGGCGCCGGATTTCCCGACCGCCGGCATCATCTATGGCATCCAGGGCGTGCGCGAAGGCTACCGCACCGGCCGCGGCCGCGTAGTCATGCGCGCCAAGACGCACTTCGAGGATATCGACCGTGGCCAGCGCCAGGCGATCATCGTCGACGAGCTGCCCTACCAGGTCAACAAGCGCACCCTGCTCGAGCGGATCGCCGAGCTGGTGACGGACAAGAAGGTCGAGGGTATTTCCGATATCCGCGACGAGTCCGACAAGTCCGGCATGCGCGTGGTGATCGAGCTCAAGCGCAACGAAGTGCCTGAGGTGGTGCTGAACAATCTCTACAAGCACACCCAGCTGCAGGACACCTTCGGCATGAACATGGTGGCCCTGGTCGACGGCCAGCCGCGCCTGCTGAACCTGCGCCAGATGCTGGAGTGCTTCCTGTCGCACCGGCGCGAAGTGGTCACCCGCCGCACCGTGTTCGAGCTGCGCAAGGCGCGCGAACGCGGCCACGTGCTGGAAGGCCTGGCCGTGGCGCTGGCCAATATCGACGAGTTCATCGCCATCATCAAGGCCGCCCCGACCCCGCCCATCGCCAAGCAAGGGCTGATGGCGAAGGCCTGGGATTCCAGCCTGGTGCGGGAGATGCTGGCGCGCGCCGAGGGCGACACGCCGGGCGGGCGCGCTTCCTACCGACCCGACGGCCTGCCGGCCATCTTCGGCATGCAGGGCGACGGGCTGTACCGCCTGTCCGATTCGCAGGCCCAGGAAATCCTGCAGATGCGCCTGCAGCGCTTGACCGGGCTGGAGCAGGACAAGATCGTCCAGGAATACCGCGACGTGATGGCGGTGATCTCCGACCTGCTCGACATCCTGGCGCGGCCGGAGCGTATCAGTACCATCATCACCGAAGAACTGACTGCCATCCGCGCCGAATTCGGCGACCTGCGCCGTTCGCATATCGAGCTCAATGCGACCGAACTCGATACCGAGGACCTGATCACGCCGCAGGACATGGTGGTCACGCTGTCGCACAGCGGCTATATGAAGAGCCAGCCGATCTCCGAGTACCGGGCGCAGAAGCGCGGCGGGCGTGGCAAGCTGGCCACGGCCACCAAGGAAGACGACTGGATCGACACCTTGTTCGTCGCCAACACGCACGACTACATCCTGTGCTTCTCGAACCGCGGCCGGCTGTATTGGCTGAAGGTGTACGAGGTGCCGCAGGGGTCGCGCAACTCGCGGGGCCGGCCGATCGTCAACATGTTCCCGCTGTCCGATGGCGAGAAGATCAACGTCATTCTGCCGGTGCGCCAGTTCGATGCCGAGCATTTCATCTTCATGGGTACCGCGCGCGGCACCGTGAAGAAGACGGCGCTGACCGAGTTCTCCAACCCGCGCAAGGCCGGCATCATCGCCGTCGATCTCGACGAGGGTGACTACCTGATCGGCGCCGCCGTCACCGATGGCCAGCATGACGTGATGCTGTTCTCGGATTCCGGCAAGGCGGTGCGCTTCGATGAAAACGACGTGCGCCCGATGGGCCGCCAGGCGCGTGGCGTGCGCGGCATGAACCTCGAAGAAAGCCAGACCGTGATCGCCATGCTGGTGGCGCCCGCCGAGACCAGCGAGCAGGCAGGCGCGGTCGGCAGCGTGCTGACCGCCACCGAGAACGGCTACGGCAAGCGTACCCCCATCGCCGAGTACACTCGACACGGCCGTGGTACCAAGGGCATGATTGCGATCCAGACGAGCGAGCGCAACGGCCGTGTGGTGGCCGCGGCGCTGGTGTCGCCGGAAGACGAGATCATGCTGATCACGACCGGCGGCGTGCTGATCCGTACACGGGTGTCCGAAATCCGCGAAATGGGCCGCGCCACGCAAGGCGTGACCCTGATCAATGTGGACGAAGGCACCAAGCTGTCCGGCCTGCAGCGGATTGTCGAAAGCGATGCCGACAATGGTGTGGCGGGCGACGAACCCGACGGGGCCGACGCGGCTGGCGAGGACGAGCAGGCGGGTGCGCAGGACGGCACCGAAGCCGGCACGCCCGACACGGGATCAAATTCGTAAGTTGTTGCAACATTGATCCGATAGCTGGAACTCGATTGCCGGCTATCGGACTAAAACGAACATATTTACAAGGGAGTCACAATGCTCAAAACCTATCGACGTATCGCTGTTCTGGCTGCCTTCGTACCGGCCATGATGCTGGCCAACGCGGCGCACGCCCAGGATGCCGACAAGACCGCCGCCATCAAGGAACTCCTGACCGTGATGCAGGCCGATCAGGCCGTCAAGGGCCAGGCCGAGAACTGGCAGGCCGGCGCCAAGCAGGAAGCGCCGATGGTCCTGGAGCAGGTACTGGTCGAGAACAAGACGCTCAACGACAAGCAGAAGCAGGCTGCCGTCGACAAGCTCAAGAAGAACGGCGCGGTGCAGCGCATGGTGGACGGCGCGGGTCAGGCCTTTACCACCGACGGCTTCAAGTCCGACGCCATGAAGGCGCACTACGACGCCTTCGGCAAGTACTACAGCGTCCAGGAAATCAAGGACCTGACCACCTTCCTGAAGTCGGCCACCGGCCAGAAGTTCATGGCCAACCAGGGCAAGGCCACACAGGAAATCTGGGGCTCGATGATGCAGAAATACGGCCCGCAGGTTGGCAAGTCGATGCGTGACGCCGCCGAGAAGGAAATCGCCGCCGCGTCGAAGTAATTCGCCGGCAAGCCGGCCGGGGCCCCGGGCGTTGTCCCGGTCTCCCCAATCCGGCGCGGGTTTGAGGGATAATGGCTGCTTGGGTAAAACCGGCAGCCATTTTCCTTTCCAGTCCCAGTCCATGAACGAACCCCAGAATCCAGCACTTGCCGCCATGATGCAGCGCGCCGTGGCCGAGCGTGTCTATAACTTCTCGCCCGGTCCGGCGGCCCTGCCGACCGAAGTGCTGCTGCAGGCAGCCGAGGAGATGTTGTCGTGGCAGGGCACCGGGGTCTCGGTGATGGAGATGAGCCACCGCAGCCGGGAGTTCGAGGGCATCCACGCCGAAGCGCTGGCGAACCTGCGCGAACTGCTGCATGTGCCGAAGAACTTCCGCATCCTGTTCCTGCAGGGTGGGGCCATTGGCGAAAACGGCATCGTGCCGCTGAACCTGATGCGCCGCGTGAATCCGGATCGTGCCAAGGCGGACTTCGTCGTGACCGGCACCTGGTCGGTGAAGTCGGAGCAGGAGGCGCGCCGCTACGGCGAGGTCAATATCGCCGCCTCCAGCCTCGCGCAGAAATTCTCGCGCATTCCGGATGTCGCCGACTGGAAACTGTCGGACGATGCCGACTATGTGCACCTGTGCACCAACGAGACCATCGTCGGTGTCGAGTTCCAGGACGTACCCGACATCGGCCAGCATCGCGACGGCGGTCCGGTGGTGGTGGCCGACGTCTCCAGCCATATCCTGTCGCGCCCGGTCGACTGGTCGCGTGTCCAGGTTGCCTACGGCGGCGCGCAGAAGAACATCGGCCCGGCCGGCGTGACCATCGTCATCGTGCGCGAGGATCTGCTGGGCCATGCGCATCCGCTTTGCCCCTCCGCCTTCAACTGGCGCCTGGTGGCCGAGCACGACTCGATGTACAACACGCCGCCGACCTACGCCATCTATGTTGCGGGGCTGGTCTTCAAGTGGCTCAAGGCGCAGGGTGGCGTGGCCGCCATCGAGCAGCGCAATATCGCCAAGGCGCACGCCCTGTACGAGTTCATCGACCAGAGCGCGTTCTACCGCAACGAAATCGATCCGAGCTGCCGCTCGCGCATGAATGTGCCGTTCATCCTGGCCGACGAATCGCGCAACGATGCTTTCCTGGCCGGCGCGCGCGCCCATGGCCTGGTGCAGCTCAAGGGCCACAAGTCGGTCGGCGGCATGCGCGCCAGCCTTTACAACGCCATGCCGCTCGAGGGTGTCGCCGCCCTGGTCGAGTTCATGCGCGAATTCGAACGCACCTCGGCTTGATTCCCGCGCCCGCCATGGCATCGCGCGGCGATGCCGGAGCGGGTGCCAGGTGCCCGTGCGGATGACGCAGCCGTTGCGCCAACCGGTTTTTTCCAGGGCCATTTCGCCATGCATTGCGAAGTGGCGAAGCGGATTCAGACAATGACAAATCAAGACAAGCACATCGCGCAGGAGGAGGCGCAGCAGGACAACGGCGCTGACGAGAAGGCGCTGGGCGTGGAGCTCACGCCCCTGCGCGAGCAGATCGATAAGCTGGACCGCGAACTGCTGTCGATGCTGAACCGCCGCGCGCAGCTTGCCCTCGACGTCGGCGAGGTCAAGAAGAAATACGGCGCGCCGGTGTTCCGTCCCGAACGCGAGCTGCAGGTGATTCGCAAGGTGCAGGGCGCCAATCCCGGTCCGTTGCTCGACGATAGCGTCGCCGCAATCTGGCGTGAGGTGATGTCGGCCTGCCGCGGCCTGGAAAAACCGCTCGAGGTGGCCTTCCTCGGTCCCGCGGGCACGTTCACCGAGCAGGCCCTCTACGCGCATTTCGGCCACGAAGTGAGCAGCGTGCCGTGCCCTAGCATCGACGAGGTGTTCCGCGCGGTGGAAGCCGGTACCGTGGAATACGGCGTGGTGCCGGTGGAGAATTCCACCGAGGGCGCGGTGTCGCGCACGCTGGACCTGTTCCTGCAGACCTCGCTCAAGATCAGCGGCGAGATCGCACTGAAGGTGCATCACAACCTGATGGCGTCGTCGCCCGACATGAACGGCGTGACCGTGGTGCGGGCGCATGCGCAGGCGCTGGCGCAATGCCAGCACTGGCTCACGGCGAACTATCCGCACCTGGAGCGCCAGGCGGTGTCGAGCAATGCGGAAGCGGCGCGCATGGCCAGCGAGGATCCCACCGTGGCCGCCATCGCCGGCGAGTCGGCGGCCAACCGCTATCACCTGCATCTGGTGCGCACGCATATCCAGGACGACCCGCACAACCGCACGCGCTTCGCGGTGATCGGCCGCTACGAGACCGAACCCTCGGGCAGCGACCAGACCTCGATGATCCTGTCGGTGCCCAACAAGGCAGGCGCGGTCTACCAGTTGCTGGCGCCGCTGGCCGACAACGGCGTGTCGATGTGCCGCTTCGAGTCGCGTCCGGCGCGCAGCGGGGCGTGGGAGTATTACTTCTATGTCGACGTGGAAGGCCATCAGCACGATGCGCCGGTGGCGCGGGCGCTGGAGGAATTGCGCCGCAATGCGGCTTATTTCAAGGTGCTGGGCTCGTACCCGTCCAGCAAGTAATACCGTGCGCCCGCCGCGCCGCCGCGCGCGGGCAAGGATCGGCGAAGCGGAAATCGCGATCCGCGCAGGAACGATCAGAACGATAAGAGCGATCAGCAAGGAGACAATATGGCAGAGCAGGGCAAGCACTTCGGCCCCGAGTATGTACGGGCGATCTCTCCGTACGTGGCGGGCAAGCCGATTTCCGAAGTGGCGCGCGAGTTCGGCCTGGATGAATCCAGGATCGTCAAGCTGGCCTCGAACGAGAATCCGCTCGGCATGCCGGAATCCGCGCGCACGGCCATTGCCGCCGCCGTGGCCGATATCGGCCGCTACCCCGATTCCAATGGCTTTGAACTGAAGGCCGCGCTGTCAGCCCGCTTCGATGTGCCGGCCGACTGGCTCACGCTGGGTAACGGCAGCAACGACATCCTGGAAATGGCGGCGCATGCGCTGGTCGAGCCGGGCGAATCGATTGTCTACGCCGAGCATGCCTTCGCAGTGTATGCGCTTGCCACGCAGGAAGTCGGCGCCCGCGCCATCGAGGTCAAGGCGCGCGACTACGGCCATGACCTCGACGCCATGGCTGCCGCCATCGCGCCGGAGACCCGCCTGGTCTTTATCGCCAACCCGAACAACCCGACCGGTACCTTCCTGCCGGCCGCCGCCATCGAAGCCTTCCTGGCCAAGGTGCCGGCCGATGTCGTGGTGGTGCTGGACGAGGCCTATAACGAATACCTGGACGATACGCAGCAATACGATTCGGTGGCGTGGGTCCGCAAGCATCCCAACCTGCTGGTCTCGCGCACTTTCTCCAAGGCTTATGGCCTGGCCGGCCTGCGCGTAGGCTACGCGGTGGCCCAGCCGGAGCTGACTGATCTGCTCAACCGTGTCCGCCAGCCTTTCAACGTCAACAGCCTGGCGCAGGCGGCGGCGGTCGCGGCCCTGGGCGACACCGCCTTCCTGCGGCGCAGCGCCGAGCTGAACCGTGCCGGCAAGGCGCAACTGGTGGCGGCGTTCGACCGGCTCGGCCTGCAGTACGTGCCGTCGTCGGGTAATTTCGTGCTGGTGCGCGTGGGCCATGATGACGGCGCCGGCGCGCGGGTCAACCTGGCGCTGCTCAAGCAGGGCGTGATCGTGCGTCCGGTGGGGAACTACAATCTGCCGCAATGGCTGCGCGTGACCATTGGCCTGCCGGAAGAAAATGCTGCCTTCATTGCCGCGCTGGAGAAGGCCCTCAGGTAAGGGCTTGCCCGCCTTTGCCGGGTAGCGGCGCGGTAAATGCGGCGCTGGCATCCGGCGGAGACGATACAATGCCGGATTCCCGAACCTCCTTGCCTGGCAGCGTATCCCCGTGACCGTTCCTGCGTCCGCTCCTTATTTTTCCCGTGTCGTCATTGTCGGCGTCGGCCTGATCGGCGGCTCGCTTGCGCTCGCGCTCAAGCGCGCGGGCGCGGTCGGCACGGTGGTCGGCGTGGGCCGTTCGCAAGCCTCGCTGGAGCGCGCGCTCAAGCTGGGCGTGATCGACGAGGCGGCAACGCTGGAAGAGGCCGCCAAGGGCGCCAGCGTCATCGTGCTGTGCGCGCCGGTGGCCCAGACCTTTGCGCTGCTCCATGCACTTGAGCCGCACCTGGAGCCGGCCACCATCGTTACCGATGCCGGCAGCACCAAGTCCGACGTCATCATGGCGGCCAAGACGGCACTGGGCGACAAGGCCGCGCAGTTCGTGCCGGCGCATCCCATCGCGGGCCGCGAGTTGCACGGGGTAGAGGCCGCGCTGGACGACCTGTACGCCGGCAAGCGGGTCGTGCTGTGCCCGTTGCAGGAGAACGCCCGCATCGACGTGGCGGCCGTGCGTGCCATGTGGGAAACCGCCGGCGCGGATTGCCATGTGATGTCGGCCGTGCAGCATGATGCGGTATTCGCGGCGGTCAGCCATTTGCCGCATCTGCTGTCCTATGCGCTGGTAGCCCAGGTGGCCAACGCCGAGGATGGGGCGCTCAAGCTCGATTTCGCCGGCGGCGGTTTTCGCGATTTCACCCGTATCGCGGCGTCTTCGCCGGAGATGTGGCGCGATATCTGTCTCGGCAACCGCGACGCGATGCTGGGCGAGCTGGCCACCTTCCAGGCGATGCTGGCGCATCTCAAGACGCTGATCGAGCACGGCAACGGCGAGGGGCTGGAGCGTATCTTCCAGCGCGCCAGCCAGGCGCGCCAGCAATGGGGCACGCTGCGCGCGCCCGCCGTCAACGTCGAACCCTGAACGCCAACGCCTCGACGCCATCAACGGAGCGGTGCGCCCTTCCTTTATAGAGAGCCGCCGGCCAACTAGCATGCAAACCATGGAACATCTCACGCTCGGCCCCTTCACTCGCGCCTCCGGTACGGTTCGCCTGCCGGGTTCCAAGAGTATCTCCAACCGCGTGCTGCTGCTGGCCGCTCTCGCGCAGGGCGAGACCCGCGTATGCGACCTGCTCGACTCCGACGATACTCGCGTGATGCTGCAGGCACTGCGCACACTGGGCGTGGCGTGGCGCCAGGAGGACGGCGCTTGCGTGGTGCGTGGCGTGGGCGGCAACTTCCCGATCAAGTCGGCCGAGCTGTTCATGGGCAATGCCGGTACGGCCATCCGGCCGCTGACTGCGGCGCTGGCGCTGCAGGGTGGCAGCTACAAGCTGTCGGGCGTGCCCCGCATGCACGAGCGCCCCATTGGCGATCTCGTCGACGGCCTGCGCCAGATCGGCGCCCGCGTCGACTATCTCGGGACAGAGGGCTACCCGCCGTTGCAGATCTCGCCCGCGCAGATCCGCATCGATGCGCCGATCCGCGTGCGCGGCGATGTCTCCAGCCAGTTCCTCACCGCGCTGCTGATGAGCCTGCCGCTGGCCGACGCGCCCGGCGGCGCCATCGAGATCGAAGTCGTCGGCGAACTGATCTCCAAGCCCTACGTCGAGATCACGCTGAATCTGCTGGCGCGCTTCGGCATCGAGATCAAGCGGGAAGGCTGGTCGCGTTTCATTGTGCCGGCACGGGGCACCTACCGCTCGCCCGGCGAGATCTTTGTCGAGGGCGACGCATCCTCGGCGTCCTATTTCCTGGCGGCCGGCGCCATCGGCGGCGGTCCCCTGCGGGTGGAAGGCGTCGGCATGTCGAGCATCCAGGGCGACGTCAAGTTTGCCGAGGCGCTCAACCGCATGGGCGCCAACGTGATGGCCGGCGCCAACTGGATCGAGGTCCGCGGCACCGAGCGGGACGACGGGCGCCTGCATGGCATCGAGCTGGATTGCAACCATATCCCGGACGCCGCCATGACGCTGGCGGTGGCGGCGCTATTTGCCGAGGGGCCCACGACGCTGACCAATATTGCCAGCTGGCGGGTCAAGGAAACCGACCGCATCAGCGCCATGGCGACCGAGCTGCGCAAGCTCGGCGTCGAGGTGGAAGAGGGCGCGGATTACCTGAAAGTGACGCCGCCGGCCCGCTCCGCATGGCTGACCCCGGCCGCCGGCATCGACACCTACGACGATCACCGCATGGCCATGTGCTTCTCGCTGGCCGCGTTCGGACCGCTGCCGGTGCGGATCAATGAGCCCGGCTGCGTGGCCAAGACCTTCCCGGATTACTTCGCGGCCTTTGGCGCGGTGGCGCGCTGATCACGCCGCAGGCGTCAGGCCGGGTTCTCCGCCGGCGGTCGTGGACGTGCCGTGATGGCGGCGTTCGCGCCCGTCCCAGTAGCGGTCGAAGAAGTAATGCGCCACAGTATTGACTGCCGGTTCGATAAAGGTGACCGCGCCGCTGACCGCGAGGTTGCCGGTCAGCGCGTAGGTGACGCCGAAGGCGATGCCAACGTGCATGATGCCGAACGACAGGGTCTTAGCCATGGTAGATTGCCTCGCGGAGATGCCGGTTTGACTGCCCGGGTTGCTGCTGCCTCTCAGGCGGTCCGCCATGGAATGCATGGTAATGATTCTCAATTGATTTAAGAAATCAATATTTTTATTTGTTTCAATAAATAATGACTATCGTCGACGTCATCACAATCGACGGGCCCACGGCTTCCGGCAAGGGCACCGTAGCGCACAAGGTGGCCGATGCACTCAGCTTCCATTTGCTGGACAGCGGTGCGCTGTACCGCCTGGTTGCGCTCGCCAGCGAACGTGTGGACATTGACGCACAGGATGTGGAGGGGCTTGCAAAACTGGCCGCCCGCCTCGATGTGAAGTTCGGTCCCGACCGCGTCTGGCTCAGCGGCGAGGAGGTCAGCCTGGCCATCCGCGCCGAAGCTACCGGCAACCGGGCTTCGGCCATCGCGGTCCACCAGCCGGTACGCGATGCCCTGACGGCGCTCCAGCGCGGGTTTCGCAAGCTTCCCGGCCTCGTCGCCGACGGCCGCGACATGGGCACGGTGATTTTCCCCGATGCCCGTCTTAAGGTATTTCTGACGGCAAGTGTCGAAGCGCGCGCTCGCAGGCGCTATAAACAATTGATTGATAAGGGAATTTCTGCTAATATCGAAGACCTTTTGCGGGACCTTGAGTCGCGCGACCTGCGGGATCGTACCCGCACGGCCGCGCCGCTGCGTCCCGCACAGGATGCGCACTTGCTCGATACCTCCGACATGACGGTGGATCAGGCGGTGGCGCAGGTGCTGCAGTGGTACGGCGCGCCGGGTTGCTGACCCGCGCATCCCGCCGCTGGCGGCACCGAAGTGCCGGCAGTGCCCTGTCATGCAGGACTGCCGGTGTTGTTCAACCTTACCCCGCTGCCCAGGCAGACTGAGCGCGATCCTCGCGCCGGCCCGTGTACTGCGGATTGATACTCAAGTTTATGTCCGACCTGCAAACTAACGAATCCTTTGCCGCACTGTTCGAGGAATCCGTCGCCCGCTCCAATATGAAGGCTGGCGAAGTGATCTCCGCTGAAGTCGTGCGCATCGACCACAATTTCGTGGTCGTCAACGCCGGCCTCAAATCGGAAGCTTTCGTGCCGGTGGAGGAGTTCCTGAACGACCAGGGCGAACTCGAAGTGCAGGCCGGCGACTACGTCTCCGTGGCCATCGACGCGCTCGAGAACGGCTATGGCGACACCATCCTGTCCCGCGACAAGGCCAAGCGCCTGGCATCGTGGCTGAACCTCGAGAAGGCGCTGGAAGACGGCGAAATCATCTCGGGCACGGTCACGGGCAAGGTCAAGGGCGGCCTGACCGTCATGGTCAACGGCATCCGCGCGTTCCTGCCGGGCTCGCTGGTCGACGTGCGTCCGATCAAGGACACCACGCCGTACGAAGGCAAGACCCTGGAATTCAAGGTCATCAAGCTGGACCGCAAGCGCAACAACGTGGTGCTGTCGCGCCGCGCCGTTGTGGAAGCGACCCTGGGCGAAGAGCGCCAGAAGCTGATGGAAACCCTGAAGGAAGGCGCCATCGTCAACGGTATCGTCAAGAACATCACGGACTACGGCGCATTCGTGGACCTGGGTGGCATCGACGGCCTGCTGCACATCACCGACCTGGCATGGCGTCGTGTGCGTCACCCCAGCGAAGTGCTGTCGGTTGGCCAGGAAATCACCGCCAAGATCCTCAAGTTCGACCAAGAGAAGAACCGCGTCTCGCTGGGCGTGAAGCAACTGGGCGAAGATCCGTGGGTCGGCATCTCGCGCCGCTACCCGCAAAGCACCCGCCTGTTCGGCAAGGTGACCAACCTGACCGACTACGGCGCGTTCGTCGAGATCGAAGCCGGCATCGAAGGCCTGGTCCACGTTTCCGAAATGGACTGGACCAACAAGAACGTGGCCCCGTCGAAGGTTGTCCAACTGGGCGACGAAGTCGAAGTCATGGTGCTGGATATCGACGAAGACAAGCGTCGTATCAGCCTGGGCATGAAGCAGTGCAAGGCCAATCCGTGGGACGATTTCAGCCGTAACCACAAGAAGGGCGACAAGCTGGGCGGCCAGATCAAGTCGATCACCGACTTCGGCGTGTTCATCGGCCTGCCCGGTGGCATCGACGGCCTGGTGCACCTGTCCGACCTGTCCTGGCAAGAAACCGGCGAAGAAGCCGTGCGCAAGTACAAGAAGGGCGACGAAGTGGAAGCCGTGGTTCTGGGCATCGACGTCGACAAGGAACGCATCTCGCTGGGTATCAAGCAGCTGTCGGGCGACCCGTTCAACAACTTCATCTCGGCCAACGACAAGGGTTCCCTGGTCAACGGCACGATCAAGACCGTTGATGCCAAGGGCGCTGTCGTGCAACTGGCTGACGACGTCGAAGGCTACCTGCGCGCATCCGAAATCTCGGCTGACCGCGTGGAAGATGCTCGCAACGTGCTGAAGGAAGGCGAACAAATCACCGCCCTGGTGGTGAACGTCGACCGCAAGTCGCGCAACATCAACCTGTCGATCAAGGCCAAGGACAACGTCGAGCAGCAAGAAGCCATGCAGAAGTTCGCGGCCGACACCGGCACGGCTGGCACGACCAACCTGGGCGCGCTGCTGAAGGCCAAGCTCGGCCAGGACAACCAGTAAGCATTGGTTCTTACGCCTGCTAGCGGATGCCCATGACCAAGTCCGAGCTTGTCGAAAAACTGGCTGCCCGCTTCCCGCAGCTGTTGCTGCGGGATGCGGACATCTCGGTGAAGACGATCCTCGATGCCATGTCCGAAGCGTTGGCCGATGGCCACCGCATCGAGATTCGCGGATTCGGCAGTTTTGGTCTGAACCGGCGTCCGCCACGCGTGGGACGCAACCCCAAGTCCGGCGAACGTGTGCTGGTGCCCGAGAAACGGGTACCGCACTTCAAGGCGGGCAAGGAGTTGCGCGAGCGAGTCGATCGCAGCCCGGCGCTAACGCAGTCGGGTAGCGGAGGCGCCGGTGCCGGCGTCGGCGGTAGTCACGCTGGCAATGGCAGCGGTACTGCAAATGGCGGCGCCAACGGCAACGGCCATGGCGCCATGGCTGGTGCGGTACATGCGGCCGCGCCGGGCCAGGCCAAGCCGGCGGTGGTTGCCGGTGGCGCCATGAGCGATGACGGCGGGCTGAAGCTGGCCCGCTCCTGAGTCACCGCGTTCGCTCGCGAAGTGCCTGCGATGTGTCTGGATAGTCGAAAAAGCGCCCCGATCCGGGGCGCTTTTTCATTATGGCGTCGTACAAGACGTTACCTTTAGTACGAGGCGATTCCGCTACAATGCCGGGAATCCACCGAGGGGCCCCGCCCGCCGGCGTTCGCGTCACCGGAGTCCGAGTCATCCCATCTTCCGTATGAAGCCCGCATGAAACTTGTCGCCTGGATCATCCGTATCGTCCTGTTTGCGCTGCTGTTCGTGCTGGCGCTGCGCAATACCGCCGATGTCTCGCTGCAGCTGTTCTTCGATGCCGTGTGGCGTGCGCCGCTGATCCTGATCCTGCTGGCGGCCTTCGGCCTCGGCATCCTCGCCGCGCTGGCGGCGGTTGCGCCCGCGCTGATGCGCCAGCGCCTGGAGGCGGGGCGCTTGCGGCGCGCGCTCGGTGAAGCGCGCAGCCAGGCCGCGGAAAATGCACGTGAACCGCAGGCGGCGGGTTCCGGCATTCCTTACAACGTAGTTGGCCCGAAAGTTTGAGCAATGATTTTTGAAACCTGGTGGCTGCTCGCGCTGCCGCTCATTTTCGGCCTGGGCTGGATGGCTGCGCGCTTCGACGCGCGCCAGCTCATGAGCGAGCAGGGCGCGTTGCCGCGCTCCTATTTCAAGGGGCTGAATTTTCTGCTCAATGAGCAGCCGGACCAAGCCATCGATGCGTTTATCGAGGTGGTGCGGCTCGACCCCGAGACCACCGAGCTGCACTTTGCGCTGGGTGCGCTGTTCCGCCGGCGCGGCGAGACCGAACGCGCCATCCGCGTGCACCAGAACCTGGCCAGCCGCCAGGACCTCCCCGATGCCGAACGTGAGCATGCACTCTTCGAGCTGGGACAGGATTTCCTGCGCGCGGGTCTGCTCGATCGTGCGGAGGAATCGCTGCGGCGGCTGATGTCCGGCCCCTACGCGGCGCCGGCCAAGCACGTGCTCCTGGAGCTCTACGAAGTCGAAAAGGAGTGGAAGAAAGCCATCGATGCGGCGCGTGAGCTGCAGCCGCTGGAACACAAAGACTACAGCGTGCAGATTGCCCAGTTCTGCTGCGAACTGGCGCAGGATGCGCTGCAGCGCAAGCAGCCGGAGGAGGCGGTCGGCTGGTTGCAGCAGGCGATCAAGGAAAACCCGGCAAATGTGCGCGCGCCGATGCTGTTGGGCGACGTCGCCATGGCGGCGGGCGACGCCCAGGGTGCGCTCGGGCGCTGGCTCGGCATCGAACAGCAGGATGCGTCCTTCCTGCCGCTGGTGGCGGACCGCGTGGTCAAGGCTTACCGCCAGCTTGGCGATAACGGCCAGGCGCTGGCGTGGCTACGCGGCCTGCTCAAGACCAGCCTGGCTGCCGAGTTGCTCGACAGCGCCTATCGCGCCGAGTTGGAATTGCATGGTGCGCACGCCGCCGCCGCGCTGATGCGGGAGCAATTGCGCCGTCAGCCCTCGCTGCAGGCGCTGACCAAGTATTTCGAGGCACAGGCAGCCGAGGCCGCCGAGGCGGCGCCAGCCGCAGCCGGCGAAACCGGCGACTCGGGTGCCGCCGTGGCGCAGGCGCAGCAGGCAGCCGGCCAGGACACCGGGCAGGTGCAGGAGGTGTCTGCGATCCGCGACCTGCTGCAGCATCGCACGCGCAACCTGGCCCGCTACACCTGCCGCGAGTGTGGCTTCCGCGCACGATTGTTCTATTGGCAGTGCCCCGGCTGCAACCGCTGGGAAACCTACGCACCGCGCCGTACCGAGGCGCTCGGTTGACGCTCTTGCGTCGCACGCCAATCCCTATCTGGAGTACAAGTTATGAAAGTCACCATTATCGGCAGCGGCTACGTCGGTCTAGTGACCGGGGCCTGCCTGGCGGAGCTGGGCAACGATGTGTTTTGCCTGGATGTCGACGAGCGCAAGATCGCGCTGCTCAATGCCGGCGGCGTGCCGATCTACGAGCCGGGTCTCAAGGAGCTTATCCAGCGCAACCGGGAAGCCGGCCGCCTGACGTTTTCCACCGATGTGGCGGCCAGCGTGGAGCATGCCGACGTGCAGTTCATCGCCGTCGGCACCCCGCCGGATGAGGATGGCTCGGCCGACCTGCAGTACGTGCTGGCGGCGGCCCGCAATATTGGCCGGCACATGACCGGCTTCAAGGTGGTGGTGGACAAATCGACGGTGCCGGTCGGTACCGGCGACCGCGTTGCCGAGGCCATTCGGGAAGAGCTGGCCGCGCGCGGCCTCGAAGACCTGCAGTTCTCGGTCGTGTCGAATCCCGAGTTCCTGAAGGAAGGCGCCGCGGTGGAGGACTTCATGCGCCCCGACCGCATCGTGCTGGGCTGCGATGCCGACGTGGCGGGCCGTCACGCCAAGGCCATCATGCGCCAGCTCTATGCGCCCTTCAACCGCAATCACGAACGCACCTTCTATATGGATGTGCGCTCGGCCGAGTTCACCAAGTACGCCGCCAATTCGATGCTGGCCACGCGGATCTCGTTCATGAACGAGCTGGCGAACCTCGCCGACGAAGTCGGCGCCGATATCGAACTGGTCCGCATGGGCATCGGTTCCGACCCGCGCATCGGCTATAGTTTCCTGTATGCCGGTGCCGGCTACGGCGGTTCCTGTTTTCCCAAGGACGTGCAGGCGCTGATGCGTACCGCCAGCGCGCACGGCAAGCCCATGCGCGTGCTGGAGGCGGTGGAAGCGGTCAACGATGCGCAAAAGCAGGTGCTGGCCGACAAGGTCGTGCGCCGTTTCGGCGAAGATCTCTCCGGGCGCACCTTTGCCATCTGGGGACTGGCGTTCAAGCCCAATACCGACGACATGCGAGAAGCGCCGTCGCGGGTGCTGGCGCGGGCGCTGATTTCCCGCGGCGCCGCGTTGCGCGTGCACGATCCCATCTCGATGCCCGAGGCCCGGCGTGCGCTGGAGATCGATCTTGCCGACATCGAAGGCGGCTTTGAGCGCGTGCATTTCAGCGACGCGCAGATGGATACGCTCGATGGTGCCGACGCGCTGGTCATCGTCACCGAATGGAAGGTGTTCCGCAGCCCGGATTTCAACCAGATCAAGCGCCGCCTGAAGGCACCGGTCATTTTCGACGGACGCAATCTGTACGAGCCCGAGTCCATGCAGGAAGCGGGCATCGAATATCATGCGATCGGGCGGCCGACCACGACGCGCTGAAACGCAACCCAACGGGAACGACAAGCCAACGCCCCGGCTGACGGACCGGGCAGTGTTGCCAAGGATGTCCATGAGCAAGAACCATATTCCGCAGCAACAGATCAATCAATCGCGCATCCTGGTGACGGGCGACATGATGCTCGACCGCTACTGGTTCGGCGATGTCGAGCGCATCTCCCCGGAAGCGCCGGTGCCGGTGGTGCAGATCAAGCGCAGCGACGAACGGCTCGGCGGCGCCGCCAACGTGGCGCGCAATGCCGCCGCGCTGGGCGCCCAGGTCGGCATGCTGGGCGTGGTGGGCGACGACGAACCTGGCCGCACCCTGGAGGCGCTGCTGAACGCCAGCCATGTGCAGCCCTACCTGCATCGCGACGCCAGCGTCAACACCACCATCAAACTGCGCGTGGTGGCGCACCAGCAGCAGTTGCTGCGGGTCGATTTCGAGAATGCCCCGGCGCATGAAGTGCTGCTCTCCGTCCAGGATCGTTTCATGGCCCTGGTCAAGGATTACAAGGTGGTGGTGCTCTCGGACTACGGCAAGGGTGGCCTGACGCATGTGGGCCGCATGGTCGAGGCGGGTCGCGCGGCTGGCTGCCTGGTGCTGATCGATCCCAAGGGCGACGATTACTCGCGCTACCGCGGCGCCACGCTGATCACCCCCAACCGCGCCGAAATGCGCCATGTGGTGGGCGCCTGGAAGACCGAATCCGATCTCACCATCCGTGCCCAGAACCTGCGGCGCGAACTGCATCTCGAGGCCTTGCTGCTGACGCGCTCGGAAGAAGGCATGACCCTCTATACCGAAGCCGAGGTCCTGCACGTATCGGCGCAGGCGCGCGAGGTCTACGACGTATCCGGCGCCGGTGACACCGTGATTGCCACGCTGGCGACCATGCTGGGCGCAGGCGTGCCGCTCAAGGAAGCCGTGCAGCACGCCAACCGCGCCGGCAGCATCGTGGTGGGCAAGCTGGGCACCGCGGTCGTCACCTATCCTGAACTGTTCGGCACGCCGGCGTAACGGCCGCGCGCTGCTTCCTGGCTCGCACCGCATTAGCACACACGACCATGACCATCATCGTTACCGGCGCTGCCGGCTTTATCGGCAGCAACCTCGTCAAGGGCCTCAATGAACGCGGCGAGGACAATGTCGTCGCCGTCGACAACCTGACGCGCGCCGACAAGTTTCACAATCTCGTCGACTGCGAGATCCGCGACTACCTCGACAAGAGCGAGTTTCTCGAGCGCTTTGCCCGCGGCGAGTTCGGCAAGGTGCGCGCGGTGTTCCATGAAGGCGCCTGTTCGGACACCATGGAGACCGACGGCCGCTACATGATGGAGAACAACTACCGCTACACCAAGGCGCTGATGGATGCCTGCCTTGCGCAGGGCACGCAATTCCTCTACGCATCCTCGGCGGCCACTTACGGCGCCTCCCAGGTGTTCAAGGAAGAGCGCGAATACGAGAAGCCGCTCAATGTCTACGGCTACTCCAAGTTCCTGTTCGATCAGGTGGTGCGGCGCACGCTGCCGTCCGCGCTGTCGCAGATCGTGGGATTCCGCTACTTCAATGTCTATGGCCCGCGCGAAGCCCACAAGGGCCGCATGGCCTCCGTGGCGTTCCACAACTTCAACCAGTTCCGCGCCGACGGCACGGTGAAGCTGTTCGGCGAGTATGGCGGCTACGCGCCGGGCGGCCACACCCGCGATTTCATCTCGGTGGAGGATGTGGTCAAGGTCAACCTGTTCTTCCTCGAGCATCCGGACAAGTCCGGCATCTTCAACCTCGGCACCGGCCGTGCACAGCCCTTCAACGACATCGCCGCGGCCGTGGTCAACACGCTGCGCGAAGCCGACGGCCGGCCGCAGCTGACGCTCGACGAGATGGTGCAGGAAGGGCTGGTGGAATACATCAAGTTCCCCGACGCGCTGCGCGGCAAGTATCAGTGCTACACGCAATCCGATGTCTCGCGCCTGCGCGGGGCGGGCTACAAGGAGCCGTTCTACACGGTCGAAGAGGGCGTGTCGCGCTATTGCCGCTGGTTGCTGCAGAACAAGGCATGAGGCAACTGGCTGCCCAATCGCCGGATTGCCCCGATGGCCAGGTAGCGCGATAGCCGGCTGGCGTACTCTCTCCCCCCTCTCTTTTTCGATTCGGCGGAAACACCTCGGTAGCGTTGAGGTGAACTTTTGTTGCATGACGCGCCAAGGCGGCCATGCGCTCCTATCCTCCGTGTTGCCGCGTCCAGCCCGGATGCGGCAACCATCACAACTGGATAGGAGAATCTCCCATGTTCAAGCAAGCACTGGCGAAGGCATCCAAGCAGGTCCTGCTGGCGGCCGCCGTATGGTTTTCGCTGTCGGGCGCGGCGCAGGCGGCAGTCGATGTGAACGCCGCCGATGAAGCTGCCCTGGTTTCGCTCAAGGGCATCGGGCCGGCCACGGCCAGCACCATCGTCTCCGAGCGCGCCAGGGGCGGCCCGTTCAAGGATGCCGCGGATCTCGCCGATCGCGTCAAGGGGCTGGGGCAGAAATCGGTCGCGCGCCTGCAGGAGGCGGGCATGACC
>NZ_JARJLM010000516.1 GCF_029335485.1 Cupriavidus basilensis
GGAAACGGGTGACGGCGTACCTTTTGTATAATGGGTCAGCGACTTACATTCAGTGGCAAGCTTAACCGATTAGGGAAGGCGTAGCGAAAGCGAGTCCGAACAGGGCGTTGAGTCGCTGGGTGTAGACCCGAAACCAGACGATCTATCCATGGCCAGGTTGAAGGTGCGGTAACACGTACTGGAGGACCGAACCCACTAACGTTGAAAAGTTAGGGGATGAGCTGTGGATAGGGGTGAAAGGCTAAACAAGTCTGGAAATAGCTGGTTCTCTCCGAAAACTATTTAGGTAGTGCCTCGTGTCTCACCTTCGGGGGTAGAGCACTGTCATGGTTGGGGGGTCTATTGCTGATTACCCCGCCATAGCAAACTCCGAATACCGAAGAGTGCAATCACGGGAGACAGACATCGGGTGCTAACGTCCGGTGTCAAGAGGGAAACAACCCAGACCGCCAGCTAAGGTCCCTAAGATTGGCTAAGTGGGAAACGAAGTGGGAAGGCTAAAACAGTCAGGAGGTTGGCTTAGAAGCAGCCATCCTTTAAAGAAAGCGTAATAGCTCACTGATCGAGTCGTCCTGCGCGGAAGATGTAACGGGGCTAAGCC
>NZ_JARJLM010000517.1 GCF_029335485.1 Cupriavidus basilensis
GGAAAGGGCCTGGGCGCACTCGCCGCGCGTGGCCCGGGGCGGAGGTATTATAGGCCCCCGCGGCAAGTCGCCGTGGCGCCGGCGGCTGCGCTGCCGGCGGCGAATTCAAAGCCATGGTCTCGTGCAAACGGACGCTTATCGAGCAGGGGAGGACCGGCGTGCGCTTATTGCTGGTAGAAGACGAGATTGAACTGGCGCGCTGGGTGGCGCGCGCACTGGAGCAGGGCGGCTTCGTGATCGAGCACGTGGCCGACGGCCTGCAGGCCGAGGCGCGCCTGATGGCCGAGGAATACGATGTGGTGGTGCTCGACCTGCGCCTGCCCGGCAAGGACGGCCTGGCCGTGCTCAAGTCCATGCGCGGGCGCGACGACCGCACCCCGGTGCTGATCCTGACCGCGCAGGACACGCTCGACGAGCGCGTGCGCGGGCTAAACCTGGGCGCCGACGATTACCTGCCCAAGCCCTTCGCCATCGCCGAGCTGGAGGCCCGCATCCTAGCCCTGATCCGGCGCAGCCGCGGGCGTGCCCATCCGCGCCTGCAATGCGGCTCGCTGGTGTTCGACGGCGAGACCCGCAGCTTCACGCTGGACGGCGTGCCGCTGGCGCTGACGCCGCGCGAATCGACCCTGCTGGGCGCGCTGCTGGCCAGGAGCGGCCAGCCGCTGACCAAGGCGCAACTGCTCGACAAGGTGTTCTCGCTCGACGCCGATGTCAGCCCCGACGCCATCGAGGTGCTGGTCTACCGGCTGCGCAAGAAGCTCTCGGGCCACGGCGTGACCATCGTCACGCTGCGCGGCTTCGGCTACCTGCTGGAACCGGAAGGGCAGGCCTGATGCTGCACCGGCTGCCACGCCACTGGCTGCGGCGCTGGCTGCAGGGCAGCCTGCGCCGCCAGTTGCTGCTGCTGCTGTTGCCCGCGCTGGCGGCCATGATGGCGCTCGACACCTGGCTGACCTACGGCACGCTGCGCGATGCCGCCAATGCCGCCTACGACCGCTCGCTGTACGGCTCGGTACGCGCCATCGACAACGCCATCGGCATGGCCGGCGAAAGCGTGCAGATCGCGCTGCCGGACGCCGCCATGGAAATGTTCGAGACCGCGGCCCAGACCCATGTGTTCTACCGCGTCTCGCTCGAACGCAACGGCAAGATCGAAACCGTCACCGGCTACGACGACCTGCCGCTGCCCAAGGGGGAGATCGCCAGCAACCAGCCGCGCTTCTACGATGCCGGCTATCGCGGCGACCCGGTGCGCATCGCCGTACTGGCGCATCCGGTGTATCGCCCCAACGCGCATATGCGCGTCATCGTGCAGGTGGCGGAAACCGCCGAGCCGCGTTTCGAGCTGATCGCCACCGTCTGGCGCGGCGCGCTGGCGCGCGACGTGCTGCTGATCCTGATCAGCGCCTCCATCCTGGTGGCCGGCATCACCTATGTGCTGCGCCCGCTGGCACGCGTGCGCGACGACGTGGAAGCGCGCTCGGCCGACGACCTCACCCCGCTGGCCTTCGACCACGTGCCCGTGGAAGTGCAGCCGCTGGTCGACGCGGTGAACCGGCACGTCTCGCGCTCGGCCGCGATGACGCAGGCCCAGGCCCAGTTCATCGCCGATGCCGCGCATCAGTTGCGCACGCCGCTGGCCATCCTCAAGACGCAAGCCGAATTCGCCCAGCGCCAGCTTTGCGCCAGCGCCGATCCCGCGCGCGCGCCGCAGGCCGCCAGGGAGGCGGTTGGCGGCATCGTCACCCAGCTCGAACAAGCCGCGCGGCTGACCAACCAGCTGCTGGCATTGGCGCGGGTGCGGCAGCATCCGGGCAGCGATGCGCCGGGAGACGCCGAACCGCTGGAACTGATCGACGCCGTCGCCGTGGCCGAGCAGGTGGCGCTGGACTACCTGCCGCTGGCGCGCGGCAAGCAGCAGGATTTCGGGTGGGAGCGCCCGGCGGGGCTGGTATTGCCGGTACGCGCCGATGCCGCGCTGTTGCGCGAAGCCTTCGCCAACCTCGTCCACAACGCCATCCAGTATTCCCCCCGCGGCAGCCGCATCACGCTTTCCGCCGCGCGCGCCCAGGACAGCGCCTGCCTGGTGGTCGAAGACGACGGGCCCGGCATTCCCGCCGAGGAGCGCGAGAAGGTGTTTGCGCGGTTTTACCGGCGGGTCGGGCACGCGGAGCCCGGATCCGGCCTGGGGCTGGCGATTTCCCGGGAGATGACCGCGCGCTTCGGGGGGGCGGTGGAACTGCGGGACGGGGCGCAGGGGCGAGGCGTCCGGGCGGTGTTGCGGCTGCCGGTCGGCGAGTGAGGCTGCTTGCCGGCGGGGTTTTCCGGATTTCCCTCGGACATTTCCTGGATGCCTCCGGGATGCCTCCGGGACGCTTTATCAAATGACCGGTTTCCCAGACATCCAACCCCGTGTAAACCCCACCCCATTTCCAGTCAAATTGACAGGCTTTTGACAGTTTCCCCCGCCTAAAATCGCCCCCATGGCCGTCGCACCGGCCAGACCACGTAGAAAAGCCAAAGAACAAGTCCGGCATGCAAGCACAGCAAAGGACAGGAGACAACGCCCAGCCAGGCCGGCCAACCCCGGCACACCGCGAAGTTCTCCCGTCCATGCCAGCAAGCTCCGCTGCCAGCCGGATGCCTCCGGGTCGGGCCAGGCCAGCGATATCAGCCTCCCCCCTTCACCGGCAACCCTCTGAGAAAAAGCAGGAGACCGTAATGCGTCGTTCGATTCATCGCCTTGCCCATGTCGTCATGGCTTCGGCCGCCATCACCGCCACCGTGGCTGCCGCTCCCGCCTTCGCGCTCGACAGCGTGAAGTTCATGATCGGCGCCAACCCGGGCGGCGGCTTCGACCAGACCGGCCGCTCGCTGGGCGCCGCGCTGGTTGCCGCCGGCGTCGCCAAGACGGCTTCCTATGACAACAAGGGCGGCGCGGGCGGCACCATCGGCCTGACGCAGTTCGTCAATACCGACAAGGGCAACCCCAACGCGATGATCGTCACCGGCGCGGTGATGGTGGGCGCGATCGAAACCAACAAGCCGCCGGTCACGCTGAAGAACGCGACCCCGGTGGCACGCCTGTTCGCCGACACCATGGTGATCACGGTGCCGGCCGCGTCGCCGCTGAAGTCGATCAAGGACCTGACCGCGCAGCTCAAGGCCAATCCGGGCAGCGTGAGCTGGGGCGGCGGCTCCAAGGGTTCGATCGACCACATCCTGGCAGGCCTGGTGGCCAAGGAATCCGGCGTGGACCCGAAGAAGATCAACTACGTGCCGTTCCAGGGCGGCGGCGAAGCCTCGGCCTCGATCCTGGGCGGCCACGTGACGGTCGGCATTGCCGGCGTGTCCGAGTTCCTGCCCTTCATCAAGAGCGGCAAGATGCGCGCGCTGGCCGTGACGTCCAAGGAACGCACCGCCGACATCGCAACCCTGAAGGAGCAGGGCATCAACGTCGAGATCTACAACTGGCGCGGCGTGTATGGCGCGCCGGGCATCACCGCCGAGCAGCGCAAGGCCCTGGTCGACGCCGTGGTGAAGGCAACCGAATCGCCGGTGTGGAAGGAGACCCTGGCCAAGAACGACTGGACCCCGTTCCTGCTGACCGGCGATGAATTCGGCAAGTTCGTCGACAGCGAGTCGGCACGCCTGGGCGGCACGCTGCGCGAACTGGGCGTGGCCAAGTAAGCGCCAGGGGCAACCCACCTTACCGCCTGCGCACCGCTTCAACCCGTTTCACCGCTTTACCTGTCGGCCCTGCCTGCGGCGCACCGTAACACCCGGAGCGCATGCAGCAGGCGGGGGCCCGGTGTCCACCTGCGATACCCAAAACCAAACTACAAATCGCCGGGCCCCTGCCGCAAGCGGGGCGACAAACCGCGGCAAGCCAAGGGTCGGCCAACACCACCGCAGGCGCCGCATGAAGGAGCCACTTCCAACCATGAAACCCTCGCACCTGGCGATCGGCATTGCCGTATTGCTGCTCTCCCTCTTCTTCTTCCTGGGCCTGCCGGGCATTTCCGGCGACGAAGGCTATGCCGGCCTGTCGCCGCGCTTCATGCCGACGCTGGTCGCCATCGGCCTGGCCGCATGCGGCGCCGCGCTGACCTGGCAAGGCATTCGCGGCGGCTTTCGCAATATGCCCGAGGAAGACGCCGAACTGCCTTCGGCACCGCATAACTTCCGCGGCTTCCTGTGGGTGGCTGCCGGCCTGGTGGCCAATATGGCGCTGATCGGCATGCTGGGCTTCGTGCTCGCGTCGACCCTGCTGATGGTCTGCGTGGCGCGCGGCTACGGCAGCCGGCGCTTCCTGCGCGACGGCCTGATCGGCCTGTGCATCACGTTGCCGATGTGGGCGCTGTTTGAATTCCTGCTCGGCATCAATTTGCCGCTGCTGCCCGTCGCCGGGTTCTGATCGGAGCTGATTCATGGATACCCTTAACCTGCTGATGCATGGCTTTGCCATCGCCGTCACGCCGATCAACCTGATGTGGGCCCTGGTGGGCTGCTTCCTGGGCACCGCCATCGGCGTGCTGCCGGGCATCGGCCCGGCGCTGACCGTGGCCATGCTGCTGCCGCTGACCGCCAAGGTGGAACCCACCGCCGCGCTGATCATGTTCGCCGGCATCTACTACGGCGCCATGTACGGCGGCTCCACCACCTCCATCCTGATGAACACGCCGGGCGAGTCGTCGACCATGGTCACGGCGATGGAAGGCAACCTGATGGCCAAGAGCGGCCGCGCCGGCCCGGCGCTGGCTACCGCGGCCATCGGCTCCTTCGTGGCCGGCACGATCGGCACGGTGCTGCTGTCGATGTTCGCGCCGGTGGCGGCCGACGTGGCGCTGCAGTTCGGTCCCGGCGAATACTTCATGATCATGCTGCTCGCCTTCACCACGGTGTCGGCGGTGCTGGGCTCGTCCCTGCTGCGCGGCATGACCAGCCTGTTCCTGGGCCTGGGCATCGGCCTGATCGGCATGGATTCGCTGTCGGGCCAGACGCGCTATTCGATGAACGTGCAGGAGCTGTACGACGGCATCGACATCGTGGTGATCGCGGTGGGGCTGTTCGCGGTGGGCGAGGCGCTGTTCAACGCCTTCTTCCCGCAGCCCGACGGCAGCTTCAACCGGCTCAGCTCGATCATGATGACCAAGTCGGACTGGAAGCGCTCGGTGCCGGCCTGGATCCGCGGCACCGTGATCGGCTTCCCGTTCGGCCTGATCCCGGCCGGCGGCGCCGAGATCCCGACCTTCCTGTCGTACGCCACCGAGAAGAAGCTGTCCAAGCACCAGGGCGAGTTCGGCACGGTTGGCGCGATCGAAGGCGTGGCCGGCCCCGAGGCCGCCAACAACGCCGCGGTCACTGCCACGCTGGCCCCGCTGCTGACGCTGGGCATCCCGACCTCGAACACCACCGCGATCCTGCTGGCGGCGTTCCAGAACTACAACCTGCAGCCGGGCCCGATGCTGTTCCAGACCTCGGGCGACCTGGTGTGGGGCCTGCTGGCTTCGCTCTATATCGGCAACGTGATGCTGCTGGTGCTGAACCTGCCGGCCATCGGCCTGTGGGTGCGCATGCTGCGCATTCCCACGCCGCTGCTGTACGGCGGCATCCTGATCTTCGCGGGCCTGGGCGCCTACGGCATCCGCCAGTCGTGGTTCGACCTGCTGCTGCTGTTCGTGATCGGCGTGCTGGGCATGGCCATGCGCCGCTTCGACTTCCCCACCGCGCCGGTGATCGTGGGCATGATCCTGGGCCCCATCGCCGAGAAGCAGTTGCGCAATGCGCTGTCGATCAGCCAGGGCGACTGGTCGGTCTTCGTGACCCAGCCGATCTCGGCCA
This sequence comes from Cupriavidus basilensis, assembly GCF_029335485.1. Taxonomy (GTDB): domain Bacteria; phylum Pseudomonadota; class Gammaproteobacteria; order Burkholderiales; family Burkholderiaceae; genus Cupriavidus; species Cupriavidus basilensis_E. Next base: position 5,845 of record NZ_JARJLM010000517.1, read on the forward strand.
CCATCCTGGCCATGACGGTGGCGGTGGTGCTGATCCCGCGCATCCTGGGCTGGCTGGCCAGGCGCTCGGCGCGCGGCAAGGTGGCTTGATCGGGCGCAAGATGCGGGCGCTGCGCTGAACGAAGCAGACCGGATACGCCAAGACCATTTGGAATGGCGACTGTGTTTACTCCCTCTCCCCTCGCAGGCAGAGCAATCGTGTCAAGTGGCCATGGTGTTTTGCCATGGCCGACCGCTCTTCACCGTGGTGGATTGACCAACGCTATCGGAAGTCCTGCGCCAGCCAGTGCGATGCTGACCCGCGTCTCATAACCGCCGGTCGCTTCCGGCACGACGCGATCGATTTGACCTTGAGCGTTATGCTCAGCCAGGTACGCCAACGGCGTGGCGATTCCCGGCTCGTCATTGGTGAACCGGCGGCTCGCGCAGTCAGGAAAAGAAGTCAGAGCCGGCGTGTTCTTGTTAATGTCGATTCCTTCAACCTTGATATCCATTCGGCGTATTTCCATTCCATCGTTTGGGTTCAATGGCTGGGCGGTTGAGATAGGTCTGCAGGGCCTAAAGGCGGGGTGGTGTCGGGCTCTTGGGCGCATGGAGGTATTTGGTTTTCAGTAGGACCTCATGCTGTTGTAGGGACCTGATTCAGGTCTGCAGGGCCTAAAGGCGGAGTGGCGTCGGGCTCATGGGCACATGGAGGTGTCACTTTTCTTTACTCGTAAAGAAAAGTAACCAAAAGAAA
>NZ_JARJLM010000518.1 GCF_029335485.1 Cupriavidus basilensis
GGACCTCCGGCAGCACGGCGCTGTCCCCGGATTGCGCAATCCGGTCCGGTGCCGGCGCGGGCGGATGGCCGGTGTTTCCCGAAGTGACAGTCTGTACCGGATACGGCAAGGTATCGCGTGGCGCGGTCGCCGCCATGGCCGCCGGCGTTCCAGGCACGGAACCCGCTGGGAGGGCGGGGGCGGATTGGGCCGATGCCGCGCCGGCCGCCAGCGGCAGGCACAGCCGGACCACGGCGCGTGCCAGCAGGGTGCGGCGCAACCCCGGCACTTTTTGCGGGGCGGGAAGGCAAGGGCGGTGTGGCGGCATCGGTGCCAGGGGCATGGCGGGTCTCCTCGTCTTGTTATCGGGGGGGCTATCCGCTCCTGCTCAAGCACTTCCCATACCGCTGCGGCCAGGAAAAAATCCCGACCTGGTTTTGCCGGCGGGGACACCACGCCAGGCGTGGAATGACATGAAACCGGAGGAGGCGGGAGCCATGGAGATGTCGAGCCTGTTGATGCGCCGCGCGGCGTGGGTGATCCTGCCCGGCCTGTGCTGCGCCTTGCTGGCGGCGCTGTGGCAGGCGCAGGCCAACGTGCGGGACGAAGGCATCGGCGCGCTGCGCACCGCCGAGCTGGTCGCGCACCTGGCGGCGCTGCAGGGCAGCGGGCCGGCCGGCGACGCCGCAAGCCTGGACGCCTTGCGCCGGATCAACGCCTCGGGGGAACTGCGTCACCTGCAACTGCTGCTCAAGGATGGCGAAGGCCGCGTGCTGGTGGCGCCGGCGGTGGAGGCGGCCGTGCCGGCGCTGCTCCTGGCCTGGCAGCGGGTCCAGGCCCGCTGGCAAGGCCCAGCCGCGGCGCCGGCCGCGCCGGCCCATACCTGGCGGATCGCGCGCGGCGACGGCAGGCACTGGCAGGCCAGCCTGATATGGAACCCGCGCAGCGAGCAGCGCGAAGCCCTCGGCGACATCGTCGGCGTGCTGGCGCTGCTGTGCCTGTTCAGCGCCGCGATGCTGGGGGGCATCTGGTGGGCGGTGCGGCGCGCGCTGGCGCCGTTGCGCGATATCCTGCATGCGATCGCGCGCTATGAGCGCAACGACTACGCGTACCGCCTGCCGGTCATGCCGACGCGCGAACTGGATGTGATAGCCCGGGCGCTGGACCACCTCGCCGGCGCGCTTGCCCACACCCAGGCGACGCGCCGCGCGCTCAGCCTCAGGGTGTTGACCCTGCAGGAGCAGGAGCGCGCGCGGCTGGCCCGGGAATTGCACGACGAATTCGGGCAGGTGTTGACCGCGATGCGTGCCGATACCGCCTACATGGTGCGCAAGACGGGCGCCGATCCGGCCTTGAACGCCGTGGCGCAGGACCTTGCCGGCCACTGCGAGCGTATCCACCTGGACGTGAAGGCGCTGTTGCGCGGGCTACGCCCGCACGGCCTGCTGCCTGGCAGCGGGCCGGTGCCGCTGGAGCGCATGCTGGGCGAACTGGTGCAGGGCTGGCGCGGCCAGCCGGGAGGGCGCACTGTCTTCTCCTTGCGGCTCGCGCTGAACGGAGCCGTCTTGCCGGACGACCTGGCCGTGTCGCTGTACCGCATGACCCAGGAGGCGTTGACCAACGTCGTGCGCCACGCGCGGGCGAGCCGGGCAACGGTGTCGCTGCGGGCCGCAGGGGCCGGCGAGGTGCACTGGTCGGTGGAAGACGACGGCGTTGGCATCGCTGCCGCCGCGCCAGCGGCGCCCGGCCCGGCAACGCACCAGGGCCACGGGCTGGACGGCCTGCGCGAGCGCGTATGGGCGCACGGCGGCGAGATCGGCATCGGCGCGGCGGCGCCCGGCGCGGCCCGGCCGGGCCTGCGGCTCGCCGCGAGCTTCCGCCTGGCGGGCGATCGCGAGCCGGCGGTGCCGCGCCATCGTGCAGACCGGCCGCAGGAGGCATGAGGGCATGGCGACATGGTGACGGAATGCATCCGGGTGGCGATCGCGGACGACCACGCCGTGGTGCGCACCGGCTACCGGCGCCTGCTGGAGCTGGAAGCGGGCATCGAGGTGGTGGCGGAGTTCGGCGATACCGACGTCGCCTATGGCTGGCTGACGCGGCACGAGGCCGACGTGCTGATCCTCGACCTGTCGATGCCGGGGCGCGGCGGGCTGGAAACCCTGCACAGGCTTGGCAGCCGCCTGCCAGGCCTGCGCGTGCTGGTGTTCAGCATGCACGATAGCCCCGCGCTGGTGGCGCAGGCGCTCAAGGCCGGCGCCTGCGGCTACCTGACCAAGAGCAGCCCGCCCGATACCCTGGTCGATGCCGTACGGCTGGTCATGCGGGGGGAGCGGCCGCTGTCGGACGACGTCAGGGACGCACTGGGCCAGATCGGCGGGCGGCGGGCCGAGGTGCCCCATCTTGGCCTGTCGCCACGGGAATTCGATGTGTTCCGCTTGCTGGCGCAGGGGCAGCAGGTGGATGAGATCGCCGGGCAGCTGTTCCTGAGCGTCAAGACGGTGGCCAACTACCAGACCATGCTGCGCAAGAAGATGGGGCTGGGGAATGCGCTGGAGATGCATCGCTATGCGCGGGAGCATGGCTTGATTTAGCGCCGGCGCCATGCGCGGCGCCGTACCGGCGCTGCAACACTCTGCTTCGCCTTGCAACAGAGTGCGCCGGTCCGTACTGGCCGGTACGGCCCCGGACCGGCGGTCGGTTCGTTCCGGAGCGCGCCAATTCCCCGGAGACCGCGTCCCGGCGCGTAGCCGGACGCGGCATGGCGCCGTCCTGGCATGTCTTGTGCAAATGATCCCTGGATTGACGGCCGGCAGCTACCGCGCTCCAGGCGCGGGCCGCGGCCATCGCCCCATGCCGCACAGCATCAGAGGATCCGATGACACCAGACGAGAAGCTCCAGGACTGGCGCGACAGCGCCCGGCGCGTGGAGCGCGAGGTGGCCAAGGCGGTGATCGGCCAGCCGCAGATCATCCGCCTGATCAACGTCGCGCTGTTCGCGCGCGGCCACGTGCTGCTCGAGGGCGACGTCGGCGTGGGCAAGACCACGGTGCTGCGCGCCTTTGCCCGCGCCATCGGCGGCGATTTCGAGCGGGTGGAAGGCACCATCGACCTGATGCCGGGCGACCTGGTCTATCACAGCTATGTGGACGCGCAGAGCCGGCCGCGCATCGACCCCGGCCCGCTGCTGCGCCATGGCGAACGGCTGACCACGTTCTTCTTCAACGAGATCAACCGGGCCCGGCCGCAGGTCCAGTCGCTGCTGCTGCGGGCGATGGCCGAGCGCTCGGTGTCGGCCTTCAACCGCGAGTACCGTTTTGCGCATATGACGGTGTTCGCCGACCGCAACAAGGTCGAGAAAGAGGAGACCTTCGAGCTGGCCTCGGCCGCCCGCGACCGCTTCATGTTCGAGCTGAATATCGCCACGCCGGCCGACCCCGGCATCCGCCGCGCGCTCGTCTTCGACCCGGCCTTCCACGATACCGATGCCTTGCTGGCGCAGGTCGAGCCGGATGTCCTGCCCTGGGCGCAACTGAACGGCATCGCCGCGATCATCCAGCGCAGCATCCAGGCCAGCGAGGCCATCGAACGCTACGTACTGCAGTTGTGGGAAGCCAGCGAGGCGCCGCAGCGTTTCGGCATCCGCCTGGAGGGCGTCGACATGGAGCGGCTGATTCTCGCCGGCGCCAGCCCGCGCGGCATGAGCGCCCTGCTGCGGGCGGCGCGCGTGGTGGCATGGATGGCGGGCCGCACCCACCTGCTGCCGGAGGACATCCATGCGGTACTGCCGTCGGCGCTTGGCCATCGCGTGTTCTTCACGCCGGTCTATGAACTGCGCCGGGCGGAGCTGTCCGACGCGCTGGTGCGCAAGATCATGGGCACCATTGCCTCGCCCTGACAGGAGAGCGCGCCATGAGCGGCCTGCACGAATTCCACTACCGGCTGCCTGCCCGCGCGGGCGGCTTCCGGCCGGGCTCCCACCTGGGCACCAGCCTGGGCCCCGGGCAGGAATTCGCCGCGCATATGCGCCTGCTCGACAACCCGGACCCACGGCGGCTCGACCTGCGCGCCAGCGTGCGCAACCTGC
>NZ_JARJLM010000519.1 GCF_029335485.1 Cupriavidus basilensis
GGACCTCCGGCAGCACGGCGCTGTCCCCGGATTGCGCACTGTTGTCCTGTTGTGCAACAGCGGGCCCGGCGGCCAGCAGCGCCGCGGCTAGCGCTATCGCGGTGGCCGCGGTGCGGCAGGCCGCGTCGCGGCGCGGGCAGGCGCTGCGCGGTGCTGGTCGGTCCTGCAGCGGGAACGGGTTGGCTGGCATCTTGCATCTCCTCTGGATAATTGGCCGGGGCACCTGCGTTGGGTGCCGGCTTGGCGGGAACAGCTGGAGGGACAGGGAGCAGGTTCCGTACCTCTGGCGTCGGGAAAACCTCCCGATCCGCGAGCGATCCCAACCGGTCACGGCCATCATTCGGAGACAGCACTGCCATGACGATGTCGCGCTACCTGGTCAGCCGTGCCCTGTGGATCGCCGCGGCGTGCCTGTGCTGCGCGCTGGCGGTGGCGCTGTGGCTCGCAGTGCGGGCCGTCGGCGACGAACGCCGCGGCGCCGATGCGATGGCGCAGCTGATCCCCCGCCTGTCCGCCCTGCACCACGCGACCCCGGTCGAACGCGAGGCCCACCTCGCGGTCCTGCGTGCCATCAATGCATCGGCGCAGATGCGCCACCTGTGGCTGCACCTGGAAGACGGCGCTGGCCGCGTGCTGGTAAGCGCACCGCAGCCGCGCGATGGGTCGGCCCTGGGCCGCCTGCTTGCTTTCCTGCGGGCCGACGCGGCCAGGCTGGAAAGCACCTGGGAGATCCGTGGGCACGATGGCGCCACTTACCACGCCGCCTTGCGCTGGAACCCGGCCAGCGAAATCCAGGAGGCGCAGAACGACATGGCCGGCACCCTGGCCGTGCTCGCGGTCTACAGCGCGCTCCTGCTGCTAGGCATCCACTGGGCCGCGCGGCGGGCTTTCTCGCCCCTGCAGCAGATCCTGGATGCCATCCAGCGCTACGAGAACAAGGACTACAGCGTGCGCCTGCCGCCCATGCGAACGCGCGAGATGGAGCAGATCCGCCGCGCGCTCAATCATCTGGCCGGCGCGCTGGATGAGACGCAGGCCGAGCGCCGCGCCCTGAGCCGCAAGCTGCTGACCGCCCAGGAAAGCGAGCGCGCGCGACTGGCGCGGGAACTGCATGACGAGTTCGGCCAGGTGCTGACCGCGATGCGCGCCGATGCCGCCTACCTGGTGCGCAAGAGCGCCCATGAACCCGTGCTGCAACTCGTGGCCAACGACCTGGCCGGGCATTGCGCCAGGATCCAGCACGAGGTACGCCATCTGCTGCACCGGCTGCGGCCGCACGGCGCGCAGCCCGACGGCCGGCTGGCGTCGGTGGAACGCCTGCTGCAAGACCTGGTGCAGGCCTGGCGCGACCAGCCGGGCCAGCAGGTGCGGGTGGATTGCGAGGTGGCGCTTGGCGGTGTGGTGCCGGGTCCGGACCTGGTCCTCACGCTGTACCGGATGACGCAGGAGGCGCTGACCAACGTCATGCGCCATGCCGGCGCGCGGCACGTGGCGATCCACATCGCGGCCACGCCCTGCGGCGAAGTGCGCTGGAGCGTGGAGGACGATGGCCAGGGCATTGCCGATATCGCAGCCGCGCTGCAGCACAGCCATGGCCTGCGGGGCATGCAGGAGCGCGCCTGGGCGCATCTCGGCACGCTGCATATCGGGCCGGCTTTGGTGCCGGCGGCACAAGCCGCGCAGCCTGCCACGCCTGGCTGCAGGCTCGCCGCAAGCTTTCCGCTCGCACCGCAAGCCTGCGGCGAGCCCGTTCCATCGCATGGGAGCCGTAGCGAATGAAAACGATCGACGTTGTCATCGCCGATGATCACGCGGTAGTGCGCACCGGATACCGGCGGCTGCTCGAACTGGAGGAGGGAGTCCGCGTGGTGGCCGAGTTCGCCGATAGCGATGCCGCCTATGCCTGGCTGACGCAGCATCCGGCCGACGTGCTGATACTGGACCTGTCGATGCCCGGGCGCGGCGGCATGGAGGTGCTGCAACGGCTGGGCGCGCGGGTGCCCGCTTTACGGATCCTGGTGTTCAGCATGCACGATAGCGCCGCCATCGTCAGCCAGGCCATGCGGGCCGGCGCCGCCGGCTACCTGACCAAGAGCAGCGCGCCGGAGGCGCTGGTGGATGCCGTGCGCAAGGTGGCCAATGGACTGCCGGCGCTGTCCGACGACATCGCCGGCCTGGTCGATGCCGGCAGCCGGCCGCCGCCTCACCTGGCCCTGTCGCCGCGCGAGTTCGACCTGTTCCGGCTGTTCGCGCGCGGCACGGCCATCGAGGAAGTGGCAGCCCAGCTCTATCTCAGTACCAAGACCGTGGCGAACTACCAGACGCTGATCCGCAAGAAGATGGGGCTGGCGAACCGTGTCGAGATGCATCGCTATGCGGTGGAGCACGGTTTCGGCTGACCGCCTGTTGCAAAACGGGACAGCGCGGGCGCTGGTGCCTGCAGCGTGTTCCATGGCGGGACAGCCGCCCCCAGCGCATTGCACAACGCGCGGCACGGTGGCTGCGGCTGCCCGCCCGCAAGGTAATGCCGGACAAGGCCCCGGCCCCGGCAAGGCGCATGCTGCGCTGCACATGGTATCGGCCTTGCTCTTCTGGCCGGCATGAACACTTCCACCACCTGCCACGCCATGCTCCGCCGCCTTGCCTTCGCGCTGCTGCTCTGCTTCGGCCTGGCCAATGCGCTGGCCGCGCCGGCGGACGGCGCGCAACGCTATCCGGTGCGCCCGATCACGCTGATCGTGCCGTGGCCGGCCGGCGGCGCCACCGATATCTCGATGCGCGTGCTGGCGGAGCTGGCCGGGCGCGAACTGGGGCAGCCCATCGTGGTGGAGAACAAACCGGGCGCCGGCGGCACGCTGGTGGGCGGCGCGCTTGCCGCCGCGCGGCCGGATGGCTACACCATCGGCCAGTTGCCGCTGACGGTCTACCGTTTTCCCCATCAGCAGAAGACCACCTGGCAGCCGCTGCGCGACATCCAGCCGGTACTGATGATCTCCGGCTATACCTTCGGCGTCGTGGTGCCGGCCGACAGCCCGTTCCGCACGCTGGACGACCTGATCGCCTGGGGCCGCGCCCATCCCGGCGCGCTGACGGTGGGCTCCACCGGCATCGGCACCACCGCCCACCTCGCCATGGAGGATGTGCTCGGCCGCAGCGGCGTGCGTTACGTGCACGTGCCCTATCGCGGCACGGCGGACCAGATGCTGGCAGTGGCCAACGGCTCGCTGATGGCGGGCGTGAATTCCACCGGCTTCGCGCCCTTCGTGGAGAGCGGGCGGATGCGCCTGCTGGCGGTCTTCAGCGCGCAGCGCTCGGCACGCTGGCCGGACGTGCCCACCGTGAGCGAGCTGGGCTTCGATCATGCGGTCCATAACTCGCCCTATGGCATCGGCGTGCCGCGCGGTACCGACCCGCTGATCGTCAGCCGCCTGCACGACGCGTTCCGCACCGCCATGCAGCAACCCCGCCACGTAGCCGAGCTGGCCAGGTACGACCAGGAACTGACCTACCTGAACATCGCCCAGTACGAAGCCTACCTGCAGCGCGCCTGGGAAACCGAGCGGCGCTTTGCCGAGCGGGTAGGCACGGCCCAGCCGAAGGAGCACCTGTGATGGCCGACGAATCCCCTCTGGCGCTGCGCTGCCAGGCCGTGCGCAAGCGCTTTGGCAGCCAGCATGCGCTGGATGGCGTCTCGCTCGACGTGCGGCGCGGCGAGTTCGTGGCGCTGCTGGGCCCCAACGGCGCGGGCAAGACCACGTTGTTCCAGATCCTCAGCGGCCTGTTCGTGGCCGACGCGGGGCAGGTCACGGTCATGGGCGTGGATATGCAGCGCCACCCGGTGCGCGCGCTGGCCCGGCTCGGCATCGTGTTCCAGCAGCCCGCCATCGACCTGGACCTGTCGGTCCTGTCCAACCTGCATTTCCATGCCGGCCTGCATGGCCTGCCCCGCCGCATTGCCGCGCCGCGCATCGCCCGGCTGCTGGACGATTTCGGCCTGTCGGCGCGGGCCGGCGCGCCCGTGCGCGAACTCTCGGGCGGTAACCGGCGCAAAGTGGAGCTGGCCCGCGCGCTGTTGCACGAACCCGCCGTATTGCTGATGGACGAGCCCACCGTCGGGCTCGATCCGGCCTCGCGCGCGCAGATCGTTGCCGATGCGCGCCGGCTGGCCGCGCAGTCGCAGGCCGGCGTGCTGTGGGCCACGCACCTGGTGCAGGAGGTCGAGCACGCGGATCGCGTGATCGTGCTGCATCGCGGCGCGGTGCGCTTCGATGGCACGCCGGCCGCGCTGCGCGGCGCCGCCGAGCGCGACAGCCTGGAGCAGGCCTTCCTGGCCCTGACCACATTCACCGCATCCCCGACCCCCGCCACCGAGCGCGTTCCCGCATGAACAAGCCGCCAACCCCGGGCTGGATCGCCTGCGCCACGCTGGCCGCCATGCTGTTGCTGATTGCCGCCGGCGTGGCTGGCGCCGCCGGCAGCCGCGCCGCCACCGGCCAGGTCTTCGTATCCAGCGAGAAAGACGATACCGTGGCTGCCTACAGTGCAAGCAGCAGGCAACTGATTGCCGTCTGGCGGCAATGCAAGCGGCCGCGCCACCTGCAGTTCTCGCCGGACCGGCGGCGCCTGTACGTGGCCTGCAGCGACGACAACCGGGTGGACGTGATCGACGTGGCAAGCCGCAAGACCCTGGCCTCGCTGCCGGTCGGGGACGACCCGGAACTGTTCGACCTCAGCCCGGACGGCAGCACGCTCTATGTCTCCAACGAGGAAGACGGACTACTCTCGGCCTACGATATCGCGTCCGGCAAGCGGGTGTTCGCCGTCAAGGTGGGGGAGGAGCCCGAAGGCGTGAAGGCCAGCCCGGACGGCAAGCGGGTGTACGTCACCTCGGAAGTGGCCAACCTGGTCCATGTGATCGACGTGGCGTCGCGCAAGCTGGTGAGGAATATCCGGGTCGGCAACCGGCCACGCCGCCTGCTGCTGGCCATGGACGGCAAGGAGCTGTGGGTGACCAACGAGTTGGCCGCCAGCGTCAGCGTGATCCGCACCGATACGCTGGAGGTGGTGCAGACCATCGCCTTCGCGCCCAAGGGGTTTCGTGCCGAGGACGTGACGCCGGTCGGGCTGGCGGCAAGCAGCGACGGCAAGCGTGCCTACATCGGGCTGGGCCGCGCCAACCACGTGGCCGTGGTCGATGTGGCTTCACGCCGGGTGCTGGACTATGTGCTGGTCGGCCGCCGCGCCTGGGGCCTGGCGCTGACGCGCGACAACGCCTTGCTCTACGTCGCCAACGGGCTGTCGGACGACGTCAGCGTGGTCGATACCGCCAGCAACAAGGCAGTGGCCACGCTCAAGGCGGGCAGGGTGCCGCATTCGGTGGCGATCGATGACTAGTCTGCCGGGCAGGTGGTTCTGGCTGGCCGTGTTCGGCCTGCTGGCGGCGACCGCGCAGGCCGCCGAGGTGCGTGTGGCCATGGTGTCGCTGGCCGGCGATGCGCGCTACGAGCCCCGGCGGATGGAGCAACGCTATCCCGGCCAGCCGCAGGGCCGTCCCGTGGACGGCGCGCGCGTGGCGGTGGCGGAATCGCGCTTCGCGCTGGAGGCTGCCGGCCAGGCCCTCCGGCTGGATACGTTCGAGGCCAGCGGCGAAGCCGCGGTGGGGCCCCTGGTAGCCAGCCTCGCGCGGCAGGGTACGCGCTTTATCCTGCTCGACCTGCCGGCGCAGGCGGTCAGGCTGGCGACCGCCGCGGTCAGCCCCGGCGAAGCGCTGCTGTTCAACGTGTCAGCGGATGACGACGCATTGCGCGGCGCCGCCTGCGCGCCGCACCTGCTGCACACGCTGCCCAGCCGCCGCATGCAGGCGGACGCGCTGATGCAATACCTGGCGCTGCGCAAATGGCGCCGCGCCTTGTTGCTGAGCGGCCCGCTGCCGGCCGACGCCGAGCAGCGCGCGGCGCTCACGCAGGCCGCGCGCCGCTTCGGCATCGCGTGGTCGGCGCAGCGCGCATTCAGGCTGTCGAACGATCCGCGCGAGCGGGAGCAGGGCAATCTCAACCTGCTGACCACCGGCGTGGACTACGACGTGGTGGTGGTGGCCGACGCCGACGGCGAGTTCGCGCGCGGCGTGCCCTATGCGACCCAGTTGCCGCGCCCGGTGGTGGGCGCCAGCGGCCTGACCGCCCAGGCCTGGCACTGGGCCTGGGAGCGCAACGGCGGGCCGCAGCTCAACCGGCGCTTCGTCAAGGCGGCGGGCCGTCCCATGACAGGCTACGACTGGGCCGCATGGGTGGCGGTAAAGGCCATTGCCGAAAGCGTGGCGCGCCAGCCCAAGGCCGGCTTTGCCGGGCAGGCCGAGGCGCTGGTCTCCGAGGCGGTGGTGGTGGATGGCTTCAAGGGGCCGCCGCTGTCCTTCCGGCGCTGGGACCGCCAGTTGCGGCAGCCGCTCCTGCTGGCGCATGCCGACGGCGTGGCCGGCGTGGCGCCGGTGGAAGGCGTGCTGCATCCCAAGAACAATCTCGACACGCTGGGCGCCGATGCGGCCGACACCGCGTGCCGGCCCGGCAAATAAGGGAGCGAGGCCCAGTCCATGACTACCATCCTGATCCACGGCTGGCGTGCCTTGCGCGCGGTAGCCGGACGCGAACTGCACAAGTTCTTCCGGCAGCCGGGGCGGCTGTTCTCGTCCCTGGTGCGGCCGCTGCTGTGGCTGCTGGTGTTCGCTGCCGGCTTCCAGAACGCGCTCGGCGTCGCCATCGTGCCGCCCTACGACACCTATATCGAATACAAGGTCTACGTGACGCCTGGCCTGCTCGGCATGATCGCGCTGTTCAATGGCATGCAGTCTTCGCTGGCCATGGTGTATGACCGCGAGATGGGCGTGATGCGCCTGCTGCTGACCGCGCCGCTGCCCAGGGCGTGGCTGCTGGCCTGCAAGCTGGCCGCCGGCACCTTGCTGTCGTTGCTGCAGATGGTGGCCTTCCTGCTTGTCGCCATGTGCTTCGACGTGACGTTCGCGCCGGCCTTCCTGCCCGGCGCGCTGGCGGCGATGGTGCTGGCGGCGCTGATGCTGGGCGCGCTGGGCTTGCTGCTGTCGGTGCACGTGCGCCAGCTGGAAAACTTCGCCGGCACCATGAATTTCGTGATCTTCCCGATGTTCTTCATCAGTTCCGCGCTGTATCCGCTCTGGAAGCTGGAGGAATCCGGCGCCACCGTGGTCTACCAGCTCGCGCGCTTCAACCCCTTCACCCATGCCGTGGAGGCGATCCGCTTCGCCTTGTACGGGCAGGTAGCGCGCGAGAGCCTGGCCGTGGTAGCCGGCTGCGCGGCGGCGTTCTTCGCCCTGGCGCTGCTCGGCTACGATCCCCAGCGCGGGATGGTGCGGCGCGCGCGGCAGGCCGGAGGCCCGGCATGAGGCGCGCCGCCGTATTGCCGCTGGCCGCTTGCCTGGCGCTTGCCGTTGCGGGCGCGCGGGCGTCGGATAGCCGCGACCCCTTCCAGTCGCCGCAGTGGACGCTGGTCCACAGGGAAGCCCTGAAGCTGGCCCCGGTCGTGTTCGACAGCCGCGTCAAGGTGACCGGTCCCGCCTTCGCGGAAGATCCGATGCGGGTGCCGATCGCCTTCGACGCCTCGGCGCTGGGCGAGGTGGATCGCATCGTGGTGGCGGTGGACCGCAACCCGATCCGCACGGTGCTCGAGTTCGAGCCGCTCAAGGTGCGCCCTTCGCTGTCGTTCCGCTTCAAGCTGGAGCAGGCCTCGCCGGTGCGCGTCGCGGCCCGTACGCGGGATGGCGTGTGGCATGTCGGCGGGACCATGGTGGATGCCAGCGGCGGCGGCTGCACGGTGCCTGGCGCCACGCGCCGCGACGGCTCGTGGAGCACCACGCTGAACCGGGTCGAGTCGCGCGTGTTTCCCGGCCTCGGCGGCAGCGGCGGCCGGGTGCGGCTGCGCGTGATGCACCCGATGGATACCGGCCTGGTGGCGGGCATCCCGGCATTCCATATCGAGTCGCTGACCCTGTCCGATGGCGCCCGGCAGCCGATGCTGCGCCTGACGCTGCACGAGCCGGTGGCGGAGAACCCGATCTTCTCCTTCGACCTGCGCGAAGCCATCGAGCGCGGCATGACGGTGGCTGGCCGCGACAACAACGGCAACCGCATCGCGGCGCAGGTGACGCCATGAAACGAGCGCTCGGGATACTGCTGTTGCTGGCGGTGCAGGCGGTGAGCGCGCAGGCGGAGGACTATCGCCTCGCGCCCCGCCAGATCGCCGCCGATGTGTGGCTGCTGGAGGGCGCCAACGCGGATTTCGCGCCGGACAACGGCTGCAACATCATCAATACCGCCTTTATCGATACCGGCGACGGCGTGGTGGTGATCAATACCGGTCCGTCGCGCCGGTACGGCGAGCAGCAGCGCCGCGCCATCGCCTCGGTCACCGCGGCGCCGGTGCGCCTGGTGCTCAATCTCAACCTGCATCCCGACTATTTCTTCGGCAACCAGGCCTACGCGGACGTGGGCGCCAGCGCCCTGGCCGGCACCATCGCGGGCGCGCAGCGCGAGGGGCCGGCCTATGCCGACAACCTCTACCGCATGTGCGGCGACTGGATGCGCGACACGGAGCCGGCACCGCCGCGCCACGAGCTGACGCCGGGCAAGCGCACGATCGGCCGGCACACCCTCGAGCTGATCCGGATGGACGGCCACACCCCCGACGACCTGGTGGTGCTGGACCGCGGCGCCGGCATCGTGTTCGCGGGTGGCGTGGCCTTCCGCGAGCGCGTGCCGACCACGCCACATGCGGACATCAGGCATTGGCTGGCCAGCCTCGACCGCTTGCAGGCGCTGCAGCGCGACAGCGGCGCGCGGCTACTGATTCCCAGCCACGGGCCGGCGCTCAGCAGCGCGGACGCCATCGCGCAGACGCGTGGCTACCTGCATTGGCTTGACGCGCGCATGACCGAGGCGGCGTCGCAAGGGCGCGACCTGGCCGAAGTGATCGCCATGCCCGTGCCCGAAGAGTATGCCCGCTGGGGCGCCATGCCTGCCGAGTACCTGCGCAATGTGACGCATCTCTACCCGGCCTATGAGGAGGCCGCGCTGAAGCACTGAAGTGCTGAAGTGCATCAGCGCTGAAGCAGCGGCGAACGCACGCTGTTCAATTCCGCAACAACCTCGACGGAATGCTCCGCGCTGGTACGCCGCCGGGGTGTCCGCAGGCCACTGCCGGGGCCGGATGCCCGTGTTTTCCATTGGCATGGGAATTGCCAGGAGTCTGTCTGGTGTGCGTGGCACACCAGCGAAGATCGACAACAAGAGAGAGGAGCAAACGATGAGGACGTTACGAGTGATGATGGTGCTCGCGGCGACTGCCGCGAGCCTGGCGGCGCACGCCGCGGTGACCGATGCCATGATCGAGAACGACGCGAAGTCGCCAGGCGACGTGCTGTCGTGGGGGATGGGCACGCAAGGACAGCGCTTTTCCGCGCTGACCCGCATCAACACAAAGAACGTCAGCCAGCTGGTGCCGGCCTGGTCGTTCTCCTTCGGCGGCGAAAAACAGCGCGGGCAGGAATCGCAGCCGCTGATCCACGACGGCAAGATGTTCGTGACCGCCTCCTATTCCCGCATCTACGCGCTCGACCTGAAGACCGGCGCCAAGCTGTGGAAATACGAGCAGCGCCTGCCCGAAGGCATCATGCCCTGCTGCGACGTGGTCAACCGTGGCGCTGCGCTGTATGACAACCTGGTGATCTTCGGCACGCTCGATGCGCAACTGGTGGCGCTCGACCAGAACACCGGCAAGGTGGTATGGAAAGAGAAGATCGAGGACTACACCGCCGGCTACTCGTACACCGCGGCGCCGCTGATCGTCAAAGGCATGGTGCTGACCGGCGTGTCCGGCGGCGAGTTCGGCGTGGTGGGACGGGTCGAGGCGCGCGACGCCAAGACCGGCCAGATGGTGTGGTCCCGGCCGGTGGTCGAAGGCCATATGGGCTACAAGTACGACAAGGACGGCAACAAGACCGAGAACGGCATGACCGGGACCCTGAACGCCAGCTGGCCCGGCGAGACCTGGAAGACCGGCGGCGCGGCCACCTGGCTCGGCGGCACCTACGATCCGCAGACCGGCCTGGTCTACTTCGGTACCGGTAATCCGGGGCCGTGGAACAGCCACATCCGCAAGGGCGACAACCTCTACTCGGCCTCGACCGTGGCGCTCGATCCGGCCACCGGCAAGATCGTGTGGCACTACCAGAACACCCCCAACGACGGTTGGGATTTCGACGGCGTCAACGAGTTCGTGACCTTCGATCTCGATGGCAAGCGCGTGGGCGGCAAAGCCGACCGCAACGGCTTCTTCTATGTCAACGACGCCAGGAACGGCAAGCTGGTCAATGCCTTCCCCTTCGTCAAGAAGATCACCTGGGCCACCAGCATCGACCTGAAGACCGGGCGGCCCAATTACGTGACGGAGAGCCGCCCTGGCGATCCCGCCGCCGGCACCGACCCGAAGAAGGGCCAGTCGGCCTTTGCCGCGCCGGGCTTCCTCGGCGGCAAGAACCAGCAGCCGATGGCCTACAGCCCGCAAACCGGCCTGTTCTACGTACCGGCCAACGAGTGGGGCATGGATATCTGGAACGAGCCGATCAGCTACAAGAAGGGGGCGGCCTACCTTGGCGCGGGCTTCACCATCCATCCGCTGAACGAGGACTACATCGGCGCGCTGCGCGCCATCAACCCCAAGACCGGCAAGATCGAGTGGGAGGTCAAGAACAACGCGCCGCTGTGGGGCGGGGTGATGACCACGGCTGGCGGCCTGGTGTTCTGGGGCACGCCGGAAGGCTACCTGAAAGCCGCCGATGCGAAGACCGGCAAGGAGCTGTGGAAGTTCCAGACCGGCAGCGGCGTGGTGGCGCCCCCGATCACCTGGGAAGACGGCGGCGAACAATACGTGGCGGTGGTGTCGGGCTGGGGCGGCGCGGTGCCGCTGTGGGGCGGCGAGGTCGCCAAGCGCGTGAACTTCCTGGAGCAGGGCGGATCGGTGTGGGTGTTCAAGCTGCACAAGAGCTGAATCCTGCCGGGGACCATGCAATGA
>NZ_JARJLM010000051.1 GCF_029335485.1 Cupriavidus basilensis
AGCAAACTTCCTGGAGCAGGCTGGCGGTACAATACCGGCGGCCTGTTCCCTTGTTCCAGGGCGCTCGCCGCCCATCGCTCTTTAAAGGAAATATCATGCAGAACCAGAAGATCCGTATCCGCCTGAAGGCTTTCGACTATCGCCTGATCGACCAGTCGGCAGCCGAAATCGTGGATACCGCCAAGCGCACCGGCGCGATCGTCAAGGGCCCGGTGCCCCTGCCGACCCGTATCCAGCGCTTCGACATCCTGCGTTCGCCGCACGTCAACAAGACGAGCCGTGATCAGTTCGAGATCCGTACTCACCAGCGCCTGATGGACATCGTCGATCCTACCGACAAGACCGTTGACGCACTGATGAAGCTCGACCTGCCGGCCGGCGTCGACGTCGAAATCAAGGTGTAAGGTATTCAGCACAAGACCGCCCCAGGCGGTTTTGCGCAAACAAAAACGGCGAACTTCGGTTCGCCGTTTTTGTTTTTGTGCCTCTTCTCTCCTCTTCGCTTGCCGCCTATGCCGGCCCGCGCCGCCGGAGTGTCTGCCCCGGTGGCTCTCCGAAGCTCTTGCGATACTCGATGCTGAACCGCCCGAGATGGCTGAAGCCCCAGCGCAGGGCCGCCGCCGTAACAGAGTCGACGGCCCTGTCGTTCAGCAGATCGTGGCGTACCCGTTCCAGCCGGACCGCGCGCAGGTAGGCCATCGGGCTGATGCCGCGATGCTCGCGAAAGCCGGCATACAGCCCTCGCAGGCTGACGCCCGCCACCTCGGCCAGCGCGGCTGGCGTCAGCGGGGCGTGGGCATGTGCATGAATGTACTCCTCGACCAGCTTCACATGACGTGGCGCCAGGGGTTTGCCGCGCATCAGCAGCGCCTGGGTGAGGCTGTGCGGCTGCACCGTCAGCAGGGTGCCGATAACCAGTTGCTCCAGCTGGCAGGCTGTCAGCGGGTGGCGCGCGGCATCGGGTGCCAGCATCAGCGTGTCCGTCAGGTAGTGCATCAGCTGGTACCAGGCTGCCAGGCGCCGCCAAGCCATCCCAAGTTCGAAGCGCAGCGGCTGCTGTGGCCGGTGGCCAAGGTAGGCCGCGCATATCCGTTCCAGTGCACCGCGTTCGATGCGCACGATCAATTGGTCGCTGTCGTGGCTCCAGCGCATGCGCACTGCATCGCTGGGCGTGAGTACCGAGGCGGTCTCGTGGTCGGACAGGATCTGCTGCTCGCCGCAACGAATCTCCGCATGGCCGGCCACAGGCATCTGCACCAGCAGGAAGTCGTCGAGCGGCCCGGGCTCGATCTGCACTTCGGCGCCATAAGCCAGCCGGTTGAACGATACCGCTCCAAGTGGCGCATGATGCATGCGCGCCGCCAGCGTGGTGCCGCCGATCGTAAGTTTGTGCGGCTTGAACACCGCGCCGACCGCAGCCCGCGTCCGGGCCTGGTCGGTCGAGGCGAAGACCAGCCGGGTGGGGTCGTTCAGCAGGGCGCCGGCCAGCGGCTCGGCGGCCGTGGCCGCGGGGGGCTGCGGCATTGTCTCGCTCCTCGGCGTCATTGGCGCGCCGTTCCTTGGGTGGCATCCGCGTAGGCCTGGCGTGTGCCGCAGCGCAGCGGCATCGGGCTCGGCCGGGATGCGGACGGGATCCTTCACAACACTATAGTGGATCGGTTCTTCGCGTCCCTTGTCCGGCTAGCCATTTTCCTGCACTAATTGGATAGCCGCTGCAGGCGGCGGCTAGTTTGCTGCGGTGCGTATCACGCATGATGGAATCCAGCACAGCAGCCCACCCCCAAAAAACACAGGAGCGCAGGCCATGGGCCAGACTATCCAGATCCATACGACCGACGGCAGCGGCACGTTCAACGCCTACCTGGCCACGCCCGCAGCGGGCAAGGGCCCCGGGATCGTGTTGTGCCAGGAGATCTTCGGCGTCAATGCCACCATGCGCGCCGTGGCGGATTATTACGCCGAGGAAGGCTACACGGTGCTGGTGCCGGACCTGTTCTGGCGCCTGGCCCCCGGCATCGAGCTGGGCGACCGCGGCGAAGATTTCCAGCGCGCGCTGGACCTGTACCAGCGCTTCGACGAGCGCCAGGGCGTGCTCGACGTGGGCAGCGCGCTGGAAGCGTTGCGCGCGCGCCCCGAATGCGTCGGCCAGACCGGCGTCCTGGGCTTCTGCCTGGGCGGGAAGCTGGCCTACCTGGCGGCATGCCGCCTGGACGGCGTGGCGTGCGCGGTAGCGTATTACGGGGTCGGCATCGAGCGCGCGCTGGATGAGGCAGCCAACATCAAGGGACGGCTGGTGCTGCATGTGGCCGAGCGCGACGGCTTCTGCCCGCCGGAGGCCCAGGCGCAGATCCGGGCAAGCCTTGGCGGCAGGGAAGGCATCGAGCTGTATGTCTATGCTGGCGTCGATCATGCGTTTGCCCGCGCCGGCGGCGAGCACTTCGACCGCCCGTCCGCACTCATGGCGCACCAGCGCTCGATTGCCGCGCTGCGCGCGGAGATGGGCCCGCACTACGACTTCTCGGCCCTCTGGGACAAGCACTGCGAATACGAATTCGCCACCCGTGAGGTCGACGCCACCATGGCAACCATGGTGGCCGAGCCCTATGTCAACCATATCCCGACCATGACCGGCGGCGTAGGCTACCGCCAGCTCAGGCGCTTCTACCAGAACCACTTCGTCCACAGCAATCCGCCCGACACCACGCTGATCCCGTTGTCGCGCACGGTGGGGGCGAGCCAGATCGTCGACGAGTTGCTGTTCTGTTTCACGCACACCTGCGAGATCGACTGGATGCTGCCAGGCGTGCCACCGACCGGCAGGCGTGTGGAGATTCCGTTGATCGCCATCGTCAAGTTCCGTGGCGACAAGCTCTATCACGAGCATATCTACTGGGACCAGGCCAGCGTGCTGGTCCAGATCGGAAAACTGGACCCGGCCGGCCTGCCCGTGGCCGGCGTCGAGACTGCCCGCAAGCTGCTCGACGAAACGCTGCCGTCCAACACGCTGATGGCGCGCTGGAAGGAAAGCGAAGGCAAGTAGGCCGGGCGCGTCCGCGCCCTGGCAACTCGACGTAACCAAGCAAAGGAGCGTGCCCGGCACGCGCCTCGGGCACCCCTGCGCCATCGGCGCCGGGCGATCACCCAAGGCGTCCGGGCGGCGCCCCGGATACCAGGAGACAACGTCATGGAAGGACTGCAGGACAAAGTAGCCATCGTCAGCGGTGGCGCCACCCTGATCGGCGCGGGCGTGGCCAAGGCCTTTGTCGAGGCCGGCACGCGGGTGGCCATTCTCGATATCGACGCCGCCGGCGGCGAGCGCGTTGCCGCGGAGCTGGGTGAGCGCGCCCTGTTCGTGCGTACCGACATCACGGACGATGCCCAGGTGGCGGCGGCCGTGGCGCACGTGGTAAGGCACTTCGGCGGGGTCGACTTCCTGGTCAACCTCGCCTGCACCTATCTCGACGACGGCTTCAAATCCGGCCGCCGCGACTGGCTGGCGGCACTGGACGTCAATGTGGTCTCCGGGGTGATGCTGGCGCAGGCCGTGCACGCGGCGATGCGGGCGCGCGGCGGCGGTGCGATCGTCAACTTCACCAGCATCTCGGCCAATGTGGCGCAGACCGGGCGCTGGCTCTATCCGGCCTCCAAGGCCGCCATCCGGCAGCTTACCCGCAGCATGGCGATGGACCTTGCTCCGGACCATATCCGCGTCAACTCGGTCTCGCCCGGCTGGACCTGGTGCCGGCTGATGGACGAGGTCAGCGGCGGCAACCGGGAGCGGACCGACCGCGTGGCAGCGGATTTCCACCTGCCGGGGCGCGTCGGTCAGCCTGGCGAAGTGGCCCAGGTGGTGCTGTTCCTGTGTTCGAGCCATGCCAGTTTCGTCACCGGCGCCGACTATGCGGTCGACGGCGGCTACTCGGCGATGGGTCCAGAGCGCAACGTGCCCGCTATCCCGCGGCTGGCAGGCTGAGACAGCCACCGCCCGGTTTCGACTTCCGTTGCAGCACCTCAAGGAGGAGATTGCCATGAACCAACGTATCGCCATTGTGGGCGCCGGCCAGTCCGGACTTCAGATGGCCCTCGGCCTGCAGGCCAGGGGTTACCAGGTGACGCTGCTGACCAACCGCACGCCGGATCAGGTCCGGGCGGGCAAGGTCATGTCCAGCCAGTGCATGTTCGATCGCGCGCTGCAGACCGAGCGCGACCTGGACTTGAACTGGTGGGAAGGTGCATGCCCGCCCGTGGAAGGGATCGGCCTGGCCATTCCGCATCCGGAGCAGCCCGGCGCGAAGCTGATCGACTGGGCGGCGCCCCTGGAGCGCCCGGCACAGGCGGTCGACCAGCGCCTCAAGATGCCGGCGTGGATGGAGGCGTTCGTTCAGCGTGGCGGCGATCTGCGTATTGCCGACGCCGGCGTCGAGGAGCTGGAAGCCCTGGCGCGCGAGCACGACCTGGTCCTGCTCGCGGCAGGCAAGGGCGAGATCGTCGGCCGCTTCGAACGCGATGCCACGCGCAGTCCTTTCAGTGCGCCGCAGCGCGCCCTGGCCCTGACCTATGTGAATGGCATGACACCGCGCAGTCCGTACTCGCGGGTTTGTTTCAACCTGATTCCGGGTATCGGCGAGTATTTCGTGTTCCCCGCGCTGACGCTGTCCGGCCCTTGCGAGATCATGGTGTTCGAAGGGGTGCCGGGCGGCCCGATGGACCGCTGGGCCGAAGCCCGCACGCCTGAGCAGCACCTTGCCGAAAGCCTGCGCATCCTGCGCACATGGCTGCCCTGGGAAGCTGAACGCTGCGAACAGGTAACGCTGACCGACGAGCAGGGCATACTGGCCGGCCGTTTTGCGCCGACGGTGCGCAAGCCGGTGATGGCCTTGCCTTCGGGGCGGCTGGTGTTCGGCATGGCAGACGCCGTGGTGGTGAACGATCCCATCACGGGGCAGGGATCCAACAATGCCGCCAAATGCTGCAAGGTCTACCTGGACGCCATCGTCGCGCGAGGTGAGCGCACCTTCGACGCGGCCTGGATGGAGCAGACCTTTGCGCATTACTGGCAGTACGCCGGCGACGTGGTGAACTGGACCAATTCGCTGCTCACGCCGCCGCCGCCCCATATCCTCAATCTGCTCGGCGCCGCCGGCCAGGCGCCCGCGCTGGCCGCGCGGATTGCCAACGGCTTCGACAATCCGCCGGATTTTTTCCCATGGTGGGCCGATGCCGTGGCCTGCCAGCAACTGATAGACCGGCATCTGCCGCAGGCAGCCTGATATGGAAGCCGTGGATGCCGCGATCGATGCCAAGGCCCTGCGGCGGGCCTGCGGCCGCTATGCTACCGGGGTGGCAGTCATTGGCGCCTGCGCGGCGCAGGGGCGGTTGATCGGGCTGACCGTCAACTCCTTTGCCTCGCTGTCGCTGGCGCCGCCGCTGATCCTGTGGAGCCTGGCGCTGCACTCGCCGAATGCACGGTATTTCGTGCCGGGGAAGCGCTTTGGGGTCAGCATCCTGCGGGCCGGGCATGGGGAGCTTGCCCGGCGCTTCGCCACCCCTGCGGAGGATAAGTTCGCCGGTGTCGCGCACCGGCGGTGCGGGCACGGCGTGCCGTACCTCGAGGAAGCGCTGGCCACGCTGGCCTGTCGGGTGGAGCGGGCCGACGTGGCCGGGGA
>NZ_JARJLM010000520.1 GCF_029335485.1 Cupriavidus basilensis
GGACGGCTTGAGCACGAAGGTGTTGCCGCAGGCCAGCGCCACCGGGAACATCCACATCGGCACCATCACCGGAAAGTTGAACGGCGTGATGCCGGCCACCACGCCCAGCGGCTGGCGCAGGTTCCAGTTGTCGATGCCGCCGCCGATGTTGTCGGTGAAATCGGTCTTGAGCAGGTTGGGAATGCCGCAGGCGAATTCCACCACCTCGATGCCGCGCGTGACCTCGCCCTTGGCGTCCGAGAACACCTTGCCGTGCTCGCGCGTGATCAGCGCGGCGAGGTCGTCGTGGTGGCGGTCGAGCAGTTCCTTGAACTTGAACAGGATGCGCGCGCGCTTGAGCGGCGCGGTCTCGGACCAGGCCGGGAAGGCCGCGTGCGCGGCGGCCACCGCGGCGTCCACGTCCTGCGCCGAACCCAGCGCCACGCGCCCGGCCACGGCGCCGGTGGCCGGGTTGAAGACGTCGGCAAAGCGGTCCGACGAAGCGGCGCGCACGGTGCC
>NZ_JARJLM010000521.1 GCF_029335485.1 Cupriavidus basilensis
GGACTGGCGCGCCGCGGCCAGCGCGGCTTCGGCATCCGCCACCTCGAGCTCGGCATTGGCCTGTTCGACGCGCGCCTTGCTCTCTTCGAGCGGCGCGATCTTGCCGGCGGCGACGCGGCGCGCGGCCGCCTGTGCGCCTTTGGCGGCAATCCCGGCCGAGCCGCGTGCCAGCTTGACGCGTTCCTGCGCAATCACCACGCCAAAGAAGCCGCCGACCACTGCCGCGCGCAGGTCGGTGCGCGTGGCGCCGAGCTGGGATTGCGCCAGTTCGCGCGCCTTCTGCGCGGCGCCGATCCGCGCGGACCGCTTGCCGCCGAGTTCGATCGGCAGGTTGAGCTGCGCGGTGGTGGTGCGGGTATCGCGGCGGTTGTCCTCGAACTGCACGGCCACTTCCGGGTTGGGCAGCACGCCTGCCTGCATGATGCCGCCCTCGGCGGCATCGAGCTCATGGCCGGCCGCGGAGAGCGTGAAATTGCGTGCGGCCGCCAGGGCGAGCGCGGCGTCCAGGGTCAGCGTGCCGGTTGGCTCGGCGATCGGCTCAGGCGTTGGCGCCACGGCTTGCGCGGCGGGGATGGGGGAAGTCGCCGCGTTCTGGGCGAACGCGGCAGGGCTGAGCAAAGCTGCCGCCAGCCCGAGCGGCATCACAAGTGTTCTCATCGAATTTCACCGGAAAAAAGCCAGGGAAGTTCGGCGAGACGAGAGTCTGGAGGTTAAGGAGTCGTCTCGCCGTTCAGGCGGCGAGAGACCATTGCGGGCGGTCCGGGGTGGCGCCGGGCGCCGAGAGATAGGCCATGGCGAGCGGCCGGTAGCTGATCGTCACGCCCAGGTGCGCGGTGGTCGAGGCGACGTCCGGCAATACCAGCTGGGCACCGGCGAAGTGGCAGACCGCGCAGTCCAGGTCGGGCAGCTTGGTGCCGCCCTTGCCATCCGTGCCGGTCTGCTGGTGCGCCTCGCCATGGTGGGCGTGGCTGTGATGGCCGAAATGCCAGCCGGTGCGGGCCGTGCCCGCGCCGCCTTCCTGCTGCCGGCTCTCGTGATTGCAATACGCAGCCGCACCGGCCCAGGCGAACTGGAGCGGCAGCAGGATGGCGAACAGCAGGATCAGGAAACGGCGCATGCGGCGGATTATATAGGCAGATGGCTTGACCCCTGCGGCACTGTGGCCACTGTGGTTCAACCGGCGTCGGGAACAGGCGGCGGGTCAGGTGTGTGCCCTTGCGACGCGCCGGAACCGTCGGTATGAGTACAAAGCGGCTCTCCTGGTTCCATGAAATGCTGCATGGGATATTTTTATCGAGGTGCACGACACGCTTGACCCTGTAGCCGCTCCAGGGTCTTTAATGGCGGGTAAGAAACAACAAGCAGGGAAATCCGCCATGCCTAGCGCAACGCCAGACCAAGCCTCGCTCCGTGACCAGAAGGGTGGTGACCATGGGCATACGCACGATCGCAACCATGCGCACGACCACGACCACGACCATGATCATGGCCACAAGCACGACCACGGCCACAAGCATGACGAGAAGCACGGCCACAGGCACGAGCACGGCCATGTCGCAGTGCCCGCCTGCTGCGGCAGCGCCTGCGGCGCCGCCGGCGCAGCGCCCGCGATGGCCACCCCGGTGCCGGCCGGGGCTGCCTCGGCCAGCTATCGCATCGACGCGATGGACTGCCCCACCGAAGAGACCCTGATCCGCAACAAGGTTGGCAGTATGGCAGGCGTGGCCGCGCTGCAGTTCAACCTGATGCAGCGGGTGCTGACCGTGCATCACACGCTGGATTCCCTGGAGCCGGTCGTGCGCGCGATCGAAAGCCTGGGCATGAAGGCCGAGCCCTTGTCCGAGCAGGCGGCAGCGCTGCCTCCCCAGGCCGCCAGGCCGTGGTGGCCGCTGGCGCTGGCCGGCGCGGCGGCGCTGGGTGCCGAAGTGGTGGAATGGCTGCGGGTGCCCGGCCAGGAATGGCTCGCGCCCCTGCTGGCGCTGGCCGCGGTGGCCCTGGCCGGCCTCGGTGTCTACAAGAAGGGCTGGATCGCATTGTCCAACGGTAACCTGAATATCAATGCCCTGATGAGCATTGCCGTCACCGGCGCCATGCTGATCCGGCAATGGCCGGAAGCGGCCATGGTGATGGTGCTGTTCGCGCTGGCCGAGCGCATCGAGGCGGCCTCGCTGGACCGGGCGCGCAATGCCGTGCGCGGCCTGATGGCGATGGCGCCGGAGCAAGCCACGGTGCGCCAGCCGGACGGCAGCTGGCTGCCGGTGGATGCGCGCGCCGTGCCCATCGGCGCGCTGGCGCGCCTGCGCCCGGGCGAGCGCGTGGCGCTCGACGGCAGGGTGCTGCGCGGCCGGTCCACGCTGGACCAGGCCCCCATCACCGGCGAGAGCGTGCCGGTGGACAAGACCATCGGCGACGCGCTGTTCGCCGGCACCATCAACCAGGCCGGCGAGCTGGAATACGAAGTGACCGCGCCGGCCAGCGGCTCCACGCTGGCGCGCATCATCCACGCGGTGGAGGCGGCACAGGGCAGCCGCGCACCCACCCAGCGCTTTGTCGACCGCTTCGCCCGCGTGTATACGCCGCTGGTCTTCCTGGGCGCGGTGCTGGTGGCGGTGGTGCCGCCGCTGGCGGTGGATGGCGACTGGAGCGCCTGGATCTACAAGGCGCTGGTGCTGCTGGTGATTGCCTGCCCGTGCGCGCTGGTGATCTCCACGCCGGTGACCATCGTCAGCGGGCTGGCCGCGGCAGCGCGGCGCGGCATCCTGGTCAAGGGCGGGGTCTACCTGGAGCAGGGCAAGGACCTCAAGTGGCTGGCCCTGGACAAGACCGGCACCATCACGCACGGCAAGCCGGCCCAGACCGATTTCCAGCCGCTGGGCGAGACCGCGGCGGCCGGCGCGGCGGCCAGCGACATGGCGCGCGTCATCGCGGCCAGCCTCGCGGCCCGCTCCGACCATCCGGTTTCCATGGCGGTGGCAAACGCCGCGCGCGCCGACGGCATCGCGACGCTGGAAGTGCGGGATTTCGCAGCGCTGCCGGGTTACGGCGTCAGCGGCAGCGTGAACGGCCGCGCCTACTACCTGGGCAATCATCGCCTGATCCACGACCGCGGGCTGTGCTCGCCGGAACTGGAGGCCACGCTGGAGGCGCTGGAGCGGCAGGGCAAGACGGTCGTGCTGCTGGGCGCCGACCATGGCGTCGAGGCGCTGTTCGGCGTGGCCGATACGGTCAAGGACAGCAGCCGCCAGGCCATTGCCGAGCTGCACGCGCTGGGCGTCAGGACACTGATGCTGTCGGGCGATAACCCGCACACGGCCCAGGCCATCGCCGCCCAGGTACAGATCGACGAGGCGCGCGGCAACCAGCTTCCGCAGGACAAGGCGGATGCCATCGCGGCGCTGAGCGTGAAGGGCGCCGAGGGTGCTGGAAGTGCCCAGGGTGCCGGCGGCAAGCGCGTGGTGGTGGGCATGGTGGGTGACGGCGTCAATGACGCGCCCGCGCTGGCGCGCGCCGATATCGGCTTTGCCATGGGCGCGGCCGGCACCGACACCGCCATCGAGACCGCCGACGTGGCGCTGATGGACGACGACCTGCGCAAGATTCCGGCCTTTATCCGGCTGTCGCGGCAAACTTCGGCGATCCTGAAGCAGAACATCGCCCTGGCGCTCGGTATCAAGGCGATCTTCCTGGCGCTCACGGTGATGGGCCTGGGCACCATGTGGATGGCGGTGTTCGCCGACATGGGGGCGAGCCTGCTGGTGGTGTTCAATGGCCTGCGGCTGGCGGGGAAGCACCGTGGCTGAACCTGGTCGGGGGCACTGTCCGGCGCATGGCTGAGGCACGCGCTGCGCGCGCGTGAACGCATCGTCAAGGGCCGCCTGCCGGCGGTTGACGATGCGTTGATGATCCTTGTGTTTCCACCGGCGCACCGGCGATGAGCCAGCCCGCCCCGGCCAGCGGCTTACGGCTGCAAGATCAGCTCGCCGCTTCTTCCCTCGATCGCGCCCCATGTCACCGGCAGCTGCGGCAGGGCGCTGTGATCGAGATGGCGGTAGAGCGTTGCCATCGACACCAGTTCATGCCCCTGCGCGCGCCAGCCATCCAGCAGGCGGTTGAACACCGGCGCCAGCTTGCCGCCCTCGAGTTCGGTGTGCAGGGTGAAAACGTGATCGCGTCCGTCTTCGCTCAGGCGCAGCACGGCCTGGTGGACGTTGTCTTCGGTCAGGTTGTCGACGCCGATCAGTTCGTCCAGCGTCGGCAGCGTGGTCGGCATCTGCACGTGGCGGCATGCCACGCCGCCGACGGTGGGCAGGTACGGGCCGGTGCCGCGGCCGTCGGACGCATAGGCCATGCCCCAGTCGTCGATCTGGCGGAAGGCCTCGTCGTTCATCTGCCAGCCGGCCGCGCCATGGGTGGGCGGGGCTTCGCCGAAGATCTCGACATAGCGGTCGAACGCGCTCTGCATCTGGCGCCGGGTCCAGGCGGCATCGCGCTCGCGCACGTTGTCCTGCCAGTAGACATGGTCCCAGGTATGGATGCCGCATTCGTGGCCGGCCGCGCGCGCCGCGCGCATCTCGGCAGCGCCCTTGCGGCCGATGTCGGGACCGGGCAGCAGCACGCCGTACATCAGCGTGCGCAGTCCATAGTTCGACACCACCGAGGTGCGCGAGACCTTCTTCAGGAAGCCGGGCCGGAACACGCGCCGCAGCGCCCAGCCGGTGTGGTCGGGGCCAAGGCTGAAGAGAAAAGTGGCCTCGGCCCGCACGCGGGCCAGCATGGAGAGCAGCGCCGGCACGCCTTCGCGGGTGCCGCGCAGCGTGTCGACGTCTACCTTGAGGGCGATACGGGCCATCGGCTGCGTGCGCTCAGTTGGCCGAATCGACCAGGGTGCGCGCCTCGATCACCTTGCCGCGGTAAGCCTCGAAGATGGCGCGCAGCGCGTCTTCCATGCTGACCTCGGGCTTCCAGCCCAGCTCTTCCACGGTGTTGTCGATCTTGGGCACGCGGTTCTGCACGTCCTGGTAGCCCTTGCCGTAGAAGTCGCCGGAAGAGGTTTCCACGATCTGGGTCTTCTTGGCTTCTTCGGCGTACTCGGGGTAGTCGCCCGCCATCTTCAGCATCATCTCGGCCAGTTCACGCACGGAGTGGATGTTGCGCGGGTTGCCGATGTTGTAGATCTTGCCGGAGGCGACGCCGTTCGGGTTCTCGATGATGCGCATCAGGGCGCTGATGCCGTCGGTGACGTCGGCAAAGGCACGCTTCTGCGCGCCGCCGTCGACCAGCTTGATCGGTTCGCCGCGCACGATATGGCCCAGGAACTGGGTCACCACGCGCGACGAGCCTTCCTTCGATTCGAAGATCGAATCCAGGCCGGCGCCGATCCAGTTGAAGGGACGGAACAGCGTGTAGTTCAGGCCCTGCTCCATGCCGTAGGCGTGGATCACGCGGTCCATCAGCTGCTTGGAGCAGGCGTAGATCCAGCGCGGCTTGTTGATCGGGCCGCAGATCAGCTCGGAGGTTTCCGGGTCGAATTCCTCGTCGTGGCACATGCCGTACACCTCGGAGGTGGACGGGAACACCAGGTGCTTGCCGTACTTCACGGCGGCGCGCACGATCGGCAGGTTGGCCTCGAAATCCAGTTCGAACACGCGCAGCGGCTGGCGCACGTAGGTGGCGGGGGTGGCGATGGCCACCAGCGGCAGCACCACGTCGCATTTGCGGATGTTGTACTCGATCCACTCCTTGTTGATGGTGATGTCACCTTCGAAGAAGTGCATGCGCGGGTGGTCGACCAGGTCGCCGAGGCGATCGCTGGACATGTCCATGCCGTAGACTTCCCACGGCGTGGTTTCGAGAATGCGGCGCGTCAGGTGGTGGCCGATGAAGCCGTTGACGCCAAGAATCAGGACCTTTTTCATCGGTTTTCCTCTTTGGACAATGCGGTAAGAAATACGGAAAGCGCGCCTGCCGGGACGGGCGCGGCGGCCGCGCTGTCGTCCAGCAGTTCGCGTACAAGGATCACGCCGCCATCGCCGCATACGCCGACGATCTGCCCGTCGATCACGTGCAGGCCCGGAAGGGCGGCGCTGGCGGGTTGGGACAGGGCTGCCGGCATGCCGGCATGCGGGCGGCGCGCCCGGGCCACCACAAAGCGGCGTCCGCCGACCTCGGTGAAGGCGCCGGGGTAGGGCGGCGCCACCGCGCGGATCAGGTTATAGACCTGTGCGGCGGGCTGTTGCCAGTCGATGCGGCCATCCTCGGGCTTGCGCCCGGAGAAGTAGCTGCCTTCGGCCAGCCGGTTGGGCAGTTGCGCGATCTGGCCGGCCATCATGGCGGGCAGGGCGCGCCACAACGTTTGCTCGGCGGCCACGGTGACTTTCTCGAACACCTCGCCGGCGGTGTCGTCCGGCAGGATGGGCACCGGGGTCTGGTCGACGATATAGCCGGCATCCGGCTTGGCTTCCATGGCGTGCAGGGTGGCGCCGGTTTCGCTTTCGCCGTGCAGTACCGCCCAGTTCACCGGCACGCGGCCGCGGTACTTGGGCAGCAGCGAGCCGTGCATATTGAAGGCGCCCTGCGGGGCCAGGCCCAGCACTGCCGCGGGAATCATCGCGCGGTAGTAGAAGGAGAAGATCGCGTCCGGACGCGCGGCGGCCACCGCGGCGGCCAGCGCCGGGTCCGCCGGGTCCTCGCCGTACATGACGGGCAGGCCGAGCTCGGCGGCGGTATCGGCGACGCGGCGGAACCAGATGTTTTCGTCCGGACGGTCGCGATGCGTGATGACCAGCGCCACCTCCACGCCACGCGCGAGCAGCGTGCGCAGGCAGCGGTCGCCCACGTTGTGATAGGCGAAGACTACCGCGCGCACGAGGACTCCGTGGTCTTTTGCTGTTCCGGCGTGCCTTCGAGCACGGCCTGGATGCGATAGCGCGGACGGTTGCGCACTTCCTGGTAGATGCGGCCGATGTATTCGCCGAGCAGGCCGATGCCGAACAGCATGATGCCCACCAGGAAGAAGTTGAAGGCGAGCAGGGTGAACACACCCTGCACTTCCGCGCCGAACAGGAAGCGGCGTGCCAGCAGCACTACCACCAGGCCGGCGGAGGCCAGCGAGAGCAGGGTGCCGATGGCCGAGAACCATTGCAGCGGGACGATCGAAAAGCCGGTGACCAGGTCGAAGTTCAGCCGGATCAGCTGGAACAGCGAGTACTTGGATTCGCCGGCATGGCGCTCTTCGTGTTCCACCACGATCTCCACCGGGTTGGCGGAGAAGGTGTAAGCCAGCGCGGGGATGAAGGTGTTGACCTCGCGGCAGGCGTTGATGGTGTCGACGACATTGCGGTCGTAGGCGCGCAGCATGCAGCCCTGGTCGGTCATCTTGATGCGTGTGATGCGTTCGCGCAGCCGGTTCATGGCGCGCGAGGCAATGCGCCGGAAAGCGGTATCGTTGCGCTCGCGGCGGATGGTGCCGACGTAGTCATGGCCCTCGCGCATGGTCGCCACCAGCCGCGGGATTTCTTCCGGCGGGTTCTGCAGGTCGGCGTCCAGGGTGACCACGATCTTGCCGCGGGTCTGCTCGAAGCCGGCCAGGATGGCCATGTGCTGGCCAAAGTTGCCGTTGAACAGCACCACGCGCGTGACGTCCGGGCGCTTGTGGTACTGGCTGGCCAGGATCTGCGGCGAACGGTCGCGGCTGCCGTCGTTGACGAAGATGACCTCGTAGCTGCAGCCGAGTCCGTCCATGGCCGGGTAAAGCCGGTCGAACAGGGCTTGGAGACCGTCTTCCTCGTTGTAGACGGGAATGACGACCGAGACTTCGACAGGGCTCATTTGAAGAGGCGTTTGCATGTTTCGCTGAGAGTTGCGCATACCCGCTCCACATCGGCGGCTTGCATGGCAGGGAACATCGGCAGCGTGACGATGCCCCGGCCAATGCGTTCGGCATGCGGCAGCATGCCTTCGCGCCAGCCCAGGGAGCGGTAATAGGAAAACAGGTGCAGGGCGGGGTAGTGCACGCCGGTACCGATGCCTTGCTCGCGCATGGCTTCCATCACGGCGTTGCGCCCGCCTTCGATGCGCTCGGCCGGCAGCACCACCTGGAACATATGCCAGTTGGTGGTGGCGAGTTCGCCGTCGCGCGGCAGCGGCAGCTCGATGCCGAGTTCGGCCAGGCCGCTGTCGGCGGCGCAGCGGAAATAGTTCTCCGCCAGCTCGGCGCGGCGTGCCGTGATGGCATCCAGGTGCGCGAGCTGCGACAGGCCGATGGCGGCGTTGACATCGGTCAGGTTGAATTTGCCGCCGGGCTCTTCCACGTCCATGCCGTCCATGCCAGTGCGGATCACGCCTTGCAGGCGCAGGCGTTCGGCGCGCTCGGCCTCTTCTGGCGAGTTCATCACCAGGCAGCCGCCTTCGACGCTGGTGATGTTCTTGTTGGCCTGGAAGCTGAAGCTGACCAGGTCGCCGAAGGCGCCGATGCGCTGGCCGCGCCAGCGCGAGTCGATGGCCTGGGCGGCGTCTTCGATCACGCGCAGATCATGCTTGCGGGCAATGGCGTAGAGCCGGTCCATGTCCACCGGCAGGCCCGACAGGTAGACCGGCATGATGGCGCGGGTACGCGGCGTGATGGCGGCCTCCACCGCATCGAGGTCGATATTGCGCGTACGCGGGTCGATGTCCACGAAGACCGGCCTGGCGCCCACGGTGACGACCACATTGGCGGTGGCCACCCAGGTGATCGGGGTGGTGATGACCTCATCGCCGGGGCCGATATTGGCCACGCGCAGCGCGATTTCCATGGTGGCCGAGCCATTGGCGAAGGTGCGCACCGGGCGTCCGCCGAACAGCTCGGACAGGGCGGCCTCGAAGGCGTGCATCCTGGGGCCGGAGGTGATCCAGCCCGAGGCCAGCACCTTGCCGACCTCGGCGATGGCATCGGCGTCGATATTCGGCTTGACGAAGGGCAGGAAGGCTTGCGCGGCGGAAGCGGTCATGGCGGTCAGGCTCTTGGTACGTGTGTGACGTTGATCAGGAACGGGCAACAAGGAACACGCCGGCGAGGATCAGCAGCATGCCGGCCACGCGCATCGGGCCGATCATTTCGCCGAACAGCCACCAGGCTGCCAGCGCATTGACCACGTAGCCCAGCGACAGCATCGGGTAGGCGATCGAGACATCGACCCGCGACAACCCGACGATCCACACGCCGACGCTGACCACGTACAGGGTCAGCCCGGCCAGCACCGGCCATTGCGTGAGCACGCGCAGGGCGGTGGTGAACAGCGTCGCGCGGTCGATGGTGATGGCGCCGACGGCGTTGGTGCCCGCCTTGAGCAGCAACTGGGCGCACGCATTGAGCAGCACGCCCGTAAAAATAAAGGCGAAGGTGGAAAGCGTCATGGCGCGCGGTTCGGTTCTTGCTGGGGTGCTGCCGGCGCCTGGCCGGGAAGCGGGAAATTGGTCACCGCCACGCGGCGCTTGTCCTGTCCGATCTTGTACATCGGCACCTTGCGCTCTTCAAGCAGCTTGTAGGTGGCGGCCGACATGATACCTACCGCGTGCTGGCCATCCTGCCATTTTGCAATAAAGGCATCCAGCGTAGGGATCCATTTCTGCGGCTCCTGCTTGGTGCCGAATTCCAGCTCGTCCGGCCATTCCACCATGATGGTGGTGCGGCGCAGGTAGTACGGCAGGGTGTGGTCCAGCATGCGCACGCCGTAGATCGGCATGTCGTCCGTGAGAACCGCCTTGATGGCCGGCGCCATGTCGACCCCCGAGGTCGGCCGGCCCATCACCTCATGGCCCAGCAGCGCCACGGTGAAGCTGGTGAACATGGCGAGCGAATAGGCCGTGATGCTGACCATCACGCCTTTGCTGGCCAGCAGCTTGCGCGCGAGGAAGATGCCGCCGAGCATCAGCACGAAGGCCGTGCCCACCCAGACCGCGAACAGGCGGTACAGGTCGTTGGGCGTATTGTCGGAGTTCAGCGTGGCCACCACGGGGCTCGCCAGCAGGCCGATCGCCGCCACCACCAGCATGCCGTTGAGCTGGCGCTTCCAGGCGCGCTCGTCGATCTTTTCGAGTGCAACCGCCGCCAGGATGGCCAGCGCCGGGAAGATCGGCACGATATAGCCAGGCAGCTTGGAGCCGGACAGGCTGAAGAACACAAAGATGGCGATGGCCCAGATGCCCGCCAGCAGCGCCGGCTGGAAGGGCTTGACGGTGGCCGCGCGCGCTGCGGCGGCACCGCCGCGCATCACCTGCCACATGCGTGGCATCAGGCCCAGCCAGGGGATGAAGCCCGCCACCAGCAGCGGCACGAAGTACCAGAGCGGGCCCTTGCGCGAGTGGACCGTCGAGGTATAGCGCTGCCAGTGCTCGTGGATAAAGAAGAAGTTGAGGAATTCGGGATTGCGCTCCGACACCAGCCAGAACCAGGGCACCGTGACGATCAGCATCAGCACGATGCCGGTGACCAGGTGCAGGCGGCGCCACAGGCCGAAATCGCGCGAGACCAGGGTGTAGATCACCAGTACCAGTCCGGGCAGGGCGATGCCCACCAGGCCCTTGGTCAGGATCGCGACGCCCATTGCCACCCAGCAGGCCCACATCCAGTTGCGGCGGGATGCCGGGGTGGCGGACGGGTGCTGTGCCAGCAGCATGAACGCCAGCACGCAGGCCATGGCCCCCGACAGGGTCATGTCGAGCGAGTTGAAGTGCGAGGCAACGCTCCACATCGGCGCCGCCACCAGCACCAGGCCGGTCAGCAGGCTGGCGCGGATGCCATACCAGCGCTTTGCCGCCAGCATCGAGGCCAGCAGGCCGATCATGCCGGACAGCGCCACGCACAGCCGGGCCTGCCAGTCGCCCACGCCAAACAGGGTGTAGGAAAGCGCGGTCACCCACATATGGAACGGCGGCTTCTCGAAATATTTCAGCCCGTTGTAGCGGATCGTCACCCAGTCGCCGGTGGCGAACATTTCGCGGGCGATCTCGGCATAACGGCCTTCGTCCGAACGCAGCAGATGCCGTGCTTCGAGCGTACCGAACCAGACCAGGAGGATAAACAGGCTGACCAGCGCAATCGCGACTACAGGCAGGCCGGCGGATTGCGAAACACCTTGCGCGGTGTTCGGCGAGGTATCTCGCGAGGTCATCGAACTACGCATACATCTCCTGGAAACTGATCGGGTAACCGTCAGGCTTGCGCACGTGACGGGCGATGGTCGGACCTGCCGGCGCTGCGCTTGCCGCCATCGCGGATGGCATCCGCGGCCTGTCGCAAGCTGCGCACCCGGCGCACTCGGACCAGCTGGCTTGCCCTGTTTCCTGCCCGCGGGCCAACGAGCCCCCGGGTGATGCAGTACGCCGGGCCAATCGCCGGGCGCCTTGCGGGATGCCTGGATTCAGGGAAAACACCACAACGCAGCAGCCACTGCTTTGGCAGACATAACAGTAGACGCAAAGTGAAAGCGATGGCATTGGCCGGCCACTTATCTGTCTTTCCGCGCACACGCAACCTCGATTGCCATGTGGCGCGGCGCGCAATGTTAGCACGACAGCCGGGGCCGCCCGTCAGCCACAGGGGGCCGGCATGAAGACGGCCCGGCATGGCGCAGTGATGCTTTGCTCTAAAGTGATGTAATAGGCGTATTTCTGGCGCTGCGCAGCCGCAGCGCCACGCCAACCAGCAAAATGCCGCATACCAGGGCCCAGGTCCCGATCAGCCATAGCAGCGCCAGGGCGCCAGCCAGCGGCTGCCACAGCAGCAGGAACGCGAATGCGATGCTGACCAGGCCTGCCAGCACCAGCCACCATTCATTGGGAATATCCTTGCGCAAGCGGATCGCCGCTACGATCTGCAGCACGCCCGTAGCCAGCGTCCAGGCGGCGATATACAAGAGCAGCGAAAAGGCCGTGACCACCGGGCTGAACCAGGTCAGCAGGCCCACGCCGAGGCCAAGCAGGCCCTGCAGCGCGAGGATGCCGCGATCGCCGGTTTCCCGCTGGCGGCCCGAGATCGCCATCAGCAGCGCGGCAATGCCGTCGGCGGCCGCAAACGTGCCGAATACCAGCACCAGCGCCGCCAGCGTGGCAATGGGCGCGAAAAAGGCGCAAATCCCAAACATGATGGCGAAGACGCCGCGCAATGCCACGACCCACCAGAGCTTGGCGTAATACTGGAGCATACGAACTCCCTTGAACGGGGCCGGCAGCCCGCCGGTAGCGACGAAGACCGGCAAAGACCGCGAGACAAGCGGGCTAAAACGCGCTAATTTCTAGCCAGCCTGGACAATGGCACGCGGCCGGCCCTGCGCACGGCGCTGCCGCGGCGCTTCATTGGGGCAAGCGCAGGCATAAAATCATTCTAGACAGGAATCATGTGAGGACAAAGGCGCAATTCGTCGGTGCCCTATCGGTCGCGGGCGCTGTGTTGATCGCGACCGGCCATGGCGCGCTGGCACAGGCCGTGGCGGGCTCCGACGCCGACACCGCGGATGCCGCGTCGGCACGGCCGGGCGCTGTTCTTTGCGATGCACCGTGGTTCCGTTCAGGCTCGCGGGTACAGATGGAGGGCGACGGGGACATGCCGATGTCGATCACCATGACCCTGCGCCGCACGACCAAGGCCGAGACCGGATGCCGGGCCCAGCTCGAGGTGCGCTCGAAATCGGCATTGTCGGCGCTGATGGGGCCGCCGGTCATCATGGACCAGGTCCACATGGTCAGTATCGAGCGCCGCAGTACCACCGCCAGGGCCAGCATCGAGAGCGAGCATGCGGTCATCAACGCGCAGGGGCGCTATGCGCGCATGTATGGCGAAGCGGCGTTCCGGGGGCAAGGCGTGTTCAGCTATGCCGGGATGGATATCCGCGAGGGCAGCACGCTCGACGGGGAGGCCTTCGAGTCCAGTGTTTCGCTGCAGATCTATCCGCTTGGCAAGGACGAGGTGGTGGGAAGCATGCGTGCGCTCTATGCCTCGATCATCGTCAGCTCGCGCCACGTGGGCAGACGCCAGATGATCGATACCATGCTCGGGCGCAAGGAGTGCATGCCGATCACTTACGACAAGCGGACATCGCTCGGGCCGCTGATGGTGGGGGAGGAGGTGGTGCAGGTCGAGCCCACCGTGATGCATGTTACCGACTGGTACTGCCCGGCCGAGGCGTTCGTGCTGCGCACCGAGATCCGCCAGCAGGACAAGGTGCAGCGCGTGGATGTGACCGGGCTGGAGCTCGATACCACGGCGCCCTGAGGCATGCCGCGGCCTTGCGAGTCAGCCGTGTCAGCCGGCTTTTGACAGCAGAAAGCCCGCCAATGGCGGGCTTTCTGCTGTCTGGCGCCGGAACCTGGCGCGCCCGGCCGATCAGTTCGCGGCTGCGGCCGATGCAGCCTTCTTGCTCTTCTTGGCCTTCTTGTGCGACTTCTTGGCTGCCGGCGCCGAGGCGTCGGCCAGATCCGCGCGCGTGCTCTTGTTCGCGCCCTGGGTGTACGGGTCGAACTTGTCGCCGGACTTGGCACCCTGGGTGTACGGGTCGAACTTCTCGCCCGACTTGGCGCCCTGGCTATACGGGTCGAATTGCTGCTTCCCGGTGGATTGCGCCTGGGCAGCCACGGAAACGGCGCCAATGCACAGCGCGATGGCTGTCGCGACGAACTTGTTCATGATTTCTCCTGGAAAATGCCGCCTTGCGGCGGTTCGAGTACGCGGAAACTGCCCGGAACGCCGCTTTGCCGAAACTTGGCCGATGTACCGGGTGGTCCGCTAGGTCCCAGTGTCGCCAACATTTCGCCTGCATGTCAACACGCTTTGTATTGCCGGGAGCGCGGTTTGTGACGGCTTATGGAAAGCCGCTATTGCGTTTGTCACTCAGACTTGCTTGACGAGATGGGTTGAGTGTGTCTCATGAGGCATTTTCTGACTGGCGTCGATCCGCGTCCAGGCGCATAGGGCACACAGGGCGGGACTGGCGAGGTGTGGCGCAAAGAAAAAACCCCCGGCAGTCCTGAGACCGGCGGGGGCTTGCAACGCATTGCTGCGTCGGCAGGGGGCTGGAATTTACTCGGCGGCCACGTCCGAAGGGTGCTTCCAGGCTTCGCGTACCTCCGCGCTGGGTGCCAGCGCAAGGTTGATGCTGCGCGCGCCGATCGGCTGCTGGAACCAGTGTTTCTGCAGCGCGGCGACCTGCGGGCCGGCGAATACCGAGGCCAGGGTCTGGTCGACCAGTTGCTTCCATTCAGGATCGGCCTTCGACATCATCAGCGCATTCTGCTCGACCGACAGCGCCGGTCCCACGATCACGAACTGCGAGGGGTCCTTGGCGCGGGCGCGCAGTCCGGCCAGCAGCACGTCGTCCATCACGAATGCCTGGGCGCGGCCGGACTCCAGCAGCAGGAAGGATTCGCCATGATCCTTGGCGTAGATATCGTGAAAGCCGTACTGGGCCTTCAGGCGGCGCACATGGCGGTCGCCGGTGGAACCCGCGCTGGTGACCACGTTCTTGCCGCGCAGGTCCTCGAAGGTGCGGATGCCGGAGTCCGCGCGCACCAGCATGCGAACGGTGGAGATGTAATGCGAGACGCTGAATGCAACCTGCTTTTGGCGCTCCAGCGAATTCGTGTTCGGCGCGCAGTCGAGGTCCACCAGGCCGTTGACCACGGCGGGAATGCGGTTCTGCGGCGTGAGCGGCATCCAGCGCACCTTGATGGTCTTCAGGCCCAGTTTCGCGCGCGCGGCTTCGGCGGCGCGCAGGCACAGGTCCACGGCGTAGCCCGCTGGTTCTCCCTTGTCATTGGCGAAGGAAAAGGGCAGGGCCGATTCGCGGTAGCCCAGCACGATGGTGCCGGTATTGCGGATCTTGTCCAGTACCGGGCTATCGGCCCGGGCGGCCTGGGGCGCGGCAAAGGTGAGGGCGGCGGCGGCAACGAAAGCCAGCCTGGCCAGCAGGCGCGGCGCGCGGGAAGCGCCGGTGCCGGCGAGTGAGGAAAACAACAGCATGTGGCGAAATCTTCAAAAGTGGCAAGGCTACCTTTCCGCCCTGCCGACGCAAAGAACATTCTTGTCATAAGCAAATACCTGCCTGGAGACCCGCCTGGAGCAAGGTTTTCGGCGCCCGCAACCAAGGTGCCGGGGGCTGCGGGCAACGGCGGGAGCCTTGGCCGGCGTCACAAAAAATCACCATCGCCGGGTTGCAGTGGCATCGATGTGCACGGTACGCTACCGGGTTCGCTGCATTTGTGACTTGCAGCGATCACGATCGTGAAGGGAATCATGAAGATGTCGCGCAAGAAAATCGCGCTGGGTACGGCCGCGCTGGCAGTTGCGGCGGGCGTTGCCGTGCAGGTGGTCTGGCACCCGTTCGGACGTGCATACAAGGGGCAGCCGAGACAGGTCGAGCTTGACTTTGCCCGCCCGGACGCACTGGTCGACAGCGAGAGCCTCTCCAGCCTGCCGCGCGACATGCTGCGCGTGCCGCTGTTGCGCGACGTGCTTACCGAGGATTTCGTCAACTACTACGAAGACAACGAAGGCCGGCTGTCCGCCGCGGGCGCCCTGCGCCGCATCGCCTTCGAGCACGACCTCGACTGGGACGAAGCACTGCTCAAGCGCGTCTTCGACGAACCGGGCCGCCTGATGCTGTGGCGCGGCGCCGACGGCACGCTGCGCTACTGGGCGCTGGCGATGGAGCGCAACGGGCTGGCCAAGGTGCTGCAGACGCTGGGCACCGTTGCGCCTGCCGACACGCAGCTGAGCCGCGCCGGCGAGATCGACGGCACCCCCCTCTACGCCTTGCGCATCGGTCTGGCCCGCAGCCTGCTGCTGGCAGGCAAGGGCGACCGGCTGGTGGTCCTGTCCGAAGCCGGCATGCTGCTGGATGCCGAGAGCAAGCCGATCGGCGCGCGCGCCAAGGCGGTGGCGGCCTGGCTGTCCGGCGACGCCGCCGCCCGCGAGGCCCCGCTGCAGTCGTTCGCGCTGGACCCCGCCAAGGGCGCACCCAAGGGCCACCGCGTGGTGGTCGGGGCCAATTACCTGTCGTTTGGCTACCAGGCGTTCTTCCCCGGTATCGAGGCGCTGCGTTTCGATTTTGCCGGCGCCGATCCGAAGGCCGGGACGGGCGATGCCTCCTGGCGCAGCGCGGTGCTGGTGGATGGCGCGCGCCTGCCCGGCCAGTGGAATACGGCCGGGCTCTGGCAGGCCTTGCCCGCCGATCCGGCCGCCTGCGCCACGCTGCCGGTCGACTGGCAGGCCGCCGGCAAGATGCTGCAAAAGGTCAGCGACGGCGAGGACGAGTTGGCCACCCAGGTCGGCCAGGCTTTCGACGGCCCGGCCGCTGTGTGCTGGTACAGCAAGTCGGCGCTGGTCGCGCCCCTGTTCCTGGCCCGGCTCAAGTCGCCGGAAGCCGCGGCCACGCTGCGGCCGGTGCTGGCCAGCCTGTTCGAACGGGTGATTGGCGCTTATGAACCCAACGCCGGGGGAGAGAAGGGCACGTATGCCCGCCTGCCGGTGCAGAGCCGCCAGGGCGCGGGCGGTGCGACGCTGTGGTCGCGTCCGGTGAGTTCGCCCTATGGCACGCGCGAGGCCAAGGGCGCGCCGTTCGCGGCGCAGCTGTCGTCCGGCATGTATTTCCCTGTGACGCTGGCGCTGGCCGGCACCACCGTGGTGTTCTCGCCCGACGGGGCACTGGTCGACGATGCGCTGGCTGTGCTGGCCAAGCGCTTTCCCGCGGTGGCCGATACCATGCCGCGCGGCCAGCAGGCGCATACCGTACTCGGCTTCACGCCGTCGACGCTGGCGCCGCTGGTGCGGCGCGAGGCCACCAAGGCGCTGCCCGCCGACCAGGAAGCCTTGTTCCTGAACGCCGCGCGCGCGCACCTGTTTCCCAAGCTGAAAGCGCTCGGCGCCTACCCGGCGGTGTCACTGGTGTTGCCGGACAGCTTGCCGTCCGGCCGCGGCTGGGTC
>NZ_JARJLM010000522.1 GCF_029335485.1 Cupriavidus basilensis
GGATCGCTCGGGTGTCTCGGCCTCTCCGGCCCGCAGCTTCGATGCCTACACCGATGGCGCACGCTCCGGCAAGCTCGACGTCTTCACCGAAGGCGCCAACGTCTGATGCAACCGCAACACCCCCGGCTCCCCACGCCGCGGTACCGCCTGACACGGTGCCGCGGCCTTGACGGCTGATGCCGCGAGGCAACGTTCTGCAACGCCGCCTCACTAGGGTAAGCCACTAGTTGAAACCCTCTTCTCCGCCTCCTACCATGAAACATGAATCATGTCTCATGTTAGTCAGGCCAGCCAGGCCGCGCCCGGCCGCCAGTCCGACCACATCGCATAGCGACAATCCGCGCGCGTAGCCCCCGGTTCCTGCCGCAGGTTTTCCGTAGTCCCGTTTCAAGGCCAATACCGTAGTTCCGGAAGCTTTGCCCGACGGCATCCGGGGCGAAGTCCTGCCCGTTTTCCGCCGGTCGCGCCGCGTGGCGCAAGGTAGCTGAAGAAAACACAGAAAGGAGACTGGAAACAATGAAATCCTGCATGGAACGTCAATGGTTGCGCATGCTGGCTGCAATGCTCCTGGCCACGCTGTACGCATTTTCGGCGCACGCCGCCACGGCCGGGCCCGGCGCGTGGAGCGGCCAGCAGACCTGGGCTGCGGACACGGTCAATGGCGGCAGCCTGACCGGCTATTTCTATTGGCCCGCCAGCCAGCCGACCACGCCGAATGGCAAGCGCGCGCTGGTGCTGGTCCTGCACGGCTGCCAGCAGACGGCCACCGGCGATGTCGTCGACAATGCCAACGGCGGTGGTTTCAACTGGAAAACGATTGCCGACCAATATGGGGCGGTCATCCTCGCTCCGAACGCGACCGGCAATGTCTACAGCAACCATTGCTGGGATTACGCGAATACCGCGCCGAGCCGCACCTCGGGCCATGTCGGCGTCCTGCTGGATCTCGTCAATCGCTTTGTCGGCAATGCGCAATATGCGATCGACCCCAACCAGGTCTACGTGGCCGGCCTGTCATCGGGCGGCGGCATGACGATGGTGCTGGGCTGCATTGCGCCGGATATGTTCGCGGGCGTGGGCATCAACGCAGGTCCGCCGCCGGGCACCACGACCGCGCAGATCGGCTTTGTCCCGTCCGGCTATACGGCCACGACGGCGGCCAACCAATGCAAGTCATGGGCCGGCACCAACGCCGGCAAGTTCACCACGCAGATTGCCGGCGCGGTCTGGGGCACGTCGGACTACACAGTGGCGCAGGCCTATGGCCCGCTCGACACGGCGGCGTTCCGCCAGATCTATGGCGGCACGTTCACGCGGGGAACCGCGGTCTCGATTACCGGCGGCGGCACCAATACGCCCTACACCGACAGCAACGGCAAGGTGCGTACGCATGAAATCACGGTATCCGGCATGGCCCACGCCTGGCCGGCCGGCACCGGCGGCGACAATACCAACTACGTGGACGCCTCGCACATCAACTACCCGGTGTTCCTGATGGACTACTGGGTCAAGAACAACCTGCGCGCCGGCGCCGGCCCCGTGCAACCGGGCACGCCGCCGACCGGGCTTGCCGTCACCGGCACGACGCAGACCTCGATATCCCTGTCCTGGAATCCGGTCACCAACGCAAGCGGCTACAACATTTACCGCAACGGCACGCAGGTTGGCTCGTCGACGTCGACAAGCTATACCGATCCGGGCCTGATCGCAGGCACCAGCTACAGCTACGCGGTCACGGAAATCGATCCCGCCTCCGGAGAAAGCGCCAGATCAACCGCGATCGCGGCCACGACGCAATCGAGCTTCACCTGCACGGCCACGACGGCCAGCAACTACGCCCACGTCGTTGCCGGGCGCGCGCACGATAGCGGCGGCATCGCGTATGCCAACGGCTCGAACCAGAGCATGGGCCTCGATAACGTGTTCTACACGAATACGCTCGCGCAGACGGCTGCCGGCTACTATGTGGTCGGCAGTTGCCCGTAATCGCCTGCTGCGCGCATCGTGGTGCCAGGCCGCCTGACGGCGGCCTTCTCTGGGTTCTTTGCCGCTATGTGGAGGGGAGAGGGGAACCAAGGTCGCTTGTCGACCCGGTTCCGTTCAACCGACAGACGTCAGGATAGCGGCCGCTTCCATTCCGTTGCGGTCATGCGGACGTTCGCCGGCCATCGGCCGATATGCCGTAAAACCTGTAAAAATCCGCGATCGGGGCTTCTACGGCGAGCGCCTGCAGCGGGAAGGCCAGCGCCAGGTCTCCAAGGCCGGTAAGCCGCTCGAGCCGGCCCTTGAAATCCCGCACAACGCCGTGTCTAAGCGAGCCGTTGCGGTCGAGAAACTGCCCCCATAGCGATACGTGGCGATACCTCGGTTCTGCGACCCTGGCGCTGGCGATGTACGACGCGGGAAAGCACCGCTGATATGCAGGAAGGTTATAGAGCCACGAGGTGCCGACTACACCCTTCACATTGTTCCCGGCGCGCCTGACGTCACCGAAAATTGACCGAAGCTCACCAAGCCGTGCAGGCAGGCGCTCGCTGCTCAAAGGCGATGTGGTGGCCGGCTCCGCGTTTCGGAAATGAATTCGCACGTGTTCCTCGCCTTGCATCGCATACGAAAAACAGGCGGACGTCGCGGCGGGCCGTAAGTCTTCGCCTTGCGCGAGATAGAAGCGATAGGTCCAGTCGCAAACATCCGCTGAGCGGGTCACGCCGTCGACGTAGCGACGCCAAATCGGGTGGCTGTGATTGAAATCCCTACCTAGCCCGAAGCGAATGTAGAGATTCGTGTAATCGAGCAAAGCCCGGCCGATGGGCAGTCCGGCAAGAGCCGCAACCGCCTTCGCAGCCTCGATCTGGAGCGCGAAAAATTCCTTGCTGTAAACCATCGGAACCTGTTGCCACTGGCAATAGTCATCAATGTTCCAGCATTCTATGCCAGTGACCGCCCCTCCCCGGCTTCGGGCGGCCAATACTGGCACATCGACTGCCTGGAACTGGCCGAACTCGGAGGCTCGAAGCGTGGGTGCCGATCGTGCGTTGCCGACTCCACGGCCAACTTCCGTAGCCGACCCAAACCAGCCGACGGACTAGTGGCTACTGAGCGACCGGTCTTTGGTCGCACCACGGACGTTGATGTCCGTATAAACACACTGTTAGACTGCGGACGCCTTCCCCGCACATGTACTCAACCATTCAGGATAGTGACATGACCGAATGCGCTCTAACATTTACCAGCCAGACCGAATGGGAAAGTTGGTTAGGGCAAAACGGCAGCACTTCGACGGGAGCATGGCTGCGTCTAGCGAAAAAAGGCACCGAGCAGCGAACCGTAACCTACGAACAGGCGTTGGAAAGCGCCCTCTGCTATGGCTGGATTGATGGTCAAAAGCAGGCTGAGAGCGAGAAACACTGGTTACAACGCTTCACCCCACGCTCCGCAAAAAGCATCTGGTCCAAACTTAACAAAGACAGGGCAGAAGCGCTGATCGCCGCAGGCAGAATGCGCCCGCCCGGCATGTGCGAAATCGAGAAAGCTAGGAAGGACGGCCGCTGGAAGGCTGCTTATACGTCGGCCAGTAACTCGATAGTGCCGGACGACCTGCAGGTGGCTTTGGACGCAAATCCGGAAGCCAAGAAGTTTTTTGCAACACTGAACAGCCGTAACCGCTATGCCATCCTGTTTCGGATACAGAATGCCAAAAAACCAGAAACAAGGGCGCGTAAAATCGAGGAATTCGTCAACATGCTGAACCGTGGCGAAACCTTCTATCCATAGATCTTGCGCTTCTGACGGAGAATTTGCCAAAACGGGGGCATGGCATATAAACCCCTAATGGCCGCTTCGCACTGGCCGGCAAGCGCCCGCTCGCCGGCTATCGGGTTGTCATACTTCAGTTTGCTCCGCCAATTCGAGCGCGTCGTCTCACACGTCTGAAGGGAGACCAAGTCTGCACTTCCTCGCATGGTCGCGGCCCGACCCTTCTCCGACATACCCTCCTGAGCGCGGAATGTCCGCTAACCGTAGTTGAACCGTCAGACCACGCCGGAGTGAATCAAAGCTCGCGAAGAAACTCAATCAATGCGGAGTTAACGAAATCCGGCGCCTCTTGCTGTAGCCAGTGCCCTGCTCGCGGAACCACTCGAGAGGCGCGCAGGTTTGGCACGATCTGGGGCATGGCGCCAATGATGTCGTGCATGCCTGGAACTGCCAGACCCGTGTCTCGCTCGCCAACAAGGTATAGGGCGGGAACCTCGATCAACAGGCCCTCGAAAGCGGCTTGCACTTCCCAGTTGCGGTCTAGGTTGCGATAGTAGTTCAATCCGCCGCGAAAGCCAGAAACGCTGAATGCCTGAACGAATCTGTCCAGGTCGGCGGGCGCGAGCCACGCGGGCAACGAGGACGGATCATTCAGAGAGTCAAGGAGCCCGCCACTCCGTAGCAGAAGTCCAAAAGGATTAGGTGTATTCGCGTCGCGGACACCTACATCGCCCGATGCAGAAAAATAGATCTTGCGCAATGTGGCCGCAACGTCACGCTCAAGTTCTGTTTCGGCCAACCCTGGTTCGGAAAAGTAATGTGTGTAGAACCACGTTTGATCGGTCTTCGGAAAAAGCCGACTCGGCGCCATCGGCGCGCGGCCCATCATTGGCACACCGAGCGCAGCGACCGCGCGAAAGCGGTCGGGCCGAAGCATCGCAGCCTGCCAGGCAATGGTTGCGCCCCAATCATTTCCCACGACGACTGCGTCGCGTTCTCCGAGCACATCAACAAGCGCAACCAGGTCAGCGACAACGTGCAAGGTTGTGTACTGTCCGATCGCCGCTGGACATTCGCTTGATCCGTAGCCACGCAAATCTGGGGCAACTGCGCGGAAGCCGGCGCGCGCAAGTGCCCCCAGTTGGTGCCGCCAGGCATGCGAGGTCTCGGGAAAGCCGTGACAAAGCAACACTAACGGACCATCGCCCTGTTCTGCGACGTGCAGGCGGATGCCGTTGGTTTCAATATAGGTTTGACGGTATGCACTCATGCTTGCTCGAAGAGACAGTTGTACACAAGAATCTCCACATATCGTAACATCTAAAGTTACTCATTTCCACATTTTCAAAGTTATGCAACGTGATACCCGGCTGGCTCGACTTCTGCACGTACTCATCCACATGCACCTTCGCGGCGGCGCGACCACTTCGGAGACGATCGCGCAGATGCTGCATACGAACCCCGTCGTCGTTCGCCGCACAATGGCTGCGCTACGCGAAGCTGGATATGCAAGGTCTACAGGCGGTCCAGGCGGAGGTTGGGCACTCGCATGTGACCTCAATGCTCTTACGGTGCGAGACGTTTACGTGGCCATCGCGCACACCGCATTGTTCGCGGTCGGCCCGGCTGACGACAATCGCAATTGTCCGGTAGAGGCGGCGGTAAATCGGCTCATCAATGAGGCCTTG
Source organism: Cupriavidus basilensis (assembly GCF_029335485.1). Classification (GTDB taxonomy): domain Bacteria; phylum Pseudomonadota; class Gammaproteobacteria; order Burkholderiales; family Burkholderiaceae; genus Cupriavidus; species Cupriavidus basilensis_E. The sequence goes on from NZ_JARJLM010000522.1 coordinate 5,445, forward strand.
TGTTCAGCAGAAAATACGTTGCTTCAACTGTTTGGCGAAAAGCGACTCTCACAGATCGCGCACGACGTAACCGCGTCAAAGTCGGGCAAGATGACGACCTAGTTCGGGGACCATGGAATGGGTATTAATGTGCAAGTCGCGCGGGCTTGCTTGACAACGACTTTTCGGATGAACGGGTGTCAGCTTCCAGCCTGCAAGCAGCCGTTGATTTGAGCGCTGTCAGTGTCCCTTCTTGGCCGTGAACGGCCGCCTGCGGCCGATTATCGAACAGGTGACCTTTCCCGAGTCAAGAGGCCGGTACCAACCCACAAGGGACGGTCGCCGTTCCCGGTATCGGCCTTACAAAGCTCAATCGGACGGGGCATCCAGACTAGGGGGCCATCGCCGCAACAATCGGTTGGTAATAGCCAGTGACGGTTGGTGAGAGGACCTGTACGTCGTTGAATCCGACCTGAGCGGAGAGAGTTGCCACCTCGTCGGGCGTGATAGCACGATAGCGACCGACGAAATGGCTCGACTGCCAGTCGAGACTGTTCGTCTGCCGGGTGATGTACAAATGAACTGTGTAACGCCGAGCGTCTTGCCAGTCCCAGACCTGATGCACAATGCGGCGAAGGCCGTTGTCCATGAACAGTGATGGCGGTAGCACAATCGGTCGCTGAGTCAGCAACGTGCCGTAGTCTCTCAAGCTGACAAACATCCTACCCCGCGGTCGTAGGCTCCTGAGCATCGCCGCCAGCGCGTTGGCGATTTCCTCGTCGCTCTGCAAGTGTGGAATGGCGTTGTCGAAAGCCACAACGGTGCCGTAATGTTGCGCCTTGCATGTGGCGAGCAGTCTCATGTCGTCCACGCGAAATTCGACGTCCAGATTTCGCAGGGCAGCCTCCTGTGTCGCCCGCTCTATTTCCGTCTTCGATATATCCGTGCCCTCAACGTCATATCCCGCGCGTGCGAGTCCCAACGCTTGAGTACCGATTCCGCATGCGCAATCGAGGATGGTGCCAAGCACACCGGATTCGCTTATGAGCGGCGCCAATACCGCCCGTTGACGCTCGATCGCCTTATCCCAATCGTCAAAAATCAGGTGATAAGAGGAAGCCATGTCATCGTAGAAGCTCTCTGCGGGTCGAGTCATGGAGTTCCCTTGGATTGCTGTAGGTACTTGATTGTCAGCGATGTACGGACGCTAGTCGAGTGACTGAGGCTGGCCGAACTCCGACGTCGGCTCACGGTTCGAGGGCCGACTGCGGTCATCGGCGGTTGCCGACCCGAAGCCGTCCTTAGCTTGCCCCCGAAGCGGACATTCCCGCGTTGATCTCAAATGTAGAGGGCTCGGCCTCCGCCGGATGATGTTCGGACTCGTTCTGCAAAGCCCTCAAAGAAAAACGGAATGTTGTCGCCAGTATCTCCGGACAAGCGGCCACGGACCTTGTCCCAAGTCCCAATAGCGGTATGACTTTGCTGATCACCAACTACAAGCACGGGCTGATCTCGTTCTTGGAGCCATGAATACGTGCCTCCAAACTGCTGGCGACCGACTTCCAGGTGTAGCAACCAAGTCGGGTCACCAGCCCTTCCACCGCTTCAGACGGTAGATCGTCTCGATACTCTGAAGCCTCCGCAAGCATCTCTTCGACAACCTGCAGACTTTCTTCCGAAAAATCGAGCCTTCCCTGTGCCCGATCATTGAAGTCGGCCAGAGCTTTCGCGGCGAGGCGTTGCACTTCTTCCTGGAGTTCACTCATATTGGCTTGAATTGGTGGTTCGGAAGGATCTGGCTGGAATTGTCCACAAAGTGGAGGTGGTTGTCGATCGACCGTTTCTGGCCGGGAACGGACCTCGGCCGTGGGCACCTCGGGCGACTCTTCCTGGCCGACTTGCGACGCCCATCTGTCGCAGTCGGCTGCCCCTTGCCGACCCCTTACCGCCGCTCGCTGACCACCTGCTCAAGGGCACTCGCCAGTAGTTCGCCAACCTTTGAGTGCTGCGTTACGGAACGAAGTGAGCGTGCAGCGAACGGAACTGTTGTACATCAGACCACCATCCTGCCCTGCGGCTATGCGGGCATGGAGTCGAGGAACACGTAAAGCGCGGCAATCTTCCCATCGCGGACGATGATCACATCCAAGCCCGTATAGTCGGGTGCCTCGCCCCGCGGGCCGGAACCCCAGGCAAGGCGGCCGGCATTGTGAAGCGCCTGAGGTTCGCCGTGTGGGGTATAGGCGAAATGCGGGTGCGTTGCGCGAAGGTCTCCGGCGAACTTGTCGAGCGCGTCGTGCCCGACGAAGGTGCCCGGCGGCACGTAGAGTACGCAGTCTTCGGTATAGAGCGCTTCGATGGCTGCGCGACGGCGCATTGCGTCGCTTTCGCCGAAGACCTCCTGAAGGTTGCGATCGAGCAGTTCATGGATACGGTCATTCATCATCTTTCTCCTGGGTGATGGACTGAGGACTGAGGACTGAGGATTGAGCCAAGTCACCGTGTGCAGATATCTATGAAGCGGGCGTCGTGCTACTGGGCAAGGGCCAAGGTCTTTGCGATGGCCGTGACGACAGCGGGGCGCGCCGAGATTTCGTCATACCAACGCGCAACGAACGGAAACCTATCGAGAGCCGCACCGATTGCCTGATGGCGCCACACCCACCCGAAGTGAGCGATGTCCGCGATGCTGTACGCGTCGCCCGCAACGTACGGATGACGCTCAAGGCTGTGATTGAGCACGCCCAGCGTCCGATCCACCTCCGACAGCGCGCGCGCTTTTGCCCCGGGCTGTGGCGACGGCTGCATCGCGACCAGGAAAGCCTGCAGGAACGCCGGGCCGAGGCCGGAGGCGTGGAAGAAGAGCTGCTCGAAGACTTTGCCGCGCTGGGGGCCATCCTTCGGCAGAAGTTGTCCGGTCTTCTCTGCAAGGTGGACCAGGATCGCGGCGGACTCGCTCAGTATCAGCTCGCCATCCCCGGGAGCGGAACGGTCGACGAGAACCGGGACTTTCGCGTTGGGATTCATCGCCTTGAAGGTGTCGGTCTTCTGCGCGCCCTGGCGCAAGTTGACGGGAACGAGCCGATAGTCGAGACCGATCTCTTCCAGCGCGATGGTGACCTTGAGGCTGTTGGGCGTGGCGAATGCGAAAACTTCAAGCATGGTCGTGTCCTTTTTTCCGGAGTCAGGCGCGGCGGCCGTCAAAGCTGATGGGGCCACCACCGAACGCGATCACATGCAGCGAGCCGCCCGCCTCCGTCTTCACGTGCGCGTAGAGGCGCTTGAGATCGCCGAGGTTGGCTGAATCCGCCTGGATACCCGTCGCCTTGGCGCCGATCGCCGCAATGGCGGCGTCGAGTTCAGCCTGGCGGCGGCCGGTCACAAAGACCCGCGCGCCCGCGGCGGCAAAGCGCTTGGCGGCGGCGAGGCCGATGCCGGTTGTACCGCCGGTGACGACGGCAATCTTTCCTTCGAGCCTGCGTTCCATGATGGATCTCCTGTGCGGTGAGACAAATCTATGACGCCGTGCTATTTTTCGAAATAGAAATGAATGCAAACAATCATTGCAGGATTGTCGATGTCGAAGCTACCGGATTTTGAAGGGCTCGCGATGTTCGCGAAGGTCGCCGAGGAGGGTTCATTCGCTGCCGCGGCGACGGCGATGGGCGTTTCGGTCGCCACGGTTTCGCGGGCGGTTACCCGCCTTGAAGAGCGGCTCGGGGGGCGTCTGTTCAACCGCACCTCCCGACGGCTTGCGCTCACGGATTACGGCCATACGCTCGCCGAGCGCGCGGCGAAGCTCTACGCCGATGCTGAAGAAGCCGAGGATTTCGCGCGCGAGACTTCAAGCCGGCCGCGCGGTCTCGTCAAGCTTGCCGCGCCGTTCTCATTCGGCGCTCGCTGGGTTGCACCGCTGCTGCCCGAGTTCTTCCAGACCTATCCGGAGATCTCCGTCGATCTGCATCTCACGGATGCCCAGGCCGATCTGATTGGCGGCGGCTTCGACGCCGCGCTGCGCATCGCCATCCTGGAGGACTCGTCGCTCGTCGCACGTCTCATTGCGCCCGTGCGCCGGTTTGTCGTGGCATCGCCCGCCTATCTGTCCCGCCATGGCCGTCCGCAGCACCCGCAAGAGCTCGGCGCCCACCAGTGCCTGACCTATGCCAACAGAAGCCAGCGTGACGTCTGGCGCTTTACTCACCAGCACGGCGAACAATGCGCGGTCACCCCAACCGGGGCGTTACGGGGAACGAGTGTGGAAGCGTTGCTGCCCACGGTTCTTGCGGGGCTTGCGATCACCGAGCTTCCTGAATTCGTAGCCGCGCAGTACTTCCCGGGCAAGCAGCTTGAACCGATCCTGACCGACTGGCGTTTGCCCGAAGGCGGCCTGTATTTCGTCACCCCCTCCGCCCGGGCAAGACCCGCAAAGGTAAGCGCGCTGGCCGACTTCTTCATCGCCAGGTTGACCACGGCAGAATGGCGCGCAAAGTGATGGGCGCCGCCGTCCAGCCGATCGTCACCCTGGTGGCTTCGATCCTCCCATGCCGCAATCCGGCGAAGCGCATTTCTCCGCCAGCGGCCACGCCACCATCATTCCAATTTCTGGAATTGAGAAATCCCGAAACCGTCATTCCCGCGCCGCAGCGGCCGGGAACACAATGCGCGATGCGCAACGCTGCAGCGACAGCGCTCGCCAGACCCGCAGCCCACGCCCCCGCCACGCGCGAGCGCCTGCCCTGCGCGCCAGCCCCCTCTTTCCCGTTGGACCACCCCACAAAACCATGACAACCATCACGATCAACGGCAAACCGCAAAAGATCGATCTGCCCGACGACGCCCCGCTGCTGTGGGCCGTGCGCGACCACCTGGGCCTGACCGGCACCAAGTTCGGCTGCGGCATGGCGCTGTGCGGCGCCTGCACCATGCATATGGACGGGCAACCCATCCGCTCCTGCGTCACGCCGGTGTCGGCGGCCGTCGGCAAGAAGATCACCACCATCGAAGGCTTGTCGGCCGACAAGATCGGGCAGGCCTTGCAGGCGGCCTGGGAGGAGTTCGGCGTACCCCAGTGCGGCTACTGCCAGGCGGGCCAGTTGATGTCCGCTTCGGCGCTGCTGCACGCAAACCCGCATCCGAGCGAGGAAGACATCGACGGCGCCATGAGCGGGAATATCTGCCGCTGCGGCACCTATACGCGCATCCGCGCCGCCATCCAGCACGTGGCGAAATCGAACGTGGCCGCCAAGCCGGCCAGCCAGCCCGCCACCAGGAGGAGCGCCAAATGAGCGGACAAGACTCGCTTGCAGCGCCGGACAACGCCGGCGCCCTGGCATCCGCCGGCCGACGCCGCTGGCTCAAGGGCATGGGCGCCTTTGCCGGCCTGACATTGGCGGTGGGCGTGGACGGCATCGTGCTGGCCGCGGAAGAACCCAAGAAATACGGTCGCGACGGCATGCCCGGCGGCGCCGTGGACAGCCCGCTGGTCTTCCTTGGCATCGGCGAGGACGGCAAGGTGTCGATCGTCTGCCATCGCTCCGAAATGGGCCAGGGCGTGCGCACCAGCCTGCCGATGGTGGTGGCCGACGAACTCGAAGCCGACTGGGCCCAGGTGCTGGTGGTGCAGGCCCCCGGCGACGAGGTCCGCTATGGCAACCAGAATACCGATGGCTCGCGCAGCGTCCGGCATTTCTTCGACCCGATGCGGCGTGTCGGCGCCAGCGCGCGGATGATGCTGGAATCCGCCGCCGCGGCGCGCTGGGGCGTGCCGGTGAGCGAAGTACAGGCCCGCAACCATGCGGTGGTGCACGTACCGAGCGGCAAGAGCCTTGGCTACGGTGCCCTGGCGAAGGATGCTGCCCGCCTGCCGGTGCCGGCACCCGCCAGCCTCAAGCTGAAGGACCCGGCACAGTTCCGCTATATCGGCCGCGACAACACACGCAATATCGATGGCCGCAACATCGCCACCGGCCGCGCGCAATACGGCATCGACGTGCGGCTGGACGGCATGCTGTACGCCGTGGTCGCGCGCCCGCCCGTGTTTGGCGGCAAGCTCGCCAGCTTCGACGCCGCGCAGGCCATGAAGGTGCCTGGCGTGGTCAAGGTGGTCGAAATCGCCGGCAGCCCCGCGCCCGCGATGTTCCACCCGCTCGGCGGCGTGGCGGTGATCGCCACCAATACCTGGTCGGCCATCAAGGGCCGCGAGGCGCTGAAGATCCGCTGGAACGACGGCCCCAACGCGGGCTACGAGTCCGGCGCGTTCCGCGCCACCATGGAGAAGGCGGCAAGCCAGCCCGGCAAGGTGGTGCGCAACCAGGGCGACACCATGGCCGCGCTGGCCGGCCCGGGCAAGCGGGTCACGGCGCAGTACTACCTGCCGCATATCGCGCACGCCACCATGGAACCGCCGGTGGCCACCGCACGCATCGCCGGCGGCAGGTGCGAGGTATGGGCATCGGTGCAGGCGCCGCAGGCCACGCGTGAAACGGTGGCCGGCCATCTCGGCCTGAAGCCCGAAGACGTCACGGTGAACG
>NZ_JARJLM010000523.1 GCF_029335485.1 Cupriavidus basilensis
GGATCTGGGCGGCTTGCTGGGCGGCCTGCTCGGCGGCCAGGGCCAGCAGGCTGCCGGCGGCGCATCCGCGCTGGGCGCGGCGGCAGGCGGCATCGGCGCCTTGCAGCAAGTGCTGGCCCAGGCCGGACTGGGCGACCAGATCAATTCGTGGATCGGTACGGGCGCCAACCAGCCCGTCTCGCCGAGCGCGCTGGCCGGCGCGCTGGGTGGTACCGGCGCACTGGAAAACCTGGCCAAATCGACCGGCCTGTCGCCGGACGACGTGGCCGCTCACCTCAGCGAAGGGCTGCCCGAACTGATCGACCGGCTGACGCCGCAAGGCCAGGTCCCGCCGGCGGCATAGGCCCGGGCCACACCGGCCAGGTCACACCCAAAACAAAAGGCCCGCTTGACTGCGGGCCTTTTGTTTTTCCTGTCCTTGCCGTGGGCGGTGCCGCTCAGGCGAAAGAGTAGAACACGCGGAACTGCACCTTGCGCTCGGCCCAGAATTCGGCTGCGTCACGGAACACGTCGAGCAACACCTCGCGCCCTTCCTTGTCGAATTTCTGGGCGATCGGCAGGCCCTCGAGCACGATCACGAAGCCGGGCTGCGCACCCGCCTTGTGGATCAGGTCGGTCAGGCAATCCGCCAGCGCATCGAAATTCTTCCCGAAATGCTTGGGAAAAAGGAAGTTGGTGGCGATGGTTTCCAGCACTTCCGCCTTGCTCTGGCAGTGCGCGCAGTTGGCGTACAGGAAATGCTGTCCCAGTTCGGCTGCCGCCTGGGCGAGTTCGGGCACGCGAAACGCGCGAATCGACTGGACGATGTTCGGACGCACCGTCTTGAACAGGTTCATGGCTCCCTCTTGGCTACCGTCGGTGCCGGCTGCGGGAACGGGTGCGGGCGGCGGTTGGTGCGAGAGCTCGTTGCGAGGCATCGTCAACACGTTGTCGTAAAGATTCCGGGCCTGGGTCTGGGCCCGCTGCCAGCCATCTCCGGCGCCGCGCTCTTCGCGGGCGGCAAGGGCGTCGCCCAATCCGAAAATGTCAGTCATCATTTGGCTATCCGTTTGAAACTGTTGTAGTGGTCGTCCGTGTAATAACAGTCGTTGGTGGCGCGTTGATCACCGCCGCATACGATCCGTCTCGCTCCCCTGTTTCGGCTGTTTGTCTTTACCGTGTATTCGCGGTAGTAGCCGCGCGACCTCTGCGGCAGGACACGCTCATAGTTGCCGAACCTCGAGCCATCCTTGGCGTAGGGAAACGGTCCACCCGCTTCGATACGTTCCAACGTCAACTGTGCCTCGTTGGGCAATTGCTGTACAGCGATGGTTCCCGTGCCGTCATCGATCGCCTGGCGCGCCATCACGGGCTGGGCCAGCGCGCAAGATACCGCCACGCCTGCCAGCACCCGGCTTGCCACTCGCGCCAGACCGGCGACTGAAATCCATTGCGATGCGCGCTGCGTCAAAGGAATTTGGGAACCCACGTTGCTTGTCTTGAATTAGGAGTGCCAGCCAAATGGACTTGGCGTCACCAGGATTGCGCGGTTGCCGCGCCACCCCGACTGCCCATTTTGCCTGCACCCCGGACGGCCTGCGCGAATACCGGTGGCATCGTTACGCGCATAACGAGCGCGCACTTCAAAGGCATAAGGTTACGCCCATGCTGTTAAATAATCAATCCCCGCCCTCCAGCAGAGTGGAAAAGCTCAATTGTTTCAACATGTTAATGAAATGTGTGTGCACACTGACCAAGGTACGCAGGCGCAAAAAAAGCCGGGCAAGCCCGGCTTTTCAAGACTGGCTGCGGCTTAGCGCTTGGCTGCCGCGTCCACCACCACCAGCGACGTCATATTGACGATGCGGCGCACCGTGGCCGACGGCGTCAGGATGTGGACCGGCGCCTTGACGCCCAGCAGGATCGGGCCGATCGCCACATTGTTGCCCGCCGCGACCTTGAGCAGGTTGTAGGCGATGTTGGCGGCGTCGATATTCGGGCACACCAGCAGGTTGGCCTCGCCCTTGAGCGCGCCATCCGGCACGAGCTGGTCGCGCAGCTTCGGGTCGAGCGCGCAATCGCCGTGCATCTCGCCATCCACCTCGAGTTCCGGCGCGCGTTCGCGCAGGATCGCCAGCGTTTCGCGCATCTTCTGCGCCGACGGCGCTTCCGACGAACCGAAGTTCGAGTGCGACACCAGCGCCACCTTGGGCTCGATGCCGAAGCGCTTGAGCTCTTCGGCGGCCATCAGGGTGATCTCGGCCAGCTGGCAGGCGGTCGGGTCCACGTTGACGTGGGTGTCGACCAGGAAGATCTGGCGGCCCGGCAGGACCAGCCCGTTCATCGCGGCGTAGACCTCGTTGGTGCCGCCCAGGATCTGGTCGATATAGCGCAGGTGCGCGGCGGTGTTGCTGACCGTGCCGCAGATCATGCCGTCGGCCTCGCCCTTCTTGACCAGCATGGCGCCGATCAGCGTGGTGCGGCGGCGCATTTCCAGCTTGGCGTACTGCTGGGTGACGCCCTGGCGGGCCATCATCTTGAAGTAGGCCTCGGAATAGTCGCGGAAACGCGCGTCGTGCTCCGGGTTGACCACGGTGAAGTCGATGCCGCCGCGCAGGCGCAGGCCAAAGCGTTCGATGCGGTGGGCGATCACGGCCGGCCGGCCGATCAGGATCGGGTTGGCCAGCTTCTCGTCGACGATCACCTGCACCGCGCGCAGCACGCGCTCTTCCTCGCCCTCGGCGAAGACGATGCGCTTCTTCTCCATGTCGACCTGGCGGGCGGCCGCGTAGATCGGCTTCATCAGCGTGCCGGAGTGGTACACGAACTGCTGCAGCTGCAGGCGGTACGCGTCCATGTCCTTGATCGGGCGCGCGGCCACGCCGGACTTCATGGCGGCCTCGGCCACCGCCGGCGCGATCTTGACGATCAGGCGCGGATCGAAGGGCTTGGGAATCAGGTACTCGGGACCGAAGGACAGGTCCTGGATGCCGTAGGCGGTGGCGACGATGTCGCTCTGCTCCTGGCGCGCCAGTTCGGCGATGGCATGCGCCGCCGCGACTTCCATCTCACGCGTGATGGTGGTGGCGCCCACGTCGAGCGCGCCGCGGAAGATGAAGGGAAAGCACAGGACGTTGTTGACCTGGTTCGGGTAGTCGGTGCGGCCGGTGGCGATCACCGCGTCGGGACGCACTTCCTTGACCAGTTCCGGCAGGATTTCCGGGTTGGGATTGGCCAGTGCCAGCACCAGCGGCTTGTCGGCCATGCGCTGGACCATGTCCTGCTTGAGCACGCCGGCGGCGGACAGGCCCAGGAAGATGTCGGCGCCGTCGATCACCTCGGCCAGCTTGCGCTTGTCGGTCTTCTGCGCGAAACGGGCCTTTTCCGGGTCCATCAGCTCGGTACGGCCTTCGTAGACCACGCCGGCCAGGTCCGTCACCCAGATGTTCTCGAGCTTCATGCCGAGGTCGAGCAGCAGGTCCAGGCAGGCCAGTGCCGCGGCGCCCGCGCCGGAAGCCACCAGCTTGACCTTGCCGATGTCCTTGCCCACCACGGTCAGGCCGTTGACCACGGCCGCGCCGACCACGATGGCGGTGCCATGCTGGTCATCGTGGAAGACGGGAATCTTCATGCGCTCGCGCAGCTTGCGCTCGACGTAGAAGCACTCGGGCGCCTTGATGTCTTCGAGGTTGATGCCGCCGAAGGTAGGCTCGAGCGCGGCAATGATCTCCACCAGCTTCTCGGGGTCCTTCTCATCGAGTTCGATGTCGAACACGTCGATGCCGGCGAACTTCTTGAACAGGCCCGCCTTGCCCTCCATCACCGGCTTGGAAGCCGCCGGGCCGATATCGCCCAGGCCCAGCACCGCGGTACCGTTGGTGATCACGCCAACCAGGTTGCCCCGCGCGGTGTAGCGGAAGGAATTGGCCGGATCGGCCACGATTTCCTCGCACGCGGCGGCCACGCCCGGC
>NZ_JARJLM010000524.1 GCF_029335485.1 Cupriavidus basilensis
GGATGTGGCAGCCGACTCTGCCTGCACACTGCGCGCTGCCATGGCGGGCGCCTTCGTGGCTTCCGGCTGGCTGATCAGCTCTCCAGGCGGATCGATCAGCACGGCCTCGCCGCCCATCCACCAGTCGATGGTATAGGCCAGATCCGGATCATCGAGCAGACGTCGGCTCCCTGCCTTGATCTCGCCGGTCAGCGAGAAGTTCTGGTTGCTGCGGTTAATGAAACTGGTCTTGCCGGCGTTCTCTTGCCCCAGCACGAGGTACCACGGCAGTTGATAAAGCGCGTTGCGGCCGCTCAGGTTGGCACGCAGCGTGGCGAGGCTTCGATCCAGTGCGCGCTCTTGCGCCTGGACGTATCGCAGGCAGGGATCGTCCTTGCGCGCGGTGGTCTGTT
>NZ_JARJLM010000525.1 GCF_029335485.1 Cupriavidus basilensis
GGATTGGGGGACATTTCCGGGTAACCGCTACGAAGCAATAGCTGACCACTGCCGCAGAGCTAGAAATCGGAAGGGCCCCAGGGCGGAAGCTTCGCCGGCAGCATGCACTGCTAGAATCGCGCGAGGTTCTAATAGGGGCTGCGGAGGCCCAGGTACCGCAGCATCTGCCGCGGGAAACCATGACGTTGGTTGTCTAGTGCCGGTAACCCGATGAAAGCGGCCCCGGCTTTGCACGGAGGATCAGCTTGGCCTCAGCAAGGCAAGTGCGGGATCTTTCAGCCACAGCGTGACGGGTCCGGGATGCTCGAGATGCCGGACTGATGCAGCCTGGCCAAAATCAACGGCTGTAGAGATGAGAGAATGAATCGAAGGCACTTCATATTGAACGGCCGCCGCAAAGCGGGGCGAGGAATGCAGCGCGTGGGCCATCTGCACAACAACTCCGTGGACCGTTTGCGATGACGCGCAAACGAGTCACAACCCGAGTCCCGGAGGTACTAGTGCCACAGGGGCCCGTGAATGCCGACGCGCTTGCCGGGGACATCCGGCGCCTTATTAGCGAAGCCCGTGCGGGGCTTGCCGTCACAGTCAACTCGACATTGACGATGCTGTACTGGCGGGTCGGCCAGCGTATCCGCTCGGAAGTGCTGGGCGGCGAGCGCGCCGAATACGGCGAGCAGATCGTTGTTTCGCTGGCGCGGCAGTTGGAGGCGGAACACGGTCGTGGCTTCAGCGTCAAGAATTTGCGGCACATGCTGCGCTTCGCTGAGGCTTTTCCGAGCGAGGACATTGTCTACGCACTGAGTAGACAATTGAGTTGGACCCACCTCCGCAGCCTGATTTACATAGATGACCCACTCAAGCGTGAGTTCTACCTTGAGATGTGCCGCAACGAGGGCTGGAGCACCCGCACCCTCCAGGACCGCCTGGACTCGATGCTGTTTGAGCGCACCGCGTTGTCCCGCAAGTCGGATGAGCTTTTAGCCGAAGAGCTGACAGCGCTGCGTGAACGCGGCGAACTAAGCCCCGGCCTGGTGCTCAAGGATCCCTATGTCCTCGATTTCCTGGGCCTGCGGGATCGCTATCTGGAGCGGGACCTCGAGGACGCCATCCTGCGCGAGCTGGAGCATTTTCTGTTGGAACTGGGAGCAGGCTTCACCTTTGTTGCTCGCCAGAAGCGGCTGCAGATCGACAACGACGATTTCTATATTGACCTGCTGTTCTACAATCGCCGCCTCAAGCGCCTGGTGGCGATCGAACTGAAACTGGGCGAGTTCAAGGCCGCCGACAAAGGACAGATGGAACTCTACCTGCGCTGGCTCGCCAAGCACGAGCAGGAGCCAGGGGAAGCGCCGCCGCTAGGCATCATCCTCTGCACTGGCAAGAAGCGCGAGCACATCGAGTTGTTAGAGCTGGACCAGACTGGCATTCATGTCGCTGAATATTTGACCGAACTGCCGCCCCGGCAACTGCTGGAGCAGAAGCTCCATGAGGCCGTTGCCCTGTCGAAGGCACGGCTCGACAATCGCGCCGACGACACCGGCGGTGCGTTGGCGGCGGATGAGCCATGATCCACCTGTCACGGATCTCCGTATATAGGGCATTCGTACTTCGAGTGTAAATCCGGGAGGGTAGCCTGGTGCGGCGTTGGTGTTGAAGCGGAGGCCCAGGCAGGCGGCCGCCTCGCCATCCTGGCGATTTCCGCTTGCGCGCAGAGCAGGGAGGCGCAGCGCTGCCAAGTCAGGGGTGATCGTGCTTTCTGATACGCCGGTGCCCGAAATCCTCTTTGAAATCAATAATTTGCACACAACGACTTTCCACGAAAAGCTCTTTGCACAACTCGTTGATACAGAACGGTTTACTTGCTGAAACCGTGTCAATCAGCACCGAAAGCACGATCACCCCAACTGCCGGTTCTCAGCCTCCAACTGCCGAATGCGCTGCTGCTCCGCTGTTAGCGGCTTGCCAACCCCTGCACCGCCCGCCAGTTCCGAATCGTACTGCGCCAGCCATCGCCGCACTGCCGTCTCTCCAAGCTCCATCGTCCGGCAAACCTCGCCCGCCGATAGACCCTGGTCTTTCACCATCCGTACTACTTCCAGCTTGAAGCTGGCATCAAATTGTCGGCGTTGTCTTGTCATCTGTTTCCTCGTCGATATGGATTGTCACCCTATCGACCTGTCCGAGGAAATTAAACCACTGCACACAGTGCAGCCTCTTTGAGCCGTGTAGCGGCGCTGTGTCGGTTTGCTTCGGTGTGTCGGTGACTGCGCGCGACTGGGCGACTCAAATCTCCGTGTGTTCTATCGTCACGGGTATCGATACGCAGCCGAGCGAATTGAGGAATCGGGCTACATTATCCATTGACTAGTGTTGACGTCGATATACCGTTTCTGAACGTGTTGCAATATTCAAAATAATGTACGATGCTGGAGTTACCATAGAAATGGAGAAGACAATGGCATCATACAAACAGCTGCTTGCCGAAAAGGAAAAACTCGAGGCTCAGCTCGTTGAAGTGCGAGCAAAAGAAGTTGCTGGCGTTATCGAACAGATTCAAGCCCTGATGGCGCAGTACGAGCTGACTGCCGACGACATCGCCCCAAAGCGTCGCCGTGGCCGTCCCGCAGCAGGCGCGGTGGCTAAGGCTTCGGCAAAACCCAAGACATCCCTGCCGCCAAAGTATCAAGACCCCAAGACGGGTGCAACGTGGACTGGCCGTGGCCGTGCGCCGGCTTGGCTCGGTAAGAATCGCGACAAGTTTTTGATTCCGGAAGCATGAGTGAGCTAGGCGGCCCAACGACCGTCGTTTTGCCGCAATTATTGGCAGATAGCCGCGCCGCTTGAGCCCCGAGTTTCAGTCGGGCGCAGGCGGCACAGTTTTTTCTCTGGAAGGCTGAAGCTACGTTCTCCAACTAGACCTGCGTACCCATTCTCGACTGAGCCTGGCGCCTGGCATGAGCAGGTGATGTTTAATGGGGCTGCTTCCGCGAACACGAGCGTTTGCTGGATCGACCCGGAAGCTTACACTTAGCTTCCGCGCATGGGGCCATCGAGTCGGCGCGACAGATGCAGTCCCTGGGAGGTTTTTAGTTTCGTGATCATGAAACTACGCTGCTTGCCACCTTGCGATCAACGGCCTCGAAGAGGGGCATCGATACCAAGGAGGCCGGAGATCCAATTAACGAAGGGCGACATGTAGTATCAGCCCTGTAAAGGCTTTTTATCATCGGCAGGCAGCCAGCGCAGCAGAGACGCCCACAAAGAAGAAGCCCTCGGCCGGGCAGGCAGAGGGCCAAACGTCCACGAAGAAATCGGGTAACCCTCAGTCACCCGTAGTCAGTATCCACCGGCCTACGTCTGCCCGTAACCCGGGAGGAGGGCAGTGCCGCAACGCATCCGAGAGACAAACGCCTCTTGGCGGTTGGACTGCTGATCTGAAAGGGCGCCAGTACGTCGCCAGTATGAAAACATCTGAGACTCTCTCGGCATCCGCCCGAACGCCGAGCGGAAGGGCGCGATGGCACTCCGATGCCCTTTTGCGGTCTGGACCCGGAACGCACACGTGTTCCGGGACGCTCCGCCCGGGAGAAGGCCCCCGGGCACGATCTGGCGCAGATGGGTTACAGGGGGGCGCATTTTCAAGGGCGTGGCGCACCGCAGCATATGCGTTCGCGGGGGGCGGTTGGGCCGACGTCTAGGGCGATGCATGGCGCTGCGCGCAAGGGGACGTTGATCCTTGCGATAGATAGCCGCAGTCTAAAAAAATTTATGTCACACCTTGATCATTTGTATCGGGCAGTATTGAATGAATTCTCCCGGTGCGGGATTGATGCCCCGGGGTCAAGATCTTGCAAAGAGGTCGCAGTTTCAACCGCACAGGCCAAGGGCTCGGCGCGGCGACGGTAGTGAAGCTCCCCAGCAGACCGAGCGTATAAAACATCGGAGACAAGGATGCTGAGCCCTCATGAATTCGCCACATTGGTCCTACTCAGGGAGGAACGGGATCCGCATGACCTGGATCCCGTGGATATCGACTCCCTGCTGTGTCACCAACTCGTCATGCTGGAGGAGAGTCCCTCTGGCCAAGCCTTCCCTCGCATCACACACCGCGGGCATTCGATTCTTAAAGCCGTCGGGCGGGCCCGCTAAGGCACCGCCCACTCGTAACGTATGGCGGCCTTCCAGCCCTCGGCGATCCTGCGGACCGCCGAGGGCAAGTTGCGTGCGCTGTCGACCTGCCAGGTGAGTCGCTCCAAGCAGTTGGTCGATGCAACGACCCTATCGCATCAATCCGTCGGCACGCTGCCCCAAGGACGTGCAGGGGCCAACTCAGGAACCATATGTCTTCCGGCAGGTATCTTGGCTGTGCCGGCGGTGAAGAGGATCCCGCGGCAACGAGGCAGATCAGTTGCGAGGCGATGCCCAGTCGGCATGTCTCCAAAGAATCTGCGGATGCTGCCGAGCGGCCGCGCGTCCGTTGTATGGAATTCTGAGTTCGCTGCGAACCAGGACCGCCCACTACTTACGCGCTATTCGACCCCTTGTGCATGCCGCAATAGGCGTATTTCAGAGAGTATTGACTCGTAACTTTCATATGTGAAATTCGCACCATTCCCCATCACCTTGGAGGAGGGGTGTCGTATACGGCATTTTTCACCACCGAGGTACGCCGATCATAGGAAGGACTACACACCAGGAATTTGTCGCCTCAGTGCGGTCGCCATTTCGGATATTGCGATTTCGATTATTTCGAATCACAATGCTCCCGTACTCAGACTCAGCCAGAGAATTTCATGAATGTGACCATCAGCAACACGGCGCTGCCTTCGGCAGATGAGAGCGCTATTGCCCGTGAGTCCAGCCATAGTCTTGCGGTGGTCCTGGACAACCGTTCTGAAACGCAGCAATTTGACTTCAAGACTGACAAGGGAGCGAGGCGCAGCGTCACCCTGCCGACCTCGGCGCTGAAGCTTCTGGTCGAAATGCTGGCCGAAATCGGGAAAGGGAACGCTGTTTCGATCATCCCAATCCATGCCGAGTTGACCACACAAGAAGCCGCAAACCTGCTCAACGTTTCGCGGCCGTATCTGGTTCAACTGCTGGAAAAGGGGGAAATCCCGTTCCGGAAGGTGAACACGCATCGACGCGTGCTCTATCAGGACGTCGTTAGTTATAGACAACGCACCGATGAAGCGCGACGCAAGGCGTTGGACGAGCTTTCCGCTCAGGCACAAGAGCTTGACATGGGCTATTGAGCATGGCGATCAGAATGTCCGTGAGTCGCTGGTCGCCGGGTACGAGCATCTGATTGCGTCCGTCGTTTTGCCCGATCCAGATGACCGGCATGTGGTCGCTGCCGCCATCCATAGCGGGGCCGAAGCGATCGTCACGTTCAACATGAAAGACTTCCCGAAGGCGGCGCTCGACAAGTTCGACATCGAAGCGATCCACCCAGACGATTTTCAGCGTGGATCTCCTTGACCTGAACACAGGCAAAGTTCTCGCCGCAGTGGCAGAACACCGTGCATCGCTCAAGAACCAGCGCTGCTGGATGAGGCTCGGCTGGAAAACACCATCATGGCGGCGGAGGCCGCGATGCGGTCTGAGCGCGTGCGCAAGCTGGAAGCAGAGAACGAGAAGTTCGACCGCCAGCTCAAGGGGGTGAACGAGAACTAGCTTTCCGCAGCCTCATTCCTATTCGTACCTGAAATCGTCGTCCACTCTGACTTTGTCGCCCTGGTGCCGGAACGGCTGGTGCACGATCACAGCGAGGCGCTCAAGGTGGTTGAATGTCCTTTCCCCGTGCCGGGCTTCGCCGTGAGCATGCTGTGGCACGAGCGCAACCATGGTCACAGCGGACAACGCTGGATACGCGAAGTTGTCATTGAGTTGGCAGGCAAGCTGTAACCCAAGCTGGGTCTTAGCTCTTTCAGGCGATTCCTTGCCCTCGAGAGGGGCGCAGTTCCCAAGATGCTCGTCCGCCATAGACCGGCACTGCAAATCGCTGTCCCTGTCGCAGTTCAATCACTGCACGCCACTGCCCAAGCTGAAGCCCAGGCCGTCGTCCAACATCGCGTAGCGCCCGCTGGCGAGAATTACACTGCGCCGATAGATACCGGCCACGTGCTGCCCGTCGGTGACGGGCCGATGCTCCAGGCCGGTTTCGGTGGCAATGTCCTGCGCAGCCCTCGCCAGCTCGCGCCCACGCGCTGCGTACCTTGGGCCGCCAACTCCCCACTGGATGCGCAGAACGCGGGCCACGCCTCGCTCGATACCACCACCCGTTACGTGACCACCGAGGCGGCGCGGCGCATGGAGGCGATGCAGGCGGTGTGGGATGCCGGCAGGGGCGACTGATCGCCTACCCCCAAATCATTGCACCTTTCCGACTCCCAAAACCTGATACCTATGTCTCTTGAGATCGAGCGCGCCGCAGCCACGGTGTGGATCCGTGAGCAGATGGCCAGGCACGGCCTGACCTCGGCCGACCTTCTGGTAGCCGGCTGCTTTGCCGTCGTGGCGCCACCGCCACCGCCGTCGGCTCCGGATCCGGCGCGCACCTACCGCAACGCCGAAGGGCAGAAATGGGACGGGCAGGCGCGATGCCAGCCTGGCTGCAGCGGGCCGTCAATGCGGGGCAGTCGGCGGAGCATTTCCGGGTGGGGTGACGCTACGCGAACCGCCGAGCCAAGAGGGCGCTGTGGAACAAGGCTGCTCGCCCGGGTGCGCAGGCGGGGCTGGCGACACCACGCCGTGCCCGCAGATCCAGCGCCACTTCCAGGCGCGCGCCAGCGAGCGGAGCCTGGCGGATGCATGCGTGGGGAGGGGACCGCGCACCTACGTCTCAACTTTGGGTAGATGCCAGCGCTGCTGGAGTGAACGTGAGTGAGAGATCTAGAACGCCCCTCTGTAAGTAGCAAGAGAAAGCGCCCGATCCGTATCATCGGTGTGCTGCCCACGCCGGGCATCCAGGAACAAGTCGTCATGGGCGTTATCGAACAAGGCCAGTTGGCAGGGGAGTTCGGGGGCTACGACGATCAAAACACGGTATTCACGTTCTGCGGTGGCGGCAGCAAATGGCATCAGGCGCGCTTCAACAGGCCAAGGGGATCCAGGAGGACGGCAAGTATGTTCTCTATGTCAGCGGGGCCGGCAAGATCGAACGAGCTAGGCTAACGATGGGGTTGGGGGCTGCTGATGGCCGCTTCAGTCTGGCTCTCGAATTCGGAACGGAGACCGTGTGCAGAGTCTCGGCCGAGGCCTGGGGACTCGCCGGTGGTGGCGTGACCTTGTTGCCGGCAACGCGACGATAACCTGAAGCGCCACATGGCGCCTGGGTACGGTCGAGTTCGCCCGCGATGCGCTGCACGACATCTGGGTGTAGTTGAAACACCGCAGCCGAGGAAGCGCACTCTCATAGGCGCAACGCGGAGGCATCGGCACGCTTAATGGGCATCTGTCACGTAACAATATCGTCACATTCCAGTGCCACTATGAGCATTCTCAGAATGGTGCGTATCCCTTGCCGACGCGACTCGACTCCATATCATGTTTTCTGCGGCACCGCTGCGGCCGTGACGGCGTTCGCGGCGATGCGGGGCGCGGGGATCGGCCAAGGTGCACCCGTACGCCGCCAGGTTGAGCCGCCGCAGCGCGGCGCTGTGGGTGTTGTACGGGCTTGCGGCACCCGCGCGCGGGGCCGCAGACGTCGATGATGTTTTCGCGTCCGGCGACGTGAAGGTGGTCGTTTTGCCGTCCGTCGCCGCCGACCAAACGCTCGATTTTGATATCCCGGCCGCGTCGCTGGGCACCGCTCTCCAGCGCTACGCCGTTGTTTCCAGCCGCCCGGCCTTGTTCAGCAGCGCAATGGTGGCAGGACGGCGTTCGACCGCCGTTCGCGGTCGCTATACCCCGGAAGCTGCCCTGCACCTCCTGCTCGAAGGGACAGGGGTGGCGGCGCAAAAGGGAAGGAGCGGCCCGGCCGAAGCCTTCGTCTTGCGGCCAATCAGCTCTCACGCAGACGCTGCCCGCTCAAGTATGGACGGCTTGAACACTGACTACGGCGGCTGGGTCCAGGCTCGTATTTGGGAAGCCTTTTGCGCTGACGCTCGCACTGTGCCGGGCGACTACCGCGTGTTGCTGCGCTTCGAGGTCGATGCTTCAGGCCGCGTTCATCAGTCGCGCCTGCTCACGTCTACGGGCAGCGCCCGCCGCGATGCCGCCGTACTGGACACCTTGCAGCGTGTGCGCGTGGACCGCTCGCCGCCGCCGGACATGGCGCAGCCGCTGACAATGGTTCTCCTGCCGCGCGATCCACAGCATCCGGACAACGCAGCCCAGCGCTGCGACAACATCGGTGGCGTGCCGCGCTCATGACCGAAGACACACGCCCGATCCTGTCGGAGTATCTGGCCCGGCACTATGGCAGCCTCAAGCAGCGCGTGACGCGGCTGCTGGGCAACGGAGATCTTGCCGGCGATGCACTTCACGACACCTGGTTGCGCCTGCAGAGCAAGGACAATGCGGGACCGGTCCAAAGTCCGGGAAGCTACTTGGTGCGAGTGGCCGTCAATATCGCGCTGGACGTGCGGCGTCGGCAAAGCCGGTCGCTGCCCTTCGACGAAATCGAGTCCCTAATGGCGTTGTCCGACTCAGCGCCGGGCCCAGCGCAGACGGCTGAACTGCGCTCTGAGGTGGAAGAGGCCCTCAGGTTCATCGATCGCATGCCGGAGCGTCGCCGCCAGATCCTGATGCTGGTGCGCTGGGAGGGCCTTCAGCAGAAAGAAGTGGCCGCACGGCTCGGCGTGTCCCTGCGCATCGTCGAGAACGAACTGAAGCGCGCCCACGACTATCTGGATGCGCAGATGCACAACAAAAAAAATAGTTGAGGGTTTTGCGTGATGTCATTCGTCTTTGCGTGTGAAAGGTTCAATCTCTCTTCGTCCAGCCCCGTAGGCACCCCGCGTATGCGGGCCAGCATGCTGCCTGGTGTGACGCAATGAAGACACGCGCCAACGATTGCACCGTTTCGACCGACGAACTGCACAGGCAGGCGCGCGTCTGGCTGCGGCTGCTCGCGTCAGCGGACGTCACGGCGGCCGATGCCGAGGCTTTCAGACGGTGGCTCAACACCAGCGCCGCGCACAAGGTGGCTTTCAACGACGTGAAGCACCGCTGGGCGGTGATGAAGCCTGCGACGGGCGAATACCTGCGTACTCGCCCGAAGGCGGCCGCCGACCATGAACGCGCACTGCGGGGGCCATACTACGGCCGCCGAGTCTTCCTGGGGGCCGCCGTGAGCGCCGCCGCCGTGGCCGGCATCGCGGTGATGCATCCGTCAGGCGGCCGCTGGCTGTCGCCGGGCGAATGGGGCGCGGATGACCGCACCGCCGTCGGCGAGCAACGCACGCTCGCACTGGCCCAACGGGCCAAGGTGATGCTCAACACCCAGACCAGCATCCGCCGCCAGACCGCGAGTGCGCAGACCAGTGGCATCGACCTGATCACGGGTGAAGTCGCCATCGATCTGCAGGCCGGTGGTGAGGATTTTGGTGTCGTCGCCGGAGTCGGTCGTTGTGTGGCCGAGGCGGGAAGCTTCGAGGTCCGGCATCTGCATGGGAAGGTGCGCGCGACTTGTATCGAGGGAGCGATGCGGGTGGAGCATCCCGCGGGCGTTCGGGCGCTGCGGGCCCGGCAGCAGACGGTGTATGACGCGGCGTCTGTCAGCGGCATCGCCAATGTCGAACCGGCGGATGTGTCGGCCTGGCGTCGTGGCGAGCTGGTATTCAACCAGGTGCGGTTGGTCGATGTACTCGCCGAGATTGACCGCTACCGAGCCGGGCGCGTGGTGCTGATGAACGATGCCGCGCGTGACAACCGGGTGACTGGACGCTTTCTTCTCGCGTCGCTGGATGCCGCGCTGTCGCAGCTTGAGAACACCTTTGATCTGAACGCGCGATTGCTGCCTGGCGGGCTGCTCGTTCTGAGCTGAATTTTCCGTTTCTGATGACAAATGGATGACGTGTAATCGCGTTGTCCACTCCTGCACGCCCGTCTGGCTCGCACGCCAAAGTCCGGGGAGCCGCACGAACAGTGGGCTAAAAAAATAGTTGAGGGTTTTGGGGGGGGCTGTTCGTCTTAGCGGACCGGATTTTCTGAACACGGTCGGCATTCCCTTGCCGCAGTGCGAAGAACTCCATGAACGTGGCTGGCCATCTCGGTGGGCAGCGGAATGGCATCGACTCAACAATCGGGCGGGGATTTCACATGAGCACACGCGGGCACAGAGGCGAAACAGCGAAACCAAGGTATCGCACGCAAGAGGGCCGCGAGTTCCGCGTGGCACCGATTGCACGCGCTGCCGCAATGACGCTGGCAGTTAGCGGCATGGTCGTCGATGCTCATGCGCAGCAGGCGTTCAGTGGCGCGTGGTTCGCTGCCAAGGGCGCGGTGCAGAACACGGCGGCGCAAACCGGCAGGTTGCCCAACGGCCAACCGGTATCGAGCCTGAACAGTCCGTCGCTGCAACAGCAACAAGCCAATGCGCAACTGCAACGCTCGATCAACAACCTGGGAGTGGCGGCGCAGTCCATCGCGGCCCAACAAGCCTGGCAGGCCGCTGCGCGCCAGGCCGCCCGGAACGATCCGTCGGTGCCCGATGGCCTGGCCGAAGGCGGCCTGAAGGTCGACGCCGACAGTCTGACCAAGGGCTGGCTCAACGCCAACGCGCCGATGCAGACAGTGGCCGAAGGCAGAACTACGGTGGGAATCCAGCAGACCGCCGACAAGGCCATCCTGAACTGGGAAACCTTCAACGTCGGCAAGAACACCACGGTCGCTTTCCAGCAGCAAAAGGACTGGGCAGTCCTGAACCGCGTCAACGACCCCAATGCCCGCCCGAGTCAAATTCAGGGGCAGATCAAGGGCGATGGCACCGTGCTCATCGCCAACCGTAACGGCATCGTTTTCAGCGGCAGCAGCCAGATCGACACGCGCAACCTGGTGGCCGCTGCCGCCAACATCAGCAATGACCAGTTCCAGAAGAACGGATTGTACAGTGCTCAGACCGGCAGCGACTTCACGCCCAGCTTCACCGA
Organism: Cupriavidus basilensis; assembly: GCF_029335485.1. Classification (GTDB taxonomy): domain Bacteria; phylum Pseudomonadota; class Gammaproteobacteria; order Burkholderiales; family Burkholderiaceae; genus Cupriavidus; species Cupriavidus basilensis_E. The sequence continues at coordinate 11,100 of NZ_JARJLM010000525.1, forward strand.
CGCCCAGGGCAAGGTCGAAGTCAAGCCCGGTGCACAGATCACGACGCGCTTGCCGACCACAGTCACCGAAGGCGGCGGCTACGTATTGCTATTGGGGCGCGAGGTGCACAACGCCGGCGCCCTCACCACGGCCAACGGCCAGGCCGCCCTGGCAGCGGGCGACAGCTTTGTCATCCGCAAGGGCGTGGGCACCAACGGCAACCAGAATTCCAGTGCGCGAGGCAATGAGGTTGCGCCCAGCCTTGGCACCATCGAGCCAGACAGCACTGCGGGCACGGTTTCCAACAGCGGCCTCATCTATGCTTCGACCGGCGACGTCACCTTGGCCGGGCACCAAGTCAAGCAGGACGGCGTTGTGCTGTCGACGTCCTCCGTCAATGGGCGCGGCACCATCCACCTGCTGAACTCCGCCAGCGACCAGGCCAGCAGCGTCACGCTCTCGCCCCGCAGCGTCACCGCCGTGCTGGTGGACTCCCGCAGCGCTACGGCGCTGGATGCCCAGCGCGATGCGTTGATCAGGAACCAGACCGGCGAGAACAGCTACTCGCAGTTCAACGACGATCCCTTGACGGCGCTGGGCAAGACTTTCGACAACCTGAGCACCTTGGCCGACCGACGCGACCTCTCGCGCGTGGAGATCGTTTCGGGCGGGACCGTCGACTTCCAGGGCGATTCGCTCACGCTGGCCACCGGTGGCCAGGTGGCCGTCGCCGCAGGCAAGCGCACCCTGGTCGCCAAGAACGCCGACATCGACGTCTCGGGCGCCGTGGGTGTGCAGGTCGCGATGGAATCGAACAACATCAGGATCAATGTCCAGGGCAACGAGCAGCGCGATGTGCCCAACAATCGCGACGGCAAACGCCTCAACAACACCGACCTGTGGATCGACCGGCGTTCGCTGGTCTACGTGGCCCCCGGTGTCGGTGGCTATGCCAACGCACGCTGGTACACCTCGGGTGGCTTGCTGGAGGTCGGCGGCTACCTTGGCACTATGGGTCACGACTATGGCGAGTGGGCCGCGCAGGGCGGCACGGTGCAGTTCGCCGGCAACGAGGTCATCACGCAGCAAGGCTCGCGCATCAACCTCTCGGGCGGCACGCTGGAGGTGCAGACCGGCTTCATCAACCAGAGTTGGCTCAAGGGGCCGGATGGCCAGCTGCATGAAGTCTCGAAAGCCCCAGGTGACATTCTCTACGCAGGTTTGTACAAGGGTTTTGAGGACAAGCACGCCCGCTGGGGTGAGAAGGCCACGGCGTACTTCTACAACCCACTGATAGGACCGCAGCGCAGGTTGGAGAGCGGCTACACCGCGGGCCGTGATGCGGGCCGGCTGGTGGTCTCGACGACCTCGGCCATTCTGGAAGGCGATATTGAGGCCAAGGTCTACCAAGGCCCGCGCCAGACCCAGGCGCATGCGGACCTGGTGGACAGCTACAAGCAGTCGCAGAACGCCGTGGCAAGGCCAGGACAGTTGATCGTGGGGCGTTATGACCCGGTGTTCGATGTGAAGGCCGGGGAACTGTACTACAACCTCGGCGTCACGCAGGACAAGATCGTCTTCGACGCGAAGACGCCTGATGTAGCGAACGGCCTGGCCTTGGCGGACGAACTGCCAGAAGACCGAAAGGCTGCGCTCTACCTGAACACGGATCGATTGAACAGATTCGGACTGGGCGGCATCACGGTGGCGAGCAAGGACATCGTGGTAGCTGATGCATTGGCGGTCGCACCCGGGGGCGCCATCAATCTGTATGGTGGGCAGGTGGCGGTCAATGCCGATCTGACGGCGCGCAGCGGCACGATCACGGCCAACAACACGATTCGCACGTTGACGGCCGCGACGCCGACAATCCCGACACAGCTCCTCGTCGACACGATCATCGCGACGTTGCCAATTGATCCGCCCGCGGAACCTGGCGCGCAGCCTACCACGAGGCCCGGCATCGCCGTGGCCGAAGGCGCGACGCTGGATGCGCGCGGGCTGTGGACCAACCTGATCACCGAACCCGAGGCACAGGCTGGCCTGGGCTATGTGAACGGCGGCAAGGTCACATTGCGCCAAAGCCGTGACGGCGACATCGTGCTGGGGCAAGGCAGCCTGATCGATGTGTCCTCGGGGGCAGTGGTGCTGGCTAACAGCAAGATTGCTGGCGGCAAGGGCGGCGATGTGGAGCTGGTCACCAACAGCCCGGTCCTGCGGGCCGGCAAGGCTTTCGCCAGCGGCAGCCTGGGACAATTGGTGCTCGGCGCAGACCTGCGCGGCTACGGCATGTCCGGGGCCGGCACGCTGACGTCCGTCACCGGTCAGGAAGTCCAGATCGGAGGAGAAAGCGACACTGCGCTGAAGCTTGGCGCGGACTGGTTCCAGAAAGGCTTCGCCAGATACCAAGTCACGGGCTTGGGTGGAATGACAGTGGCCGCGGGCACCACACTCGACGTGGCGCGACCCGTTTTCCTACCGAACGCGGATGCCTGGCAGCGACCCACCGGCCTGAACCCGGCCCAGGCGATGCAGACCTGGTTGCCGCCACTGTACCTGGAAGATCCGCAGGCCGCGAAACTGACCCGGCGCGCTGGCGCCAGCCTGGCGCTGCGCGCTGGAGACTCGGTGGCCAGCATGGCTTTACGGCCCGGCCTTGTCGCTCAGGTCGATGCCGGCGCGGTCATCAACGTCGATCCCGGCCAGTCCATCGAGATCGGTAGCCTGAACCAGCTCACGGTCGACGGTACCCTCAACGCTTGGGGCGGTGAGATTCGCTTGAGCCAATACAAGCCGGCGGCTCAGATCGGTGCCTCCGGCATTGCAAGTGGTCGCTCGATCTGGATCGGCGAGCATGCCCGCCTGGACGCAGCAGCACGCCCCGCCACCGCGATCGACGCCTACGGCCGCTCCTACGGCTTGGTTCCTGACGGCGGTAGCATCGTGATCGGCGGACAGATCGATCACGACACCGGCAGCACCAAGGCTGTCACCGGCAAGGCGCCGGAAGCCTTCGTGATCGTCCGTCCGGGAGCCGTGCTGGATGCATCGGGTGCGCAGGCGGAGCTGGATGTCCCCGGGAGCGGCCGAACCACGGTGGCCAGCAACGGCGGCAGTATCGCGCTGGTGTCCTATCACGGCCTATATGTGGATGGCGATCTGCGCGCCCGCGCTGGCGGCGCCGGTGCGGCTGGCGGCACGCTGTCAATGGCGATCGAGGCACCCGAGTACGGACCATACTACCCCTCCTGGGATGGCACGCTTCCCCCTAATTCGAATGTGAATGACAGGGTGCTCACGCCGCGCGAACTGATCGTGGCACAGGCTCAAGGCGGCAGCGTGCTGGGCGCTGACCTGAGGCCTGGCGTCCTGAGCGACGCCATGCACTACGGCGCCGGCCGCCTGGGCGTGGATCGCATCCAGGCAGGCGGCTTCGACAATGTTGCGTTGTTGAGTAACGGCATCATCAGTTTCGACGGCAATGTATCGCTGGCATTGCGACAGAGCCTGCAACTTTACGCGGGCTCGCTGGCGTTGTCCCAGAGTTCTGCCGGTGATGCGCGTGTAGATTTGTCCGCGCCGTATGTGCGTCTGGCCGGGCCCTCCAATCTTATGGCCGAGACGCCCTACTACATGCACTTCACGGTGTTGGGTGGCGCGTCAAAGCGGGGCACTCAGGCGCAACTACGCATCGCGGGCGACCTGATTGATGTGCGCAACAGCGTCACGATAGGTGCCAGTGGCGTCATCAATGGACTGCGCAGCACCCCGGGCGGGGCGGCGAACTTCGATTGGCGCGGCTTCGAAGAAACTGAGCTGGTCAGCGGCGGCGACATCCGTTTCCTCAAAAGCGTGGGGCTCAGTGCGGGGGGCAGCACGGCCTCCACTGAATTGCTGACACCGGGGAACCTGACGTTGACGGCGGCACAACTGTACCCGACAACCCACGCGCAGGCCATGGTATTAGCAGGCTATGGCGAGGAGAGAACTCAATATTCCCGCACCTACAAATACGATCCCACCCGCACCCTGACCATTAGCCGTAGCGGCGATGCTAATCCCGCCCTGCCTTATTCGGTCTTTGGCCGATTGACACTTGGTGCGGCGACGATCAATCAGGGAGGGATCGTGCGGGCTCCTCTGGGTCAATTGATGATTGGGACATTCAACGAAAGCCTGGGCTATTTTGGCAGCGGGGGTATCACCAACCGGGTCAACCTGTTGCCCGGTAGCACGACGTCCGTCAGCGCCGCAGGGCTGATCATGCCGTATGGCGGCACAGTCGACGGCGTGCGCTACACCTACAACGACAAGGGCGTGGCCTTCGCCGGCGTGGGCTCCCCGAACCTAGGGCAGGACTCTTCGGGCAGTGTGTTGACGCTGGGTGGGCAGTCCATTCGCGTCGAGGCGGGCGCCGTGTTGGACCTGTCCGGCGGTGGCGAGCTGACTGGCGCGGGCTTCGTGTCCGGGCGCGGCGGGTCTACCGACGCACGCTACGTACCACTGATTCAGATCGGCACTAACGGCGGATTCAAGTTGCCAGGGCTGGATACCAATCCGGTCTATGCGCTGGTACCCGGCGCGCAGCCACGTTATGCACCGGTGGCTGCCGAACGCGGTGCGGTCGATCCGCAGATCGGCCGCCAGGTCACCATCGGCGCTGGCGTGCCCGGCCTGCCGGCAGGCATCTACACACTGATGCCATCCACCTATGCCTTGCTGCCAGGCGCCTTCCGGGTCGAGGTCAATGGCCTGGCCGCATCGAATGCACCGAATGGCGCTCGCATCTTGCGCAATGGCTCCTACGCCGTGTCGGCCCAACTCGGCACTGCAAATACAGCGATTCGGGATGCGTGGCCCTCGGAGATCATCCTGACGCCTGCCCATCTGTTGCGTAGCTACTCACAGTACAACGAGACCAGCTACGCCGACTTTGCCGTTGCCGATGCCGTACGCGCCAGTGTGCCGCGGCCTGAGCTTCCAGCCGACGGCAAGACGTTCATGCTCACCTATCCGAGTCAGAAGGACGCCGAAACTGCGTTTTCGTTCGAAGGCACGGGCCGGTTCGCGCCAGCCACTGGGGGATTCGGTGGCTCCCTCGTGCTCAGCGGTGGCGCGTCACGCATTGAATTGCTCGCCGCAGGCGCGAAACCAGCCGCGAACTACTCGGCCTACTATGTTGACGACATCAATGCGGTGGGTGCCGTGCGGGTGATGATCGGTGGTGGCTACCAGATCGACTACACGGACGCGGAAGGTACCCATAAGGGGGCCAACTACGCCGGCTTCAGGCACGCCTCTGCCAGTGAGATCGTGTTGCGTGAGGGGGCCACGCTGTCCGTACCGGAGGTTTTCCTGGTCAGCACGAACCTGATCACGATTGAACCGGGCGCGTCGATCAACACCGTGGGGCGCGGCAAGGGAGGCTTCGACGCGACGGATGGCTTTGTCTATGCTCCTGTCGCGATGAACGTGTTGGCGGTATCCAACGGCCGATTGCAGATGCTCTCGCCATCGTCCGACTTCCCATTGGGCAACATCCAGATCGGCACTTGCGCCCAAGCGCCCTGCGCCAGCCCGGCCAGGCTATATTCGGAGGGTAGCATCGTCGTCGCGGCGCAAGACCAATTTGCACTCGGCGCTGACACCCGTCTTGGCACTCGCCGTCTGGTGCTGGGGCTGCCCACCGTCAACATCGGCAGCGACCAAGGTCTAGTCGATGCTACCGCGCGCGGCATACTGCCATCCGGTCTGATGCTATCCCAGGACCTGCTGGGACGACTAGTTAGGGGTGACACCAGCAAGGGCGCTCCCGCACTGGAGGAACTGGAGCTGACGGCCGGCAATTCATTCAATTTTTTCGGCACGACTAGCCTCAACACCCTGGACTTGGTGACTGGACGATCCCACATCGAGCGACTGATCCTGAGCACCCCAGCCATCTACGGCTACGGCGCGGTGGGCGATGTGGCACGCATCGATACTGGCACACTGGTCTGGAATGGTGCTACCAGCGACCCCGGCGCCGTCGTTGCCGGCGGCGCAGGTAGCGGCAGCGGCGCGCTGCAGATCAACGCCAAGCGCATCGAGTTTGGCTACGGACCGTTCTCGCAACCTGACACGTTGGGCGACCACGGCCGGCTAGCATTGGGTTTTGCCGATGTCACACTCAATGCCAGCGATCGCATCACGGCCAACCACAAGGGCCACTTGATGGTCTATCGGAGCCAAGGAGATTACGTGGCCGGCAAGGGCTACCAGTACAGCGGCGGCAACCTGCATTTGGTCACGCCGCTATTGACCGGCGAGGCGGGCTCTATCAACCACCTGGCGGCCGGCGGTGCTATTACGGCCAGAGCGCCCGCAGGTGCCAGTCCGCCTGCAGCAGGTTCCGGTGCATTGGGCGCGGAACTCTCCCTCACGGCCGACCGCATCGCGGTCGATACCACCATCGCGCTGCCCAGCGGCAAGCTCACGCTCGCGGCAACTCAGGATGTTGCCCTGCAAGACGGCGCAAGCATCGATATGGCCGGCCGTGCAGTGGCCTTCAACGACATCATCAAATACAGCTGGGGCGGCGATGTCGTCTTGCTAAGCGAGCTGGGCAACATCACCCAGGCAGCAGGAGCAACCATTGACCTGTCGGCCGCGCATAACCGGGCCGGTGTCCTCAAAGCCTCGGCACTCGATGCTGGCGCGGGCGTGATCGATCTGCAGGGAAAGCTCCTTGGCAGTGCCAGCGGTGAGTTCGATGCGGGCGGTACCTACGTGCCCTACGACGCGGCTACCGTCGAACTGCGCGGCCAGCGCATCGAGAACTTCGCGGCACTGAACCAGCGCTTGAATGAAGGCGGCGTGTTCGGCGCCCGCCGTTTCCAGACCAAGCAGGGTAGCTTGAGCATCGGCAGCGAGGTCAAGGCGCGTGAGATCGAAATCTCGGTGGATGGCGGCAGCCTGACCGTTGCCGGTACCATCGACGCCAGCGGCGCGCAGGTGGGCAGCATCCGCCTGGCCGCGCGAGACAGTCTGACCTTGCAGGGTGGTTCGGTGCTCGATGCCCATGGCGCCCGGTTGCGGGTGGACAGCTATGGCAAGATCATCGACAGTCCGAACCGGGCCATCGTCGAATTGAACGCCCGCAGCGGCCGACTGGCGCTGCTGGATGGCGCAGTCATCGACCTGCGCCACGGTACGGACGTGGCAGTCGGTACCCAGCCTGGCCAAAACGACGGCCGGGCACGCGGCACGCTGGAAATGAATGCGCAGCGTGTGGGCGGAGCCCGAGGTAACGATATCGCCATCGATGTGGCGGGCAACCTGGACATCCGCGGTGCGCGCTCCATCGCCGTCAGCGGCGTGCAGCGCTACGATGATGCTGCCTACGGCACAGGACCGGCCGCCAGCGGGCGGCCGTACCAAGTGATCAACCAAGCCTACCTTGACGCAAAGAACGACGACAGCCAAGCCTTCATGGCGAACCTGCTTGGCAACGACAACGGCCTGCAGACCCGGCTGGCAGGCTTGCGCCGCTACGAGGATGCGTTCCATCTGCGGCCAGGCGTGGAGATCGTCAGCAAGACGGGGGACGGCGACCTTGTCGTGCAGGGCGACCTGGACCTGTCGGGCTACCGCTATGCCAGCGTCAATCCGCATGCGCAGAAGACAGCGATCTACGGCTCGGGCGAACCCGGCTCGCTGGTCCTGCGCGCGGGAGGCAACCTGGACATCTACGGCAGCATCAATGACGGCTTTGCGCCGCCAGACACCACCCAGGATACCAATGGTTGGTTGTTGAACGCTGGCAAGATCCCTTTCGGCGGCGAACTGGTGGTGCCCGAAGGCAATGTCGTGACGCTGGCCGCCGGCACGCAGTTCCGGCCCGGCGTGGTGCTGAACTACGATGTCCCGTTGCTGGCTGGGCAGATCGCCAAGGGTGTTCGCCTGCCAGTGACGGCGACCCTGAACCAGACGCTAACCCTAGCGGCGGGGACGGTGCTTTCCGGGGACGTGCTCGATGCGGCGAATGTCGTGTTGTACAAGGCGGGCACGTTGCTAGGTGAGCCTGTGATCCTACAGCCGGGTGCGAAACTGGGGGCGGGCACGGTCGTACCGCAGAGCCTCCAGATTCAATCCTTGACTTGGCCCAGCGGTGTGGCCTTGCCCGGCAATGGATATGGCGCCAGCCAGGAGGTGCTGTGGAACCTGGCTGCCAATGTGTTGCTTCCCATGGGGGCGTTGATTCCTTCGGATACGGTGGTTGCACTTCCCGTCGGCGTGACCAGCGTCCAGTTGCGCACGCCGGTGGGCGGTCGCCAGGGTGCAAACTGGGCAGTGGCGAAGATGCTGCCAGAAGGATCGCAATCGTGGTCGATGCGGCTGGTGGGCGGGGCTGATACGGCGGCGGCCGGCACCCGGATGACTAGAAGACAGCAAGCCCAAGCGGGCAATGTCCGTTTGGCAGATACGCACTACGGGGTACGCTACGAGGCTCCAGGCGTCTTGTTCTGGACCGATGCTGGTGCCGACGAGGTTGGCTTGCCACGTGGAACTCAGATCGATGACGAATGGATAGGTTTGCTAACGGAATCGGGACTCATTGACGATCCGTACTACGTCATCAAAAAAACCTTTGGCGAGCCGGTCGCTACAACCACCCCAAATAGTCCAGCCTTGAGCGTGTTGCGTACAGGCACCGGCGATCTGGACCTGGTTGCCGCAGGCAGTTTTCATATCGATTCTCCCTACGGTGTCTACACCGCCGGAACGCCCTCGGCCTCGCTCGTACAGAGCGGCCCGGACCCATACAACCAGCCGCGCGGCAAGACATTGGGAGACACTTCTGGCACTGTGCTGGGTCAGAAGAACAGCAAGTTCGAATCCCTGGTCGATGGCGGGACCCAGAGCCTCTATCAGGCTTGGTACCCTGAGCAGGGCGGCAACCTGCTGCTGCGCACCGGTGGCGACGTCACCGGCGACAACTGGGCTTCGCTGAAAACGCTGGATGGATATCCGAGCTCGCTCGCCAGTTCCGGCGTAGGCAACTGGCTGTGGCGTCAGGGCGGTGGCAGCACACCTACCGCATGGTGGATCAACTTTGGTACTTACGCGGCGCAAACGCCTTATAACCAAACCTATAACTTATCCAACCCCATGGCCTACCAGGCCGGCTTCGTCGGCATAGGGACACTGGGCGGCGGAAACTTGACGGTCGATGCGGGCGGCAGCCTTGGCACGATCGATGTTCGTGGGCTCAATGCTGGTCAGTATCCGGGGCAGGTCGGCACGCGAAGTCAAGGGTTGGTACTCGCGGTCGGCAGCACCGGCCGGGTCGGACCCGATGGCAAGTTGGTCCTGACCGGCGGCGGTGACATGGACGTGCGCGTGAGCGGCTATGCCAATCCGAACGCCGAGGCACGCAGCACCAAAATCAGCTACCACAGTGTCGATGCACCGGATCTCGATGGTGTGCTGGTCAACTTGCGCGGGAATGTCCGCATCGAAACGGGCGCCATTGGTGGCGTGGATCTGCGCTACAAGGCCGCTGAGGGTGAGATCCAAGGCTTGCATCCGTACGATAAGCGTGCCTTCGATCCCTTCACGGCAGGTAGCGGGTACGCCACGGGCGGGTGGGTTGTGATGCCGGGCGACGCCACCGTCAGCCTGAACACACGCGGGGACCTGGTGCTGGCGGCAGCGGGCGACCCAGGGCGCGTACCCCAGAGCAATGCCACGCCGTTCAGCAAGAACGGCATACCTTACGAAGGCGGCCTGAGCTGGTTCTCGCTGTGGACGGATCGCACAGCCATCGACTTGTTCTCCGCCGGCGGCAACTTGACGCCCATCACGACACCAGCGGACGGTCAGGCGCTGACGCAGTCCGGAATGTCGAACTACCTCCCCAGCGATGGCCGGTACCTGTATCCGTCGATCCTGCGCGCAGTCGCGGCGAGCGGCAGCTTCTACTATGGCAACGCGGCGGGTCTTCCGGGGACGGTTGATTTGCCCTATGGGCTGCTGCTGGCGCCATCGGCGTCGGGCAAGGGGCAACTGGAGTTCCTGGCGGGCGACTCGATCTATGCGGCAGGCATGGCCGTGAGCCAATCCGGTGCCCAGCCCTCGGCCATGGCGACGCCGTTCAAGCCCGGTTTCATCGGTTTGAGCCACCTGAGTTCCGACGGTCGTTCTTGGAGCATTGCCACGCGCAACGATAGCGGCGACGGTATTGCGCCGTATCTTCCGGGCAGCAGTAGCTTGATCCGCTATCCCTTGTTTACCTTCGGGCCGAACAGTGCCGCCGACGGCGAGGCGGTCGCGTGGCCGGCGCGCTTCTACGCCGTCGAGGGCGATATCGTGGGCCTGCGCACCGGTTCGATTCTGAAGTTCAATGGCGGTCCTCGCGCAGGGCAGACCTGGTACGAGGGGGGGCCGGTGCGCATCATGGCGGGACGCGACATCATCAATGCAGGCAACCCCTTGGGCGTATTGTTGTCCGCACCCGCTGAGATGAGCAATGGCGCTGCAAGTTCCGGAGATATGACGAGGATGTCCAGCAACCTCATCGTCAACGGATCCGACACCGACATCTCGGTGATCTCCGCCGGTCGAGACATTCTGTACAGCAACTTCAACATCGCCGGCCCCGGTCTGTTGGAGGTGACTGCTGGCCGGAACCTGCTGCAAGAAGACAAGGCGGCGCTTAACAGCATTGGCCCGATCGGGGCCGCCGCAGGCAAGGACGGTGGCCGCGCCGGCGGCGCAGGCATCACCGTGTCGGCAGGCTTGGGCGAGCACGGTGCCAATTACGCTGGCTTCGCCCAGCGCTACCTGGACCCGGTCAATCAGGCCGAATCTGGCCTGGCGCTAGCTGAACAGGCGGGTAAGGTCGCAAAGACCTACGAGCGTGATCTGGCTGAATGGCTGACCGCGCGCTTCGGCTTTGCCGGAAGGAGGGACGAAGCGCAGGCATACTTCATGACCTTGCCGTCCGAGCAGCAGCGTGTCTTCGTGCGTCAGGTCTACTTCGCCGAACTAAAAGCCTCTGGCCGCGAATACACCGATGCCAGTGGCCCGCGTGCGGCCAGCTACCTGCGTGGTCGCCAAGCCGTCGCCGGGCTGTTCCCCAACGTTGACGAGAAGGGCCGGCCAATTGCCTACAAGGGCGACGTGCTGGTCCACGGCGATGCCGGCATCCAGACTCAGTTTGGCGGCGACATCCAGGTGCTCACACCAGGCGGGGCGCAGACCTATGGCCGGGAAGGCGAAGCACCGCCGGCCAAGCTGGGTACGCCGGGTGTCATCACCCTGGGCTCGGGCAACATCCAGATGTACTCGCTGGACAGCATCCTGTTGGGCCAGAGCCGGATCATGACCACTTTCGGCGGCTACATCCAGGCGTGGTCGGCAGAGGGCGACATCAATGCGGGCCGGGGTTCGAAAACCACGCTGGTCTACACTCCGCCCAAGCGCGAGTACGACGCCTACGGCAATGTGCGACTGTCGCCGGTGGTGCCCAGCACGGGAGCGGGGATTGCGACCTTGAACCCGATTCCCGAAGTGCCGCCAGGCGATATCGACCTGACTGCGCCGCTAGGCACCATCGATGCGGGCGAGGCGGGCATTCGGGTCTCGGGCAACGTGAACTTCGCTGCCTTGCAGGTCGTGAATGCAGCCAACGTGCAGGTGCAAGGCAAGGCGACTGGCATTCCGACGGTGGCTGCAGTGAATGTGGGGGCCTTGACCAACGCCAGCGCGGCAGCCAGTGCGGCGGCCACGGCTGCGCAGGACACGGTGCAGCGGGCGCGTGCCGAGGCCCGTCAGAACTTGCCGTCGATTTTCACGGTGCGGGTGCTGGGTTTCGGCAATGAGGTGATGGAGGACGGCGATAGGAGCGCGCCTCCGTCTTCGAGTGGGCGCCAGTCCGGAGCTGTTCGCTATGACTCGTCGAATCTCCTGCAACTCGTCGGCAATGGAAGGCAGTTCGATCCCAAGCAGGTGGCTCGGCTGACTGAGGAAGAACGTCGAGCGCTGCAGAGCCGCTAATTCGATTCCAACGCAGTGTTTCTGGTCTGTTCCCCCGATTGGCGGGAACAGCGCGGGGAGCGCTTTGCCCAGCATTCGGCTATGGCCAGTTGTTCTGCAACGCGTCTCCCCAAGCCAACACCCTGCTGCTTGCGCGGCGGTGCCTGCGTCCAGGTTCCGTCGATACGGTTGGGACCAACGCTAACGAACACCGAGGTAGATCTGTCATGGATACGAACATCCTGTCTGACCCGAAAGGACCTGTTGGCGACGAAGCGGCAAACGGATCGTCAAATGACGCGCAGCGCCGCACCGTATTGCAAGACTTTCTTGCCGCAAATTACGACCACCTGCGGCGCAGGCTGGTGCGCCATCTGAGCTGTCCCGATCTGGCCAGAGAGTGTTTGCACGATGCGTGGCTGCGGCTGGGCGAGATGGCAGTCATGACGACGGTTCAGAGTCCTGAAGCTTATGTCTACCGGGTGGCCTGCAACCAGGCAGTGGACCGCGTGCGCGCCAATCGATCGTGGCAATACGCTGGCGACGCCGACAGCGAGCTGGCGTTCATCGCCGACGGCGCTCCTGGCCCGGCTACCATTGTCGAAGCCCGCTCCGATCTCGCAGCGGTCTCCGATGCGCTGGAGCGCTTGCCCAATCGCCATAGGGCTGTCCTGGTTGCATTGCGGCTCGAAGAGCAGACCCGGCAGCAAGTGGCGACTTCTCATCGCCTGTCGAGGCGCCGTGTGGACACGCTCCTGCGCCAGGCGCTGGACTATTGTGTGCAGGGAACAGATCGGAGCGTGGCGGTTGGAGTCAACGCCCCTCGGCGCAGCCTGCCACCGCGACGAATGAAAGCGCCGTCCGCAAGGGCTTCAGGATGATCGCTGGAGACCCGTAATCTGGCAGTGTTTTGCGAAGGCCATGTTTCGCCTTGTCCGGCTAATCGAGCAACCGATGTCGACAAGCGCGGCCCATTCTTGACGGAAGATGGTCCCGCGACCCCGCTTGCATGAAGGCCTGCACAGTGGCTGTTGAAGGCTGCTCCCGACTATCGACGCACCTTGACCGACCTGGGGGGCGGGCTGACTCCCCGAGCCGACGCGCACCTACCGCAACGCCGAAGGGCAGAAATGGGACGGGCAGGGCGAGATGCCGGCCTGGTTGCAGCGGGCCGTCAATGCGGGGCAGTCGGCGGAGCATTTCCGGTTGGGATGACGCTACGCGAACCGCCGGGCCAAGAGGAGGCTGTGGAACAAGGCCGACCGTGCGGGGGCGCAGGCAAGGCATCAGGCGAGTCAAAGTCGATAATAGACGATGACAACGGTGGTGATCAGGCACATGGCCGCGTTCCCCACCTTGACGGCGATCGCCTTGTCGATGGTCCGCCCGTTGTATTCATACAGCATACCGCCATGGTTGCGTTGGCCCCCAGCCAAGTGATCCACGTCCACAGCGAGTGCTGGCTGGTGTCGCCCCTCTGGCAGATGACTAAGATCGCGATCGGGCTACGGCTCGCTTGCCAGTTCGTCAGCAATGGCGTCGATCACCGAGAACTCGCCAGCCGTTGCCGTCACGGATGCGACCGTCAGTCCGGCCTGGGCAAGCAGTACCTGGAACTCGGCTTCTCGCCGCTCGCGGCCGCTCAGGGCGCTCAGCATGTTCAGGTCAGAACGACAGATAGACCGATCGCGCTCCGACTGGCCTAGGCGGTCGGGAACGATCCGTTCCACCACCAACAGCCTGGCACCGGGCGGCATGGCGCGATGGCAATTGCCGAGCAAATGCGCGCATCGGACGTCGTCCCAATTGTGCAGCACGCTCTTGAGTAGATAGACGTCGCCCCCTGCGGGTACCGCGTCGTCGAAGAAGCTGCCGGCCACCAGCTCGCAACGACGGGCAACGCCGGCACGCGCCATCTCCGCGCCGGCACTGCCGATGGCGTGCGCGAGGTCGAACAGCACGCCGGTCGCCGCCGGATACGCGACGAGCACGGCCGACAGCAGGGCCCCTGAGCCGCCACCCACATCGACGACGCGGCGCGCATGGCCGAGGTCCACCGCGCGCAACAGGTCCTCGGCTACGCTGCGGGTCAGTTCGATCATCGCCCGGTTGAAGAGCGTGGCACCCTCGGCATTGCCATTGAGGTGAATGAAGTTGTCTTCTCCAGCGTGCCGGACGTGATAGCTAAGGCCGCTGCGCACGCATTCGTCGAGCTCGCCCCATCTTGTCAAGTGCACACTGCCGCACAGCATGGCCCACGCACGCAACGACCGCGGATGATCTTCCAGCAGCAGCGCGCCGGCTTGCGTCAACGCGAACGCACCGTCGTCGCCTTCGCTACACAGATTGAGCGACACCAGGGCGCGCAGCAGGCGCCACAGCGAGGACGGGTGACAGGCACTGGCTGCCGCCAGCGCCGTAACGCTACGCGGCCCGGGCATCAGGTGCTCGGGAATGCGGAGCCGGCATGCCGCATGAACGGCACCCGTCATCCAGCTGGCGTTGATTTGCGATAGCAGTTGCGCACGAAGGCCGGCTTCGATGTCCATGGTTCGCTTACTCCGCCTTAATGCCAGCGTCGTGGATGACCTTGCCCCAGCGGACGTACTCCGAGCGGATGTAATCGCCGAATGCGTCCGGAGATAGTGCGCCGGGCTCAGCACCATTGGCTGCAAACCACTCGCGTGCCTCGCTGCTCGCCGAAATCCGCGTGATCTCCGCGTACAGCCGGGCGATGACCGGCTGCGGCGTTCCCGCTGGCGCGGCGATACCGGTCCAGCCGGAGAACTCGTAGCCGGGAAGGCCGGCCTGCGCGATGGTCGGCACGTCGGGCAGGACGCTCGCGCGCTGCGTGCCGGTGACGCCGAGCGCACGCAGCCGGCCGGACCTGACGTGCGGAACCTGAACGGTAAGGCCGTCCATCGACCAGGTGATCTGGCCGCCAAGCAGCGCCGCAAGCAGTGCGCCGCCGCCTTTGTAGGGGACATGGGTCACATCGATACCGGCCATGCGCCTGAACAGTTCACTTGCCAGGTGCGGTGGCGTGCCGATGCCCGGCGAGCCGTAGTTGAGCTTGCCGGGATTGGCCTTGGCGAACTGGATCAGTTCCGCCACGTTGGATACGGGCAGGCTGGCGGGCACGGCCAGCAGCAATGACCCATAGCCGAAGCGCGTGACGGGAGCGAAGTCCTTGAGCGGGTCGTAGCCCACGCGCGCATACAGGTGAGGGTTGATCGTGGCGATGCCCTGATGGGTCAGCAGCAGCGTGTAGCCGTCCGGCGCGCTGCGCGCGACCTGTTCCGCCCCAACCATCCCGCCAGCGCCCGCGTAGTTCTCCACCACCACAGGCTGGCCAAGCGCGTGGCCCAGCCGTTCGCCGAGCCAGCGCGCCCGGATATCCGTGACGCCGCCCACGCCGCCGGCGAGCAGGCGAATGGGTCGGCTCGGCCATGAGGCGCTCTGCGCGGATCCGAACGAAGGCAGTACCATGCCGGCGATTGCCAGCATCCAATGGCGGCGCGTGATATCCATGACTACTCCCCTTATTCCGATGCCCTGCGTTGCCAGTCACTCTATGCGCCCGGATCGGAAAGTGAAATACTGCACGGGTTGCCGCGCCCATCAACTGAAAGTTGATGCTGAAAGGAAGCCCAATGGACAAGCTGCGTTCCTTGCACTACTTCGTCGCCGCGGCCGAGGCAGGGAGTTTTGCCGGCGCGGCGCGCAGGCATGGTGTCAGCGTTGCTGCCGTGGCCAAGCTCATTGCCACGCTGGAACGCCATGTAGGGATTCCCCTGTTCGAGCGGCACGCGCGCGGACTGGCGCTGACGGCGGCTGGCCGGCACTACCTGGAGGCTTGCCGGCCGGCGCTCGCGCAACTCGCGGCGGCCGACGAACAGGTGGTTACCGCAACTTCGCAGGCCAGGGGAACCGTCGTTGTCGGCATCCAACCCGTCATCGCTCAGGAATGCCTGACAGCGGCCCTGCCGCGTTTCCGGTCCATGTACCCAGACATCGAACTGGACGTGCGCTATTTCATGCGTGTGACAGTGGAGCAGACGCGCGGCGTTGACGTCTTCCTGATCATGGGCTGGCCGGAAGCCGGCGATCTGGTGCAGCGTCATATCGGCGCCACAAGCTTCGTGGTCTGTGCCGCGCCGTCCTATTGGGCCAGGCACGGCATGCCCCGCCACCCGAGCGAGCTTGAGCGGCACAACTGCTTGTGCATTCGCGGCAATACCGGCACCGTGATGGATCTCTGGCACTTCAAACGCGGCGAGGAGCGCGTGTCGGTTTCCGCGCGAGGCTGGCTGGTGGTGGACAACGCCCATCGCGACATGGTTCGCGATGTCGCCCTGGCCGGTGGCGGCGTGGCTCGGCTGCTGGACTGGCACAAGCGCCCGGGCCGCGAGATCGCGAGTGGCGCGCTGGTACCGGCCCTGGTCGACTGGGAACAGACCGAGGTCCCGCCGGTCAATCTGCTATATCCGCCCAGCGTGCGGCGCATTCCCCGGGTGCGTCTCTTCATGGACTTCGTGACCCAGGTCTTCCTTGAGATCGAGCAGCAGCGCGAGCAGCATGCGCCGTCGACTGCGACGCCACGATGGCTCAAGGCGAAGCGCCTTCGCGCCTCGCATACGCACGGCGGCGAAGTTGGCTGAGCCCCCGGTTCTCAAGACCGCGTAAGGTGCCACAGTCCGTCGCGGCATCGGAGCTGCCCATCGATTTCGCGCCCGCGAAAATCCGTTCGTAGGGGGCTGCCGGCCCGCCCTTTAGGAGCCCCCAGTGGCAGCCGCGGGGCCGGATCGTGGAGCCTGGCAGCGGCGAAGCCATGACCGACACCATCCGGCGCACGACACCCGTGTGGCGGGATCTGATCCGGCGTGCAGCGATCACTGTCGATTGAGGTGACCTGAGCCTGCAAGAAAGCCCTATTCTATCCAACGGACATCCTTGCCCTATCGGCATGGAGCACTGTGATCTCCTGCGGATCGAAATCAGAAAAGGCCTCGCGCGCGAAGCGCAGGAAGGCTGCCACCCGTGGCACGCTAACCGCGCCACGTCTGTAGAGCAGATGAATGTCGAAGCTCGGCGGACATGACCATTGCGGCAGCAGGCGAATGAGCCGGCCGGAGCTGAGGACCGCCGGATCGAAGCAGGCCATGTAGATGATGCCGGCGCCTGCCTGCGCCGCCACCAGCAGCGCTTCGCGATCCGGAGTCGCGAGCGCAGGACGCACATGCACCGCCTCGCGGTGGCCATCGCGTTCGAAGGTCCAGTGGTTCAGGGGACCGGCCGCCCAAGGCATGCGAAACAGCAGGCAGCGATGATTCACTAGGTCGGCGGGGTGCGACAGTTCGCCAAAACGGCGCACGTAGTCCGGTGAAGCATAGGCTGCCGGTCGGCCCTGGCCCAGCCGCTGCGCCACGAGCCGCGACGGAGGCGGGGCGCCGACATGCAGCAACACGTCGAGGTTCTCGGACTGCATGTCGCGCGGATCCTGCGTCAGCCGCGTTTCGATGCAAAGATCGGGATGAAGATCATGCAACCTGGCTAGTCTGGGCATCAGCACGTGGCGGGCCAGGGGAGCCTGCACGCCCACACGCACGACGCCACCGATCCGCCCTTGCTTATGCACCAAATCCTTGTCCAGTGCAGCCATGCGAGTCAGTATGTCCACGGCCCGGCGATAAACCTCGGCGCCTTCCTGGGTGAGTTTGAGCTCGCGCGTCGTCCGGTTGAACAACCGGAACTTCAGTTCGCCTTCTAGACCGGCAATGCCGCGGCTGAGCGCCGATGGCGTCAAGTCCATGAGGCGTGCAGCCGCGGCGAAGCTACCGCTGTTGGCCACGTGGACCAGCATCTGGAGGCGATGGGTGCGATCCAATGCGAACTCCTTGTCCCACGCGAGGGAGTGGGGATTCGTGAGAATAGCGCACGACTGAAATTCGGCCAAGCGGCTCGACGCCGCCAGGCACACCACCTATGCTGCCTAAAGACTTTGACCCCCACAGGAGAAGCGCGATGACAAAACCATGGTGTGCCGCGATCGCGGCCTTGGCTGGCGCGATGATCGCGACGAACGGCTTAGCCCAGACAACCGCAATGTGTGCCGGCCTAAGCGACGCTGCATCGTGGGCAGCAGACCGCGAAGCGGTGACAGCCGCCCCCAGGAATCACAAGGTCATCTACGAAACGGCAAACATGCGTGTGCTCGAGGTGACGGTACTTCCAGGCGAACGCGAGATTTCACATCACCACCGCTGGCCAAGCGTGATGGTGGTTGACTCGCGTCCACCCTACGTTAACTACGACAAGGACGGCAAGGTGTTCCAGTCGGTCGTACAGGGGCAGCAGTCGGTCGAACTCCCTCTGATGGTCCGGTTGCCGGCTCAGGCCGAGCACGCCATCGAGAACACCGGCGATAGGCCCTTCCACGCCATTCGCATCGAGTACAAGCAGCAATGCCAGTAAGGAGGGAGTGCGCCAGTGAGACGCCAGCCTTTCTTGAGTCGGATGGCTTGCCGCCGGGCGCGCGGCGACAACGCGCGGCTTGATCTACATGATCTGCACCCAGGCATCTTCCCGGGGCGGCTCTGAGCCGCTTGCCGTTCGCGTCGTCTCGGCCCGGCGCAAGCCCCGGGGCCGGGCATCTCGCGTCAAGGACCGATTCGAGTGAAACGCATCTGTCTGAACATGATCGGTAAGCGGCATTTGGAGGCCGCATTGACTTGATTTCGGAGAGCCGCCGATTGATGGCATTCAGATCAAAGGCGTCGGGATCGAAACTGCCACCGCACCACTCGAGCATCTGCTGATGTTCGTCGTGCGATGGATCGTTGATCGCTTCGAGGAAATCGAGGCATCCCGGACCACCGCCGACGTTTTCTGGCGGACAGGCGTTTCGGCCGGCCAGGCACAGCGGCGAGCGTAATCCAGGATCAGGCGGCAGGACCTTCTCGATCTTCACGCGATGCTGCCAGTTATCGCCATAGTCGTAGATGTAGGTAAAACGACTTCAGCGCGCCCAGCGACTTGACCAGGGAGACTCGCTTATTCCACGATCGGTGGATCGCTCGGAAAGTCGGAATCCGGAACTCCGTAATTGGTATGGCCGAGAATGAGTGCATGCAGGTGCTCCCCCACCAGCCCATGGTCCACGGCAATACGCCGTGCAGTTTCGGGAGCTTGATTGACCCAGGATTCGTCGCCAGATCGCCGGTTTCAGATACAGCAGTTCGACGCGCAACTGGTAAACAGGGGCCGATGAATAGACAGTGCACCTACTGCGAGTTCCTGGCGCCGCCGCCGACGGACTGGTGCGCCCCGCGCTCGCGCGAGCGCTGGAGCCCGGTCTGGGGCCTGTTCGAGGGGCCGCTCGATCCGCGCGCCCAGAGCTACGCCGTCGGCGTGCTGGCCAACCTGTACCGCTACCTCAACGACAAAAACTACCTCGCCGGCAATCCCTTGTAGGGCATCCAGGTGCCGAAGATCGCCAAGCCGGAGATGGACACGGGCCGCGGCCTGAGAGAGGCGCAATGGGCCTTTGTCACGAGCCGGCTGGCAGCCTTGGAGCCGAGCTCGGCCAACCGGCACCTGCAGGTGGTGCTGCCTCTGCCGTATAGCACAGGCTTGCGCCTGTCCGAGACGGTGTCGCTGACCACGTCGGATTTGGAATGGGTGAGCCTGCCCCACCCGGGCACGCGCGAGCGGGAAGAGGGATGGTGGCTGACGATGCTGGGCAAGCACAAGCATAGCAAGGTGCGGCGGGTGCCCGTGCCGAACCGGGTGGTGGCGGCGCTGAGCCAGTACCTGGTCGCGCGAGGCTTCGCGGCCGATCCGCGCGACCAGCGCGAGCCGGTGGCCTTGCTTGTCCACGCGACCGACACGGCGGCGCGTGCGCCCTGGTTGAAATTCGCCGGTGCCGGCGCGGCCGCACCGCTGCAGCCCGGCACGCTCTACCGGCAGGTCAAGCGCTTCTTCCAGGCCTGCGCGCGCGAGCTGACGCTGGTGGACGCACGCGGTGCCGAGCGGCTCGCCGCGGCCAGCACGCACTGGCTGCGGCACACGCACATCTCGCATGGGCTGGTGGCCGGCGTGCCGATCGAGGTGATGCAGCAGAATGCCGGCCATGACTCGCTCGCCACGACCACCCGCTACGTGACGACCGAGGATGCGCGGCGCATGGCATCGCTCAAGCGGTTTTTGGTACAAACGGAGTCCGAGTGACGGGCGTGGGGTTCAGAAAGATCCCCGGGGGTATCCGCGCTCGCGCCGGAACGTCGCGGGTGGCCAGCTCGCGGCACGACCTGGCTGGAGGCCGCGGCGTCACGATTTATGAATTCTTTGTGAAATACGGCAGCCCGAGACGCGTCAAACGGTCTCTGCTAGGAGGGAAAGTCCCAGTGGCATCCGACTCCTTTTGAGTCAGTCGAGAGGACAAGAGAAAGAGACATCCAGGTTCGCTGCAGGCATCCGGCTGTTTTGCCGTCGTGGCGCCACCGCCGCTGGCTCCCGAGCCGGCGCGCACCTACCGCAACGCCGAAGGGCAGAAATGGGGCTGGCAGGGCGAGATGCCGGCGTGGTTGCAGCGGGCCGTCAATGCGGGGCAGTCGGCGGAGCATTTCCGCGTGGGTTGACGTTACGCGACCGACCGGGCCAAGAGGCGCTGTGGAACAGGGGCGCCCGCTTAAGTGCGCAGGCGGGGCTGGCAGCCATCACGCTGTGCCCGCAGATCAAGCGCCTCTGCTAGGTCTGCGCGCGGTCAACTGATCGCTGCGCGGCAGCGGCGCATGCCGTAACGCACGGATCGTGTGTGTGGGGCAGGTACCCGAGACCGGGGCAATGTAGAGAGAGGCCCGCCCCTTTCAAGGTGATAAAACGACACGTCCAGCCTTGGGGGCGCGCATGGTAGAGACATGACGTCGTGCCTCGCAGCCGGCAACATAATCTTTCTTCTTCGGGGCCTTGGGTGTGCGCGGATGTTTGCGCAACGCGCGGCGGTCAACGTGTGCCGCCATTTTTGTCAGGGCTCGGCTAAGCCGGCTCGGCGTTAGACGAGTATATACATGCCAGAAGTCGGCAGGGACGGCGATCATCATGCCCGCGTAGAAGAGAACGAGTTACGGCAGCTTCCCCCGCGTGTAGCAAGCTAAACATCGAAGTTGAGACTAGCAAGAATTTTGAATTGGAGAAGCCGAGAAACAATGAAACATGCGCAAATTTTATATGTTATGCGCAATAGGTATAGTACGCATGTCATGCTGCCCGCATTGCATAGTTTGTCGCGCCCGCTATTCCCGAACTCCTCCTTAAATCCCTGGTCAGTCTCATACTTGCTGAGCGAGTAGGCGGCGCAGATCGTCGTGTGGGATCCCGCCGACTAAGATGATTTGGAGAGTGGGGCAGACGATCCTCAAGATAGGCCTGCCGATCGCGAAAAAGATGAGCCGGGGCAGGATGAGGGAGATGAGCAGACGCATGGAGACGGCGCGTTCGTTGTTCGCTAACAATTGCGCGCGGACGGCCCAGTGCTTGAAGTTGAGGTCGCCGAAGTGGGCCACTGCCCCAAACGCTCCGCTTGACTCGCGATCAAAGCGGACGACCCGGACCAGGTGTCGCTTCGCAACGGCCGAATTGGATGGAGCCTCTTACGCGATTGGTGGAAGCAGTCCAGCGCGCGCAGCTGCTAGAACGATGTAAACCAGCTGAGTCTCCGATTTAGCGCACGCAAACAACGTCTACGGCGGCCCCTTCCGGCTCGGTCAAGGTGTCAAGCACTGCGCGGCAGCGTGTGCCTGACTTGGCGTAATTCCGAAGCGTTGGCGGAACAGCTTGCCGAAGGCTGAATGGTCGGCAAAGCCGCAGGCATGCGCGATGGCGCCAACATGAGCCACCGGACCGGCCCGCTCCAGGTAATCACGGCTCCTGAGCAGGCGAATCTCGCGCAACGCCACCATTACGCTCATCGGCTCGCCCTCGAACAGCCGGTACAGCTGTGCGCGCGAGCAGTGCAGAAAGGCTGCGATACTGTCCGGTGTGAGATCGTGCTGGTGCGCATGCTGCTTCATGAAGCAATACGCCGCCTGCAACTTGCCGGCGCGCCACTGTGCATTTCCTCCGATCCGACCAGCGATGGCTGGATGCGAGGCGACTAGTTGGAGTGACAGGTCAACCGTGGCCCGCATGACCTGCTCGAGGGCGGCGCGGTCGAGCGCCGGTCCGTGAGCGGCCAGCATGCGCAACTGGGCTGACACGAAGGGCGCCAGCCCGGATGCAGTAAGCGGTGTGACCACCCGCCCGAGATCGGCGGGGTCGTAGCCAACCGCCTGTCGCACAATCTGGCGGGGAACGCGCAGGTAGCAGATCGAGGATTCGCTCCAGTGCGACGACATTGGCTGCCCGCAATCGAACATGAACAGCTCGCCTCCATGCACGATCGTGCGCGTGCCGTCCGCTTGCTCCACCCTGAAAAGCCCGCGGTCGAGCAGGCAGATGGCGATGTGCTCGTCGGTGGTGCGCACCCGTTGCGGCGTTAGCCAGGTGCGGACGGCGGAACTCGTGCAATGGACAAATTGTGTGCCCGCACCGTGGCACGTATCGATGCTCCCGTGCAGCGCAACGCCGTCGTCGGGACGCGCCTCGACTGAGCGGTAGGCATTGGCCATCCAGTAGTCGAGCTGGTTGGGGCCCGTTTCATCGTTGGTGGAGAAGTGGTGGAACGTGCCGGCGGATCCGGTGTTTTTCCCCAGAGGCGCAACAGCGAAGGCATTGCGGCGTGTTGTTGTCCCCATGACCCTGGCCCCATACAAGAAACACGTTGAGTGCGACAACCATCGAGACGGCCCGCCGCGCACCTGGCATGTCGAGCCAATGCCGGACGGAGGCAGTTTTTTGTGCCGCTGGTGGATGTCGGCTGCGGTCGCCTCGAATGCGACATTCTGACGAAAGATCGAGATTCGTTGACTACGCGCTGATTCGATTCTGCCATAAACTGTACGCAAATTCAGAAGGGCCCGGCGGTGCATCAAAAGGGGAGCTGTTCGGGCTAATGACAAGACCGGGCGGCGCTGTATCGATATGGCCCCGCTATTTGCACGGGAACCTCTACATGACCTCGTTTCAACCTGCCCGGCGACGCACGCTCAAGCTTGCCGCAACGTCCCTGGCACTGCCCGCGCTTGCGGCCTACGGCGCAAACGCTGAAGCGGCCAGCCCCGCCAATGTAGAGGCCGCGATCGGACGTTTTGCTGCGTTGGCACCCGATACCGCCAATTGTCTGGTGCGGGCCGATCCATCAAGTACGGCCGCCCCGGCGTGGTCCGCCGGCTATTACCCGGATCGGCAGCTGTTCGTTGGCAGCGCGGTCAAGACCTACATCCTCGCGCAATTCCTGCGCGACGTGGAAGCAGGGCTCGGCGGCTTGACCGAAGACCGGGCCTGCGAAATCAGCGACGCCTACCGCTCGCCGGGAAGCCCGGTGTTCCTGGGACTGTCCGGCAAGACGTCGTACCGCAGCGCCCTGGAGGCGATGATCACGCATAGCGACAACACCGCCACGGATGTCGCACTCGCCGTGGCTGGCCCGGACCGCGTGCGCGCGCTGATCGCCGAGGCTGGGCTGCACCAGACGCGCATTCCCGATTCAACACGCAAGCTGTTTTCGTACCTTGCCGGGGCGGAACCAGGTGTCGACCTCGGGTGGGAAGGCATGGTCAGGCTGGGCAACAACGAGAATCTCGGGCTCACGTCGCGCGCCGACGTCATCAACGACAAGCAGGCAATGCTGAGCACAGCCTCCGAGATGGTGAGTTGGTACCGACAGTCCATGTCGGGAAAATTCTTCCGCCAACCCGCGACCCTGGCAGAGTACAAGCGCATCCATGCGATGGCGGACGCAGTGTGGATGGCTGTTCCGGCGCGCGTGCAAGGCTTTGGCAAGGGCGGGAGCATCGATTGGGAAAGCTTCCACTGTCTGTGCTTTGCCGGTCAGATGTTGGCCGGCGCCGTGCCCGTGACATTCTGCCTGACGCTGAACTGGACCGGCGGAGCATTGAGTACAGAACGCACCGGCGAATTCATTGCCGCCGCAGCCGACGTCCTGCGCGAAGCGGCCACGGCCGCCAAGGGCTGACCGCTAGCCCGCTGCCAATGGGGTCTTTGGATGCCGGCTTCTGCTGTGAAGGCGGGGCACGCAGCTTCGACACCGGTGCTAGATGTGTGGACGCCATTCGGGAGTGACATGAGGGCGGCGGTTCAGCCACGATTGAAGGTGGGGCCCAGCCCGTGAGCATGATCGCAACAAACGACCGGAATCCCGGAACGGGTGCATCGGTTGGTTTTGACGCGCCTTCCTTCTCGGTAATGCTTTTAGAAAATTCCTAATGGGGTATCGTCATGTCAAGCGCCAGAACGAGAATATGGGATTCCAGTTCGCCACTGCGTCGCCGCCTCTCTCGGGAGGATCGGCATTGCCGGCTTCTGGACGTCTCATGGAGGCTGGTGCGAGAGGAGGACACTGACGTTTTGACGCTAGGACGGCTCGCAGAGCAGGTCGGCGTTACAAAACCCGTTGTTTGCGGCCATTTTGGCAGGCGGAACGGGCTGCTCGCAGAGCACTATGTCGACTGCGTGCTTCTCCAGGGCCACGCAATACCCGGCGTGATCGCGGCGCTGACTGGTTCAACAGAACTCGAAAAGATCAAACGAAAGTATCAGGCGACGCTCATCGTGAAGTGCCGGATCGGTCTGGCGCACGTCGAAATCCGAAGCGGCAGTCCTGGGCCCGGCGCTTTGGGCAAGCCAACAGACTTGGGCGGACACGGCTGCAGTCATCGCACCGTTTTCAGTTCATTCGCCAGAGGTGGCGCTATTGCTTCAGCTGGCCATTTGGCGATGCTCGGCGCGGCCGAGGTCCTTTCCCATGCCACCGCGAACGGAGAAAGCACACCCGCGCAGGCACAGAACGAACTCTTCGAAGAAATTGTCGCGATGGTCGAGAGAAGTGCCCGCGATGGTGCTTATCGTTTCGCAGAAGCTAGCGAGCTGAACGATCAGAGCGTTGGTTGGCCCATTTTCGATTGCAGCGCGCGCAAACCGCCAGACCGTGCGTTCAGCGTTTTGATTAGGGGGCGGGTGATGAGCGCTGCGAAATCAAAGGCGCACGGCGCGGCGTGCGACGAGGATGCGGAGCAAACGCTGGCGATAGCCGGCGCGACTTTGCCGCCACCAGGACGCGGACGCAGTCGCGCGGCGTATCTGGCGGCGACGTCGCTTGGGACGCTGGCGCTTCAGAGCGGTTATGTTGCGGCTTTCGAATGCAAGTCAGTCTCCCAAATTCCTTATGTCCTCGATTGTTCCGGCCCCGACGGTCAATACGCTTATAGCGACTCCAATGGCTCGCCTGGAACGGCAAGCCTGGGAGGGGATTTCACTCTGCCGAACAGTATTAGCGGAAGTGCACAGGACAGCTACGACAACGCAGTGTCTATCAACGCGAGAGGCGGAAACGGCGGAAACGGAGAGAATTTTCAGACCAGCCGAAATCATTGGGGGGGCTATGGAGGTGCCGGCGGCGGGCTCACCCTCAACGCTGCCGGAATCAGCATCCAGAATCTTGGCGGGAACGGCATTACTCTGGACGGTTCGGGCGGCAACGGAGGCCTTTACGGCTTTGGTCCCTCTGATTTTGTCAATGGCGCCTACGGCCAGGGCGGCGTAAGCAACGGCGTCACAGTCAATTTTAACAATGTGTCGATCACCGCCGGCGGTTCGTATGCGGTAGCGATCGCCGCAAATGGAGGATATGGCGCCTCCGCCGCGGAAAGAGGCTTAGGCGCCAACCCCACGGGTGTAGGGGGCGGCTGGGCCGGGCCGATTGTGGCCACGATGTCGGGAAACGTCACTAACCTGAAGGGTGCGGGCCTGGTTCTGCAGGCGCGGGGCGGCGGCGGCGGCCCTGGCACCGGTAACGGCTCCCACCCATCAGGAAACGGCGGTGCCGGGGGGGCGATTAGTCTGGATTACCAGGCCGGCGCCATCACGGCCCTGCAATCCGGCGTCCACGCGTTCAGTAAGGGGGGCAAAGGCGGGAGCGCGGATTCAGGGTATCAAACGCCGGGCGGCAACGGCGGCAACGGCGGCGACGTCTCGATCACGATCGGCAGCGGCGCTTCGATTTCCACGAGCAGCTCGACGTTCAACATTTACGATTATTTCCAGACAGCGGATGGCATTTTGGCGCTGAGTCAGGGCGGATCTGGCGGCGACGGTGGAAGCAGCGGAATCCTCAATCCCAATACAGGCAAGCCAGGTGGCAACGGAGGCAACGGTGGCTCCGTTACGATTTCGAACTATGGCTCCATAACCACAACAGGCGCGGCAGCCCAGGGTATCGCCGGCATATCCGAGGGCGGCACGGGCGGCAAAGGCGGAGACGATTCCGGCATCATCTACTCAGGCGGCGGTAAGGGCGGCAAAGGCGGCAGGGAAGGCGATGTCCAGCTTCATAACTATGGAACCATCACCACCCGAGGCGTCGGTGCGTCCGGACTCCTGAGCCACAGTCTTGGCGGCGGCGGCGCTGGCGGCGGAAACGCGGCCGGCGGCATCTCGGTCGGCGGCGGCGGCGGCAACGGCGGCGATGGTGGCAGCGTCGCGGCGACCAATGCCGGGTCGATTATCACGTATGGCGACCATAGCCAGGGTATCGACGCACTCAGCGTCGGCGGCGGCGGCGGCAATGGCGGCGTCGCCAATGGTCACTTCTTTGGTCCTTCCCTCGTCGGCGTGAGCATCGGCGGCGTCGGCGGGGAAGGCGGGACCGGCGGCGGCGTTACCGTGAAAAATGTGGGTGGAACTATCGCGACCGGAGGCGTGAACGCCGGCGGAATCGTCGCGCAGAGCATTGGCGGCGGCGGCGGCAGCGGCGGCGCGTCGAATCTGATCGCGGGCAGCCTCGGGATCAATGTCGCCGTGAACATTGGCGGCAACGGCGGAGGCGGCGGCAATGGCGGGCACGTTGCGGTCCTTGGTGGACACAAAATCACGACGACTGGATCGAACAGCGTTGGCCTGAGC
>NZ_JARJLM010000526.1 GCF_029335485.1 Cupriavidus basilensis
GGCACCCAAAGCAGTGCTGGCTGAAGTGGTAGAGGCGGTGCTGGCGCACTTGCGTGGGCAGACGCCGCTCGTGTTGGCGATGCCATCGCCGCGCGCGTGGCTGATGCATACCAACCGGCTGGCCGGTGGCGCCGACGAAGACCTCGACCTCGACCTCGATTCCGTTGAGGATGCGGCGATGTACGTGGCCGACCTGATCCGCTCGGTCTCGACCTTCCCGATCTCGGGCCTGCTGCTGGAGGAGCAGGCGGATGACAGAGACCTCGGGTCGGACTTTGTCGAGCCTTACCGGTCGGTGATCAACGTTGCGCGGCACTATCGCTGGTCGGTGGCGCTGCGGCTGCCCGTTTTTGCCCAGGTGCCGGCCGAGGCGATGGCCGGGCTCGACGCGGTGATCGCCGGGGCTGGAGGCTATGACGGCTCACTTCCGTTCGGAAGCGACATCAGTGCGGCGTTTGCGGCCGGACAGGCCATTGCACCGCCTCCGACCGGACAGTTCCAATTCGTTGAGATCGCGCCGGGGCTGCGACCCGAGGCGGTGCTTGAGATGTTGGCGCGTCTGCGAGCCCTTTCGGCGTGATGCTGTTCATGCCGCGCCAGTTGTCAACGAAGGCGCCCGCAGGAGCGGGGCGGCTTCGTCCTGCGAATGCATTCGGGCTGCATCCACAGGCGTGTCATAGTCGGCGGCATGCTGCCGATTCTGGCGCTGACACTGGCAGCAGTGCTGGCCGGCACTGGACAGCCGTTGGTGGATGGGGGTGTGCTGGTCTGCCTGATGCTGGCCACGGTCCGATTGATCTATTTGGCGGGGGGCTAGTCCCCCTGTCTAAGACGTTACTCCAGCCAGGGATCGTACCTGCGTTGACATCCGCTTTTCAGGAGGTTTTTCGATGAATCTCATTTCCGCCACGCCGCCCGTAGCGGGCAAGGTCCCTGTCGATCGCATTCCGGTCAGCCTGCTCACCGGCTTCCTGGGCGCGGGCAAGACCACTTTGCTGAACCATTGGGTCCACCAGCAAGGCATGGCTGGCGTGGCTGTACTGGTCAACGAGTTCGGCGAGGTCGGCATCGATCATCACCTTGTCGACGCCGTCAGCGACCGGATGTTGCTGCTCGACTCGGGCTGCCTATGTTGCAATATGCAGGGCGATCTGGTCGCCGCGCTGAAGAGCCTGTTCACGCGTGTCGCCCGCCGCGAGATTGCGCCGATCACGCGTGTAGTGATCGAGACCACCGGTCTTGCGGACCCGGTGCCGGTGCTCTACACACTGATGGAAGAGCCCTTTGTCTGTGCGCGTTATGTGTGCGCTGAGGTCATCACGGCGATCTCGGCGACCCATGGGCTGGAGCAGTTGCACGAATACGCCGAGAGTCGGCGACAGATCATGGCAGCCGACCGGGTGCTGATCACCAAATGCGACCAGGCGTCTACGGCGGAACTGGGGCGGCTTGAGGAGGAGTTGCAGTCGCTAAACCCACAGGCGAGCCGTGTTCAGGTGCGTCACGGTGTTGCCGATCTTGGCGTGTTACTGTCATCCACCGGTGTCTACGGTCGCACCGACCTGGCACCTGGTTTGCAGGCGTGGCTGGGCGCCGAGATTGCGCGCCAGAGCGAGGCCGCAGGGGGTATCAGTGGCGGTGAGGTGCCCAGATCAGGACGCTATCTGCCTCAAGCGCACAAGCGCGGACGCCATAGTGCCCATGTTCACAGCTTCGTCATCACTTTCGACCGGCCAGTGCCGTGGTTCGGCTTCGCGGTCGCGATGGGGCAGATCCTGCGCCGGCATGGTGCTGCGTTGCTGCGTGCCAAAGGCTTGATGTGCGTGGCAGGCGATGCGCACCCCCGGGTCGTACAGTGCGTGCAGGACGTGGCCTATCCGCCGGTGCGCTTGCGGGCCTGGCCGCACGAAAGGCCGTTTGAGGATGGTCGCGGGCGGCTAGTCTTCATCGTCCGGAATCTCGCTTCGGCGCAGATTGAGGCGATCCGCGCCACGTTCGCCGACCTGCCCAGTGACATCGCCGCGCTACGCGCAAGTGTCGCCGACTGGGAGCTGCCGACACGCTGCTGGCTCTCGCAGCGTGTACCGATGATTGCATCTTCGACGGTGCAGCATGACGCATGGCTGATCCAGCCACGGCACTTCCGTACCCTGACCAACGACCGCTGAAGGGAACCGTACGGGTGTATCTAACGAGGACAGTGGACCGTGGCCGGTCCGCAGTCCGGGCGAGGATGAGATGGAGTCGCTGATCATCCAGGTCAAGTGGCAGGCAAAGGGCTGGCGTGCATTTGCTGCCGAGGCCGATGCGGTCTGCGTCGGGCAGAGCAGCGGGGGGGCCTCGCCCCCGGACAGAATCTGCTCGTCGCTGATACTGCGGGTCGCCACTTGAGCTGAATGGGTGCTCGGCGGCCCGTTCGGAAGTCCCGATGCAACTGGCCCCGAGGTTGCATTCACCCTAGGCAACGCTTCAAATGTGTGCGAAAGCGGCACCATCGCCTGCCGCTCCTCGCTTGGGACAACGCCGCGCACCGGCACGTGAAACTGGACTGCGCCTGGCAACTGAAATTGTGGAGATGAGAGATGACACGTGAAGTGGTGGTGGTGAGCGGCGTGCGGACCGCGATCGGTACCTTCGGCGGCAGCCTGAAGGATCTTTCCCCGACCCAGATGGGTGCCATGGTGGTGCGTGAAGCACTGGCCCGCGCCCAGGTCAGCGGTGACGATGTCGGCCATGTGGTGTTTGGCAACGTGATCCAGACCGAACCACGGGATATGTACCTCGGCCGGGTGGCGGCAGTGGAGGGCGGCGTCACCATCGACGCGCCGGCACTGACCGTCAACCGCCTGTGCGGCTCGGGCCTGCAGGCCATCGTGAGCGCGGCGCAGTCCATCCTGCTGGGCGATACCGACGTGGCCATCGGCGGCGGGGCGGAAAGCATGAGCCGTGCGCCGTACCTGGCGCAGTCGGCACGCTGGGGCGCGCGCATGGGCGACGCCAAGATGCTCGACATGATGCTGGGCGCGCTGCACGATCCCTTCCATGGCATCCACATGGGCGTCACCGCCGAGAACGTGGCCAAGGAATACGACATCAGCCGCATCCAGCAGGACGAGGCCGCGCTGGAGTCGCATCGCCGTGCGTCGGCGGCGATCCGCGCCGGCCACTTCAAGGACCAGATCCTGCCGGTCACGCTGAAGGGCCGCAAGGGCGACGTCACCTTCGACACCGACGAGCACGTGCGCCACGACGCGGTCATGGAGGACATGTCCAAGCTCAAGCCGGTTTTCGTCAAGGAGAATGGCACGGTTACCGCGGGCAATGCCTCGGGCCTGAACGACGCCGCCGCCGCCGTGGTCCTGATGGAGCGTGCCGAGGCCGAGAAACGCGGCCTCAAGCCGCTGGCCCGCCTGGTCTCCTACGCGCATGCCGGCGTCGATCCCAAGACCATGGGCATCGGCCCGGTGCCGGCCACGAAGAAGGCGCTGGAACGCGCTGGCCTGACCGTGGCCGACCTCGACGTGATCGAAGCCAACGAGGCCTTTGCCGCACAGGCCTGCGCGGTCACCAAGGCGCTCGGGCTGGATTCGGCCAAGGTCAATCCGAACGGTTCAGGCATCTCGCTGGGCCACCCCATCGGCGCCACCGGAGCGCTGATCACGGTCAAGGCCCTGTACGAGCTGCAGCGCGTGCAAGGCCGCTATGCGCTGGTGACCATGTGCATCGGGGGCGGGCAGGGTATTGCTGCGATTTTTGAGCGGGTCTGAACTAAGGCCAAACCATCGCGCTTGGCACTGGGCGAGGGAGGAGCAGTTGGGGCGTGGCAAAAAGAAGGGGAAATCCGGCAGGAAGTGTTGAGGATCATTACTCATAAGTCAGCAAACTAGCGGACAGATGGGTACCTGAAGAACGAGCGCACGAGCTTTGGGTTGCGTTAATTTTTAGGGAGGTGCCGATTTGAAGTCAAACGGCTAGCCGGAGGTGCGGCAGATCTCGCGAATTGCGGCCAATCCTCTTTAACGGCCGAGATCTGGAAAACCCAACTGCACGCGCGCCCGGCGATCAGGCCGGGCAGATGGCCTGTGCCGTCTGGAACAGCTCGGGCACGATCTCCCGCACAAGCCGCTCCCGTGGATAATCGTGCCCAGCAGCCGAGACGCTGATGGCGGCGAGCGGGAACTGCCTCCCGTCGCGGACCAGCACTGCCGCGCCGACCTGGTTCTGCAGCACCTGACTTTCGGTGAGCGCGTAGCCGTCTTCGCGGGCCTGGCGAATGGCGGCGAGCAGTTCATCGGGCTCGACCAGGGTGCGCGCCGTGAACGGCTGCCGCGGCGAGCGCTGCAACACCGAGAGCACTGCATCGTCGTCGAACTGCGTCAGCAGCATGCGTCCCGCGCTGTTGCTCCAGGCCGGCATACGACGGCCCGGCAGCATCTCGTTCAGTGTCAGTTGCCGGCTCGGCAAGCGCAGCAGGTAGATCATGTCCTGCCCCGCCAGCACGCTCATGTTCACCGCCAGCCCGCAGCGGTCGCGCAAGGCGACCAGATGCGGCGCCGCCATCGCGACCAGCCGGTCATTGCGCAGGAAGAAGTAGCCCAGCTCAACCACGCGAGGCCCAAGCCGGTAGCGCCGCGATTCCGGGTCTTTCACCAGGTAATTCAGTTGCTCCCAGGTGTAGACGAAGCGCTGCGCCGCGCTCTTGCCCAGGCCGGTGACGCGCGCGATGTCGGTCAGTCCCAGCGATTCCGCGCTGTCACGGAAAGCCTCCAGCACGCGCATGCCCTTTTCCAACGAACCCACGAACAACGGATCGTCGGCGCGCTGGGCGGCGGTCGGTGTTTCCGTGTTGTCCTCGGGCGAGGTGGCGCCAGTGAGTCTGCCGCGCGGGTCCTTGGATGAAATCGTCATGGTGTCTCGGCAAAAGCTGATCGGGGAGGCTGGCGTGGATTGTCTCCGCTGCGGAATCCCCGTATGATGAATGAATAAACAATACAGTGTATTGTATAGCAATACAAGTGAGAATCCAATGACGAGCAAGCAGCCCTTGTGCCACTTGAGCGCGATGGCACTCCGGACCGAAATCGGTGCCGGACGGGTCAGCGCTACAGAGGTGGTAACCGCGCACCTGGCGCAGATCGAGACCTGGAACCCGCGGGTCAACGCCATCGTGACGCTCGATGCGGAGCGCGCCCTGGCGCAGGCTGCCCGTGCCGACCAGGCACAGGCCAGCGGCGCCCCGCTGGGCTTGCTGCACGGCTTGCCGATCGCGCACAAGGACTCATTCCTGACTGCGGGCATGCGCACCACTTATGGCTCACCGGTCTATCGCGATTTCATTCCCGAGCGGGACAGCCTGATCGTGACCCGCGAACGTGCGGCTGGCGCCATCACGCTGGGCAAGACGAACCTGCCGGAGTTCGGCGCGGGGTCGCAGACCTTCAACACCGTGTTCGGCCCCACCCGCAACCCGTACGACCTCGGCAAGACCGCGGGCGGCAGCAGCGGCGGGGCGGCCGCGGCTCTGGCTTGCGGCATGGTGCCGCTGGCCGATGGCACCGACATGGGCGGCTCGCTGCGCAACCCGGCGTCGTTCTGTAATGTGGTCGGGCTGCGTCCGTCCGCCGGCCGCGTGCCGCAATGGCCCACGGCCAGCCCGTACAACGCGCTGACCGTGGCGGGGCCGATGGCCCGCACGGTGGCTGATGTGGCGCTGCTGCTGGCCGCCACGGCCGGCCCCGACGCGCGCGATCCGCTGTCGATCGAACAGGATCCGCGCTGCTTCCTGGGCGCGCTCGAGCGCGACTTCAAGGGCACCCGCATTGCATTCGCGCCCACTTGGGGCGGCTTGCCCACGCAGCCGGCGGTGGTGCAGGCGCTCGATCGCCAGTTGGCGGTCTTCGAAGCGCTCGGCGCGCTGGTCGACATGGACTGCCCCGATTTCTCCGGCGCCGATGCATCGTTCCAGGCCCTGCGCGGGCAAGCTTTCGCGGTGGGATATGAAATGCTCCTACGGGAAAAACGCGACCAGCTCAAGGACTCGGTCATCTGGAACATAGAACTGGGCCTGCAGCAGGCGGGCTCGGTGCTGGTGCAGGCCGAACGCCAGCGCGCGGCGCTGTTCGCGCGCATGCACGCCTTCATGCAGACCCACGAATTCCTGATCGGCCCAGTCAGCCAGGTGGTGCCGTTCCCAGTCGAGCACGAGACCGTGCATGAGATCGAGGGAACGCCCATGCACAACTACATCGACTGGATGCGTTCGGGCTACTACCTGTCGTTGACCGGCCACCCGGTCATCTCGGTGCCGTGCGGCTTTACCGCCGACGGCTTGCCGGTCGGCATCCAGATCGTGGGCCGCTACCGCGACGAACTCGGCGTGCTGCAACTGGCCCGCGCCTTTGAACAAGCGACGCAGTTCTGGCTCCAGGCGCCGCGACTGCCCGACTGATTGCCACCTAAACCAAAGCAAGGGAGTTTCAGATGATCAAGCAGATACTCAACGCCGTCGTGTTTGGCGTCGTCTCCACCGCCTCGCTCTGCGCAAGCGCGCAGACCTACCCGACCAAGCCGGTCACCCTGGTGGTGCCGTTTCCGCCGGGCGGATCCGCCGACGTCATCGGTCGCCTCCTTGCCGCCAAGCTGGCACAGAACCTGGGCCAGTCTGTGGTGGTCGAAAACCGCCCGGGCGCCAATACCAGCCTCGCGGCCGCCGCAGTGGCGCGCGCGGCGCCGGACGGCTACACCGTCATGATCTCCGGGGCCCCCACGTATACGGTGAACCCGCTGCTCTATCAGAACCTGAAGTACGACCCGCTCAAGAGCTATGAGTACGTGGCGGCGGCGGGAAGCACGTCGTTCGTGATCCTGACCAACCCGCAAACCAAACTCAACAGTCTCGGCGATCTGACCACCCGCTCCTCCGAGCAGCCGCTGAGCTTCGGCTCGTTTGGCAATGGCTCGACGCCGCACATGGCCGGCGAGTTCCTGGCCCAGAAGACCGGCGTCAAGCTCCAGCACGTGCCCTACCGCGGCAGCGCGCCGGCGATGACCGACCTGATCGGCAACCAGATCCCGCTGTCGATTGACACCCTGGTCGCCGCGCTGCCGCAGATCAAGGCAGGCAAGGTCAAGGCGCTCGCGTTGACGGGCCACGCGCGTTCGGCGCTGGTGCCCAATGTGCCCACTGTGGCCGAAAGCGGTGTGGCCGGCTACGACTTTGAAACTTGGTTTGGCATCGTGGTGCCGCGCGGCACACCGGCCCCCATCGTGGCACGCCTGGCCAAGGGTGTGAGCACCGCAATGGCCGATCCGGACACGCGCACCAAGCTGCGCGATCAGGGATTCGAGTCGACCTTCCTCGACGCAGCAGCGTTCCGGCGCAAGGTGGAAAGCGAGTTGGATCGCAACGCGGGCATCATCAAGGTGGCGGGAATCACCGCCGACTGATCGTTGCATCGCAGCCCTGTCGCCGGCGAGTCGGTTTAGCCAAGCCGATGCACTGCCCATGGCACAGGCCACTGGGCGGTGACGCGCTACGGCTACGACGAGCGGGACTACGACTCCACTTGCATCACGATGATTGCGCCAGGAAATCGTCGGAAATGGGGTGATCGTACTATCCGTGCAAAACATAGCGGTAGCAAGGCGCGGAGCCGCCTGTAGCGAGCAATGCGTTTTGCGCGATCGGAGTATTTATAAGCCCCTGATAGATAATCACTTTCCGGGGCAAACCGCCAGAAAATGCACGGATAGTACGATCACCCCATCTACCCGCCGTGCACACCGGTTGCACACGCGCTTACCCATCAGGGCGCGATCGTCTTTGGCATGCTCATCAGGCCCAGTGTGGTGTTACGGAAGGCGCCGTCCGGCCACGCTACGGCGACCTGCACCGCCTGCAGGCAAGAATTGTCTGCGAGTGGATCATGCCTGGTTGGGGGATTTATAAGTCATTGTTAGATTGGCCTTTCTGCAGCTTACCGGCTGAAAATGCTCGAAAAGCGCGATGACCTCAACCTGTACTGCAAACTTCAGCCAACAGCTACCTTTAAAACCTCCGTCAGCCAATCGCTGAACGCCTGGAGTCGCCGTGACAGGTGTCGGCGATGCGGATAGACCAGATGGACCGAGATTGACGGTGCTGGCCACGCTTGCAGCACCTCGACCAGCTCGCCTGCCGACAGGTGATTCTTGACGTCGAAGGCCGGGATCTGGATCAAGCCCAACCCGGCGAGGCAGCTGGCGATATAGGTCTCGGCGTTGTTCACCACCACCACGCCATCCATCCGCAGGGTCCGCAGGGACCCGTGCTCCATCCACTCCCAGGGTAAGACGCGTCCGCTCGTGGGAGACGCGTAGTTGACGGCTCGATGACCGGGCAGATCGGCAGGTGACTGGGGCACGCCGTGCTTCGACAGATAGGCCGGGCTGGCGCAGTTGACGAGCTGCAGCTGGCCCAATGGCCGCGCCACCAGGCTGCTGGTGGAGAGCTTCCCCACGCGCAGGGCGCAGTCGATGCCTTCCTGCACCAGATCGATCATACGATCGCTAGAGCCCAACTCCACCACCATGCCAGGATGGCGCTCGAAGAACATCGGCAACGCCGGGGCCACCAGCCGGCGCGCGATGCGGCTGGGCACGTCCACCCGCAGGCGCCCGGAAAGCGCCACGCCCTGCGGGCGGAACAGCTGCTCCAGTTCCTCGGCATCAGCCACCAGCGTGGCGGCGCGTTGCAGTAGCGCCTCGCCGTCCTGCGTCAGGCTCACTCGCCGCGTCGTGCGATTGAGCAAGCGCACGCCCAGGCGTGCTTCCAACTGCTGGATGGCCAGCGACACGGTAGGTCGCGGGAGCCCCATCTGGTCCGACGCAGCGGTGAAGCCGCCGCTGTGCGCCACACGCTGGAAGATGCGCAGCTGGTCGATCAGGTCCATGGCTTTATTGGTAGCAAATCATGACTAGTCAATCTAATAAATTGAAGTTTATCGGTCAAGTTATGACCAATAGAATCCTTTAGCCATCCCCCCTGACCGGAGTCCTCCATGTCCAAGCACACCATCCCTGGAAAAGTTATCCTGATCGCCGGCGGCGCCAAGAACCTGGGCGGCCTGATCGCCCGTGACCTCGTTGCCCACGGCGCCAGGGCCGTGGCCATTCACTACAACAGCGATGCCAGCAAGGCCGACGCAGACGCCACGGTGGCCGCCCTCGAGAGCGCGGGTGCCAAGGCCGTCGCGCTGCAGGCCGACCTGACTACGGCCAGCGCCGTCGAAAAGCTGTTCGCCAATGCAGTAGCTGCCGTCGGCCGCCCGGACATCGCCATCAACACAGTGGGCAAGGTGCTGAAGAAGCCGATCGTCGAGATCAGCGAAGCCGAATACGACGAGATGAGCGCGGTCAACGCCAAGTCAGCATTCTTTTTCCTCAAGGAAGCCGGCAAGCATGTCAACGACGGCGGCAAGATCTGCACGCTCGTCACTTCGCTGCTGGGCGCCTTCACGCCGTTCTACGCCTCCTATGCCGGTACCAAGGCGCCGGTCGAGCATTTCACAAGAGCGGCCGCCAAGGAGTTCGGCGAGCGCGGCATTTCGGTAACTGCCGTCGGCCCAGGCCCGATGGACACGCCGTTCTTCTATGGTCAGGAGAGTACCGACGCGCAGGCCTATCACAAGACGGCCGCGGCGTTGTCTCCCTTCAGCAAGACCGGGCTGACCGACATCGAGGACGTGGTCCCCTTCATTCGCCATCTGGTGAGCGACGGCTGGTGGATCACCGGACAGACTATCCTGATCAACGGCGGGTACACGACGAAGTAAGCCGGGACGCTGTGCCGCCTCGTTTTTGGCTGAAGAGGCGGCCGGCCTTGCGAGCCGGTGGCCTGTGGGTGAACGGCTATCCCGGCGTTGCCCCGACCTTGGGCGGTTTCGCCCTTGCCCTATCCGGCCTGATGAGGGGGGCGCTGAAGCGGGTGGGCGCAGGCGTAGCGATAGGGGTGGCGAGCATATACGGGCCTGGTCTGCTCACACCTTTGCACAGCGGCACGTTCCAATCACCCCGCGCAAGCGTTACGCCGAGGAGCGCCGACGGGGTCCCGCCGGCGCTTCGGCGTCGGCGCTAACGCTCCTCGATGGCTCAAGTGAGCTCGCACCGCATGCAGAGAGCAGATGCCTGTGCTGCACGTTGAAATGCCGCCGACATTTTGATTTTTGCGGGGACCTGATCAGCAGGGAACAGGGAAAATCCCCAACGCGCAAAGTAGGCTGGGGCAGTGGTAGACAACAGGTAGGCCTCGCGCACTTCGGTCCCGCGAGCCTGCATCAATAGCGCTTCGACCAGTTGGCTGGCGATACCCCTGTCACGAAATGTCAGCTCGACCGCTACCGAGCGGATAAGGATCGCCTCACCGTGCCCTTCTGCTGCCGCGCACCCGATGACCCGACCATCTGCCAGAGCAATTTGGAACGAATCGATGATGTCGGAGACATCCTCCGTGGGCAGTCCGCAGCACTCAAGCAGTTCGGAAATTTGCTGGTAATCGGTTTGAGAGGCCGCGCGCAAACGAACGTCGGTCAACATTTCGACTAGGTCTCCAGGTTGCGCCGCCCCGGACGGGGAGAGGTCGGCTGCACTCGATGATCGCCTGATGGCATCTGCCCGCCATTTTTGTCATGCCGCCTTGGCCTGGCCCGGCTGAAGGGGGGCAGCGTCATTCGCGGGCTCGGCCAACATAGCCGGCACCCTACCACACTTGGTCCCGCAAGCCGGCTCTTCCGGCTATGGGCGTTTGAGAGTGATGATGCCTACTGCCGGAGCGGCACGGCTTCCGATGCCGGGCGATCTGGCCCTTGAGCATCGCCAGGCAGATCAAGCATGCGGGCATTGTCAGGTTGCCGGCTCGGTCGCGTAAGATGGCGCTATGAAGAAGGCAAGCTCGCTCCATCGCGGCCATCGCTATCCCGCCGCGGTCATCAGCAGCGCGGTGCGTTGGTACCTCCGGTTCAATCTGAGCCTGCGCGACATCGAGGAGCTGCTGTTCGAGCGAGGCGTGGTCGTAACCTATGGGACCATCCGTTGCTGGTGTGACAAATTCGGGGCCCACTTTGCTCACCGGGTGAAAGCCGAGCGGCGCAAACCGGGAAACGCCTGACATCTCGATGAGATGTTCGTGACGCTCGCGTGGCGCGCCACACCTGCTGTGGCGCGCAGTAGACGAGCATGGCGCCGAACTCGACATCCTGCTGCAAAAGCGGCGCGACAAGGCTGCGGCCAAACGCTTCTTCAAGCGGCTGCTTCGCTCATGCCCAGTACCGAGCAAGATCGTCACCGATCAGTTGCGCAGCTATCCTGCGGCAAAGGCTGACGTTCCGGAACTGGCGAACGTGAAACATGTGTTCGTCAATGCCAGCGCTCGCGTGAATTCAAGCCAGCATGCGCTGGATCTCCAGCCGCGCGCATTCGGCAAACCAGTCGGCCGACGCGTCCAGCCTGTGGCCCTTGCGCGTGACGAGGCCCAGGGGCAGGCTGGGCAGGGGCTGGCGCACGACAATCTCCTTGGAAACGCCGGCCAGCCAGGGCACCGAGAGGATGGGCCGGGGCGTGGGAACAATGGCGGCCCCTTCGGATGAAAGTACCAGCGATGCCATGGAGGAGGTGCATTCCATGGCCTGGCCCAGCGCGCCCACGCTATGGCTGGCTAGCCAGCGTCTTACCGCCTCGCTGATGCCGCCGCGCGAACTGTCCAGCAGCCAGGGAGCGGCATGGGCCAGGTCGGCTAGGTCATAGGATTGCGGCACCGGGTGCTTGCTGCGGCTGCGTGAAGCGGAGGCGGGCAGGCGGCCTGCGAGCGCGATTTCCAGCTCTCCCAGATTCTCAAATGCGAGGTCCGAGCCCTGCGCCCCGGGCAGTACGGCCGCGATGGCCAAGTCGATGGTGCCATCGCGCAGCATGGGCAGGGTCTGGGACAGAAAGGCATCGCGGATGCTCAGCGGAGCGTGGGGAAAGCGTTGCCGAAAGCGCGAGACGGTCTCGGTCAGGCAGACCAGCGAGAACGTGGGCGTGACCGCCACCTTGACGGGCGGACTGCCGAGGCCTTGCCTGTGGCGCACGGCGGCGCGCGCCTCGTCCATCTGGGCGAGTATGAGCTTGGCATGGGCCAGTAACTCCGCGCCCACAGGCGTGAGGCTCACGCCCTGCGGGTTGCGTTGCAGCAAGGAGGCCTGCATGTCCAGCTCCAGTTCGCGCAAGGCCTTGGTCAAGGCGGTCTGGGACAGCGACAAGGACTGGGCTGCGCGCCGGATGCTGCCGTGCTCGGCCACGGCGACCAGTGCATGCATCTGGTGTTTTTTCATGAGGGCTGATCGCGTCGCCAGGTGGAGATGACAACCAAAAGTGTGCGCCCTGAGATTTTACCGCTACCACCTGCATTGACCCAGCGCGCATAGTCGCAGGCACAACGATCAAAACTCCCAGGAGACGCCCCGTGCATTCCACCACTCAGGCCGCAACGCCCATTCGAGAACCATTTGACCAGGACAAGGGCGAGCAGGATCGCATCTACGCCAAGGTCACTCTGCGCCTGATCAGCTTTTTGTTCATCGGCTATGTGTTTGCCTTCATAGACCGCACCAACGTGGGCTTTGCCAAGCTGGGCATGCAGGCCGAGCTTGGCTTTAGCGAAGCCGTGTTCGGCCTGGGCGCGGGTATTTTCTTCGTGAGCTATTTTCTGCTCGAAGTGCCCAGCAACATCATGCTGGGCCGCTTTGGCGCGCGCCGCTGGATCGCGCGCATTCTGATCACGTGGGGCCTGCTGTCAGCGGCCACCTTGCTGGTGAAGACACCTACGCAGTTCTACGCGGTGCGCTTCTTGCTGGGTGGGGCCGAGGCGGGCTTCTTCCCCGGGGTGATGCTGTATCTGACGCAGTGGTACCCGGCCGAGCGCCGCAGCCGCGTGATCACCTTGTTCATGGCCGCCATTCCCGTAGGCAGCTTGCTTGGCGGCGTTGTCTCTGGCTGGATCTTGCAGCACTTCGCAAGCAGCTCCCTCATGGCTGCGTGGCAGTGGCTGTTTCTGCTCGAAGGCGTGCCTGCCGCGCTGGTGGGCGTGATCGCGCTGTGGTATCTGGATGACGGCATAGACCAGGCGCGCTGGCTCAGCCCAGCGGAAAAGCAGATGCTCAAGGCCCATGTGGCCAGCGATGGTAACCAAGCCATGACGCACAGCGTGGCCCAGGCGATGCGCTCGCCCCTGGTTTGGCTGCTGGCCTTCGTCAACTTCGCCTATCTGGCCGGGGTGACGCTGATGTTCTGGATGCCCAGCATGCTGCGCGACGCGGGCGTCAAGAGCACCGTGACCATCGGCTGGATGGTGGCCGCGCCGTTCGCGCTGGCCGTGGTGGGCATGCTGGCTCTGGGGCGCACCTCGGACCGTTTGCGCGAGCGGCGCTGGCATACGGCGATTCCCGGGCTGATCAGCGTCCTGGGCGTGGCCTTGATGCCGTTTGCGATGGGCGACGCCAACTTGCTTTTGATGGTATCGCTGCTGGCTGTGACGGGCAACGTGGTAGCCAATGCCTTGTACTGGAATCTGCCAACGGCCCTGCTTTCGGGCCCAGCGGCCCTGGTGGGCATTGCCTTCATCAACGCCTTCGGGCAGATGGCGGGCTTCCTGGGCCCCACGGTGTTTGGCAAGCTGTTCACGGTAACAGGTTCGGCCACCACGGGGCTTTACTTGCTGGCCGCAATGCTGGCCCTGGGCAGCCTGGCCGTGCTCGTGATTCCGCGTCGGCTGGTGAACCGCTGAGCGCAAGCACTGCCACTTCCTTCGATTCTCCGCGTGGCCCGGGCACTTTCGGGGCGCGTCTTTTCCATACCGCAGCAAGGAGTTCAGGCCATGGCGCCCGAATGTAGCTCTCTGATCCAACAAGGACCACAAGAACAACGAGGCCTGGGCGCGGCCCAGGATTTGTATGAACTCAGCGCCGAGGTGCAGACCCATACCTTTCGCAACATGCCGGCGCTATATCCGGTGCGGATCGTGCCGCGCGGCGCGCAGGTTCGTGCGCTGGGGCGGGGCCCGGAGATCGATCCGCGCTACGAGGTCGATGGCCAGAGCCTCGATGCCCAGGCCTTCATGGCGCGCAACGACGTGACCGGCCTGCTGGTGATGAAGGGCGACGACGTCGTGCTCGAGCGCTATGCCCAGGGCAATGACGAGGGCACGCGCTGGACCTCGTTTTCCGTGGCCAAGTCCATCTCCTCCACCCTGGTAGGGGCGGCGCTGCACGATGGTGCCATTGCCAGCCTCGACGATTCGGTGGTGCGCTACGTGCCCGCGCTCAAGGGATCGGGCTATGAGGGCGTGACGGTGGAGCAGGTGCTGAACATGACATCCGGCCTGCGCTGGGACGAGACCTACCGCAATCCAGGATCGGACAGGCGTGCCATGTTCGCAGCCCAGCTCAGCCTGGTGCCGGGCAGCATCCTGAAGGTGCTCGCGCAGTTGCCGCGCATGCATGCGCCGGGAACGGTGTTCAACTACAGCACGGGAGAGTCGTTCCTGCAGGCCGAGATCGTGAGCGCCGCCACGGGCATGAGTGCCGCCAGCTACCTGTCGAAAAAAATCTGGCAGCCCTTGGGGATGGAACGAGATAGCTTCTGGCAGCTGGACAGCCCTGATGGCATGGAGATAGGCAGCAGCGGCTTTGGCGCGGTGTTGCGCGACTATGGGCGCTTTGGCCGTTTCATCGCCAATGGCGGGTGTGTAGAGGGCCGTGCCGTGCTGCCGCCGGGCTGGGTGGACGACATTCCCAACCTGCCCGGGGACTCGGCGTTGCTCGACGTCAAGCCCTATGCGGGAGGCCATGCCCTGGGCTATCACCGCCAGTGGTGGCTGCTGCCCCAGGGCGAGAAGGCCTTGCCGGCCCATGGTCCCGGGGCGTTCTCGGCCATAGGCGTGTTCGGCCAGTACCTCTACATCAACCGCGATGCCGACGTGGTGGCCGTGCTCTGGGGCTCGGCGTCGGCGCCCGAGATGCCCGCTTACGAGGGCGAGATACTCGCATTCCTGGGCGCGGCCGTGCAAGCCGCGGGCCAAGCGGGTTAACGGTCCTGGACCACCGGGCGCGGGCGCCCCATGCCACTGCCTTTCCTACCAGATGCGAACTTAGGTCAGCTATCTGGTACCCCCTTGACGACTTCCCAAGTGAAAGCCGTGGCGCCGCAGAGCCTTGCTGCAGGCGGCTCCAAGCCCGACTACCGCCCCGAAAGATTCCGTCCTTTTCGCAGAAGAACGCCACGGGCTTCATCTACTTTTCCTCTTGGGCCGACGCCCCTTCGGTCCAGCCCCACTACAGGACCTTCAACCCTACTACGGACGTCTCCGCCCCTGTTCCCCGTATCGGTACTCTCATCCTTGCGGAGACTTTCCGCTTGGATTTATCCCTTCGCATCGGGACGATAGGTTCCCAAATTCCTTGTCGAAGCCTGCATCAAAGTCACGCCACCTTTGTGCCGGCTGCCGATTAGGCCGTCAGCAGGCATCGCCCAAGCTTGTCCCGGAGCGTGCAATCCCCCCAGACCCGCGCATTATTCCGCCCGACCTGCCTCTCCAATCCGCAACGCAAAACGAATCCGCTCGCCGGCAATGCCGGTCATGTTGTCGTCACATCCGCCAAGTACATTTTCATTCGAACATAAATCTTGCGCGAATGAACAAATGAGCCTGAGCCGCCGTCAACGAGACATCCTCGACTGGTTGCACGAAGTCGACCAGCTGAGCACTGAGCAACTGGCCGGCCACTTCAACGTGAGCAGCCAAACGATCCGTCGCGACATCAACGATCTCGATGAACAAGGCCTGGTCAAGCGCGTGCACGGCGGGCTGAGCCTGCCGACGAACCAGCACAATAAGAGTTTCCTGCAGCGAAGCAATGTCCAGATCGAACGCAAGCGCCGTATCGCGCAGGCGGCCGTCGGTCTCATGCAGGACGACGCGACGATCTTTCTTGGCTATGGCACGACGGTGGCGGAATTCGCGCGTGCCCTTCCTCCGGACCGGCCGCTACGCGTGGTGACGAACAACATCGATGCCGTACGGGCTTTGGCCGACAAACCTGGGATAGAGACCTGGGTGGCTGGCGGCAAGCTGCGGCCAGCCGACCGCGATGTGATGGGAAGCGCCACGCTCGACTTCCTGCGCAAGTTCCGCGCGCACTTCGCGATCTGCGGCGTGGGCGCCGTGAGCGCCGACGGCACGCTCTACGAATTCCAGCCGGACGAAGCCGAATTGACCCAGGTCCTCCTCACGCACAGCCATCGCAGGCTGCTGCTTGCCGACAGTAGCAAGTTTCTGCGCGAGGCGCCCTGCAGGGTGGCGACGCTCGAACAGGTCGATCACTTCTTCACCGATGCCGACGTCTCCGCCGAACTGCAAGCGCTCTGCGAGCGCGCGGGCGTGGAGACGCACCTTTGCTAAATGCCATGGCATGCCGGAACGGGACCAACGACTCGCGTATCGGCGGGCCCGACGTACCCCGACATACCAGACGCGAACGCGCTCGCGCGGCGTCGAAAACAAACCCCATGAAGCGTACCGGCACAGTCTTTCCCTCGCAGCCGAGCCTGCTCTAGGTACGCCCCTCGGTTGTCGCAGTACTCGCCATTGCGGCCGCCCGAATGACCACGAAGCCCATCGCAACGATTCTTGCTCGGACTGCAACTGACCAATCTCATGACTAGACCAATCCCTATACATCAAGAAACAAGCCGATCCATGCTGGGCATTGGTGCGCTATGCATCGTGTTGTTGCTGGGTGGCTGCGGTGGCGACGACAACGCGACGACGCCAACCACCCCGGCCAACCCCGGCGGCACTACGCCAGCGGCCTGCACCACGGCGCACTGCGCGCCAGCGCCCTGACTGAGGCACACCAAGATTTTGCCCGAGCAACCCGCAATCCTTGATCCGGTATGACCTTCAATCCTTCCAAACGCAAGTTCCTGCGCTCCTCCCTTGGCACCGCTGCCGCTGCCGCGACGCTTTCCACCTTCCCTCCGAGCATCCGGCGCGCGCTAGCCATCGAGGCCAACAACGCCACCGGCACCATTCAGGACGTCAAGCACGTGGTGATGGTGATGCTCGAAAACCGCGCCTTCGACAGCTACTTCGGCACCTTCAAGGGCGTGCGCGGCTATGGCGACCGCCATCCCATTCCGCTGGCCAATGGTCGCAATGTCTTCTACCAGACCGATGCGCTCGGCAACACTGTCACCCCGTACCACCTCGACGTGGCGAAGGGCAACGCGCAACGCGCTGGCGGCACGCCGCACACGTGGCCCGATGCGCAGGCAGCGTGGGATCACGGCCGCATGAATAAGTGGCCGAGCGCCAAGACGCCACTGTCGATGTCGTACTTCGAGAATACCGAGGTGCCGTTCCACCGTGCCCTGGCAGATGCATTCACGCTGTGCGACGCCTATCACTGCTCGATGCACACCGGCACCATTCCGAACCGGCTTTTCTACTGGACTGGCACCAACGGCCCGAGCGGCTCCAACGTGGCGGCCATGGTGAACGAGTTCAATGGCGGCAACGATGTCGGGCCGTCCTCGCAGGGCTGGACGTGGACCACCTACGCCGATCGCCTGGAGGCAGCCGGCGTGCCCTGGAAGGTCTACCAAACCTTGAACGACAACTTCGGCTGCAACGAGTTGATGTGCTTCCGCCACTGGCGCGCCGCCATCGAGTCGATGCCAGTAGCGCGCCGTCCGGTAGCCCTCCCTGCCATCTCGCCCGCGTACGATCCCACAATCGACGACGCGCTCAGCCCGCTTGCAAAGGGGTTCGGCAACACGATGCCCGACGGGTT
Source organism: Cupriavidus basilensis (assembly GCF_029335485.1). Classification (GTDB taxonomy): domain Bacteria; phylum Pseudomonadota; class Gammaproteobacteria; order Burkholderiales; family Burkholderiaceae; genus Cupriavidus; species Cupriavidus basilensis_E. Next base: position 17,862 of record NZ_JARJLM010000526.1, read on the forward strand.
CCTGCAGACGTTCCGTGACGACGTGCAGAACGGCACGCTGCCCTCGGTGTCGTGGATCGTTGCGCCGTCCACCTACAGCGAACACCCCGGCCCCTCCAGCCCAGCGCAAGGCGGCTGGTACATCCAGCAAGTCCTGGACGCGCTCACCGCGAATCCGGACGTCTGGAGCAAGACCGTGCTGCTGATCAACTACGACGAGAACGACGGCTTCTTCGACCACCTGCCGCCGCCGTCGGCACCGTCGCGCAACCCCGATGGCACCTTGGCCGGCGCGAGCACGCTGTCAGACGCCGACATGGCCTTCGAGTACTTCAACTATACACCGGCGACTTCGAACCAGCTGACGATGGACGGCAAACCCTTCGGCCCCGGTCCGCGCGTGCCGCTTTGGGTGATCTCGCCGTGGAGCCGTGGCGGATGGGTCAACTCGCAGACGTTCGACCACACCTCCACGCTGCTCTTTCTGGAGAAGCGGTTTGGCGTGCGCGAGCCCCAGATCGGCGCGTATCGCCGCGCCGTTTGCGGCGACCTGACGTCCGCCTTCAACTTTGTGAATCCGAACAAGGAGCGCATTCCCACGCTGGCCGGCCGCACGACCAAGGTGGCGGTCGACACCCTGGTGAAGACACAAGCCGCCATGCCCGCGATTCCGGTGCCCGCGGCGGCGAGCTTGCCGGTGCAGGAAGCCGGCTCCCGCCCTTCCCGCGCGCTGCCTTACGAATTGCACACCACCGCGCGTACCGACGCCTCGGGGACCGTCACGCTGCTGTTTGCTAACAACAGCACGAATGGCGTTGGTGCCGTGTTCCACGTCTACGACAAGCTTCATCTCGACAGCATTCCGCGACGCTACGTAGTGGAAGCAGGCAAATCCCTCGACGGGCTCTGGAGTACTGCCGCCGACACGGGCAGGTACAACCTCTGGGTGCTCGGCCCGAATGGCTACCACCGCGAATTCATCGGCGATACGAAAGAGCAGTCCACCGCGGGCGGCGTGGAAGTCCAGGTCTGCTACGCGTTGTGCGATCCGCCGCAGGTGCAGGTCAAGCTGTATAACCGCGGCACCAAGGCGGCCAACTTCAGCGTCAGCGCAACGGCTTACCGGACCGACGGTCCGTGGTCCGCGCGTGTCGAGGTAGGTCAGGTCGGCGAGCTGAACTGGGCGGTGGGCGAAAGCGGCGGCTGGTATGACCTTGTAGTCAACTGCGACGCCGCGCCTGCGTTCCAGCGCAGGTTCGCTGGCCGAATCGAAAACGGCAAGGACTCGGTCTCGGACCCGGCGATGGGCCAAGCGGCCTGAGCGACCAGGCGAGCGACACCCCGGCACGTGGTCCCGGGGCATTTTCACACCGCTATTTACGCAGATCGAAGCGGTCGAGGTTCATCACCTTGACTCAGTCTGCGACGAAGTCCTTCACGAACCTGTCCGCTCCGTTCTCGCTTGCGTAGACTTCGCAGAGTGTCCTTAGCCGGGCATTTGAACCGAATACAAGATCCACGCGCGATCCGGTCCACTTCACCTGTCCCGTCTGGATCGCGTCCTTCGAACCACATTGCGCGAGCGCCTTTCAAGCCGTTTCGCCTTGGGGCCGGTGGTCAAAAATCCGGGCGCGGCGGTGGCCGCTCCCGGTGTTACGTCCAAAACCAAAGCCGCCACGCAGCCGACTTCGATCAGGCGGCAGCGTGGCGGCGTACAAATGCCTTGTACGCGTTCTTAGCGTGTTCGGTCGGATGCCACATCTGGCCAATCGCACTTCAAACATCAGGAGATGCGGCTTCACGGGAAGCTGTTCAGCATGTTCCTGCCGGGCGACAATACAGATATCAGCGTCATCCAGTTGAAGCTGTTCACCCATAAAGAGATTTCGCGAAATGGACATCCCACGGATCTTCAACATCACTGAGAGCGCTCATCGCATCCATAACCCGATTACCCCCGAAAAGCTCGCCACGCTCGGTGCAGCTCTACGCCTGCAACCAGGGGCGCAAGTGCTCGATCTCGGCAGCGGTTCAGGGGAGATGCTATGTACCTGGGCACGCGATCACGGCGTTATCGGCACCGGCATCGACATGAGCCCACTGTTCACTGAGCAAGCGAAACGCCGTGCGGTAGAACTCGGCGTCGCCGATCAAGTCCGGTTCATCCATGGCGATGCCGCCGGCTATGTCTCTGACGAGAAAGCCTGTGTGGCGGCCTGTGTCGGTGCCACATGGATCGGCGGAGGAGTCGGCGGCACTATCGAGCTTTTGGCGCGCAGCCTGCGCGCCGGAGGGATCATCCTCATCGGTGAGCCCTACTGGCGGCAGTTTCCGCCGACGGAAGATGTGGCTAAGGGGTGTCTTGCCAACTCCATCTCCGACTTTCTCAAGCTTCCGGAACTGCTCGCGTCTTTCGGCCGCCTTGGCTACGACGTCGTCGAAATGGTCCTGGCTGACCAGGACGGCTGGGACAGATACGAGGCGGCCAAATGGCTCACCATGCGCTGCTGGCTTGAAGCAAATTCCGATGACGAGTTCGCGAAAGAGGTTCGAGCCCAACTGGCCTCGGAACCCGAGCGCTACACCACCTACACACGTGAGTACCTAGGCTGGGGTGTGTTCGCGCTGATGGCTCGGTGATGAGGACGGCTACGCAAGTGGAAGAAGGCCGAGAGCCGGACTGACGTCCTCGGTACGTCGCCTTTGCGTCAATAGCC
>NZ_JARJLM010000527.1 GCF_029335485.1 Cupriavidus basilensis
GGCACGCTCCCCGCGCCGGCGGCCGGGCCTGCTGCGCGGCGCGCCACTGGTGCGCGCCTGGTGCCCTATGCCTGGGCCCGCGCGGCCAGGCTGCTCGTGGTGCCGCGCCCCGGTTCGGTGCCCGAAGCCTGGCTGTGCGCCGACACCCCTGCCCGGGCTATCGCCGAGGCCGTCCGGACATTCGGCATCGACCGCCTTGTCATGCTGAGCCCGCAAGCCCTGCAGCAGGCCTTGTCGGAGGCCTATGCCGCCAACGAAGGCTCCGCCGCCCAGGTGGTGGGCGAAGTGGAAGGCGAAGTCGACCTGTCGCGATTGATGCAGGAGTTGCCGGCCGTCGAAGACCTGCTGGAAGCCGAGGACGATGCCCCGGTCATCCGGATGATCAACGCCCTGCTCACGCAGGCCGCGCGCGAAGGCGCGTCGGACATCCACATCGAGGCCTTCGAGCAGAGTTCGGTGGTACGGCAGCGCGTGGACGGCACCATGCGCGACATCGTGCGGCCCAACAAAGCGCTGCACGGCGCGCTGATCTCCCGCATCAAGATCATGGCGCAACTGGACATCGCCGAGAAACGCCTGCCACAGGACGGGCGCATCACGCTACGGGTTGCCGGCCGGGCCGTGGACGTGCGGGTATCCACCCTGCCCACGGGGCACGGAGAACGGGCCGTGCTGCGCCTGCTCGACAAGGATGCCGGCCGGCTGGACCTGACCAGGCTCGGCATGAGCGCGGACACCCTGCGGCACTTCGACCGCCAGATCCAGCAGCCGCACGGCATCGTGCTGGTCACCGGGCCCACCGGCTCGGGCAAGACCACCACGCTGTATGCCGCGCTGTCGCGGCTGGATGCCGCCGCCACCAACATCATGACGGTCGAGGACCCGATCGAGTACGACCTCGACGGCATCGGCCAGACGCAGGTCAACGCGCGCATCGACATGACCTTCGGCAAGGCGCTGCGCGCCATCCTGCGCCAGGACCCCGACGTCATCATGATCGGCGAGATCCGCGACCTGGAAACCGCGCAGATCGCCGTCCAGGCCTCGCTCACCGGTCACCTCGTGCTTGCCACCCTGCACACCAACGACGCCGCCTCGGCGGTCACCCGTCTGACGGATATGGGCGTGGAGCCCTACCTGCTGGCCTCCAGCCTGCTCGGGGTGCTGGCGCAACGGCTGGTGCGGCGCCTGTGCCCGGCGTGCAAATGGGAACAGGACGGCCTCTGGCACCCGCGCGGCTGTGCCCGCTGCGGCCCCACCGGATATCAGGGCCGCTCCGGCATCTACGAACTGCTGGTGGTCGACGACCAGGTGCGCCGGCATATCCACCAGCGCAGCGCGGATGCCGACATCCGCGCTGCGGCCGTTGCCGCCGGCATGCTCACCATGCGCCAGGACGGCCAGCGCTGGATCGATGCCGGCCTGACTTCGCTGGAAGAAGTGCTGCGCGTCAGCAAGGATTGAGAGGAGTATTCCGCCATGCCAGCTTTTCGCTACGAAGCCGTGGATTTCGGCGGCAAGACCCATCGCGGCATGGTCGAGGCCGAGGGCAACCGCGCCGCGCGCGGGCTGCTCCGCGCGCGCGGCCTGACCCCGCTCAAGGTCATGGTGGTGAGCGCCGCGCCGGCCGGGCGGGGCGCCTTCGGCAGCCGCCTGGGCACGCAGGAGCAGGCCATCTTTACCCGCCAGGTGGCAAGCCTGCTGACCGCGGGCCTGCCGCTCAACGACGCGCTGGGCGCGCTGGCGGACCAGGCGGAGCGCACCTATGTGCGCGAACTCATCGGCGCGATCCGTGCCGAGGTAGTCTCCGGCCAGTCGTTCTCCGGGGCGCTCTCCCGGCACCCGCGCGATTTCCCCGACATCTACCGGGCCCTGGTTTCCGCCGGCGAGCATAGCGGCAAGCTTCACGTGGTGCTGACCAAGCTGGCGGACTATATCGAGAACCGCAATGCCCTGACCCAGAAGATCAAGCTCGCCTTCACCTACCCTGCCGTGGTGACCGTGGTCGCGTTCGGCATCGTCGTCTTCCTGCTGACCTACGTGGTACCGCAGGTGGTGGGCGTGTTCACCACCACCAGGCAGAAACTGCCGACGATCACGACCGTCATGCTCGCCTGCAGCGACTTCGCGCGGGACTGGGGCTGGCTGGCGGCGCTCGGCTGCATCGGCGCCTGGTGGCTGGTTGGCCGCATCCTCGCCCGGCCCGGCCCGCGCCACCGCTGGCATGCCTGGCTGCTCACCGCACCGCTGCTGGGCAAGCTGGTCCGCGGCTACAACACGGCGCGCTTCGCCAGCACCCTGGCGATTCTCACCAGTGCGGGCGTGCCCATCCTGCGCGCCCTGCAGGCAGCCGGCGAAACGCTCAACAACGTGGCCCTGCGCGAAAACGTGGAAGACGCCATCTCGCGCGTGCGCGAGGGCACTTCGCTGGCCCGCGCGCTGGCCTCCGCCAACCAGTTTCCCCCCGTGCTGATCCACCTCATCCGCTCCGGCGAAGCCACCGGCAAGCTGCCCGAGATGCTCGAGCGCGCCGCCGAGGGCGAGGCCAGCCAGCTGGAGCGGCGCACGCTGTTCATCACCGGCCTGCTCGAACCCGCCCTGATCCTCGGCATGGGCCTGATGGTGCTGATGATCGTGCTTGCGGTGCTGATGCCGATCCTGGAAATCAACCAGATGGTGCGCTGACGCGGGCATCATATCGCTGCGGTCCGCGCAGAGCGTTCCCCTCACCCGCGCAACGCGCTACGTCTGCGCCTGCTCCGGAACAGACACGGGGCCACGCCCGGCCTGCGCGGACGACAGGAACGCCACAAGCTCATCCAGCGGCATCGGGCGGGCAAACAGGTAACCCTGCCCGATGTCGCAGCCAAGCTCCCTCAGCAATTCCAGCTGGCTGGCGTCTTCCACCCCCTCCGCGACGACCTGGAGGCCAAGCGTATGGCCCATCTTGATCATCGCGATCACGATTTGCCGGTCGCTGGGGGACGTCGACATGTCCGTGATGAAGGACTGGTCGATCTTGATCTCGTGCACCGGCAAATGCTTGAGGGCCGACAGGTTGCAGTAGCCCGTACCGAAATCGTCGATCGATATGGCGATGCCGGCGGCATCGAGCTCGCGGACAAAGGCAAGCATGCCGTCCTGCGACGAGAAGATGGAGTTCTCCGTGACCTCGATCTTGAAGCGGGCGCAGTCCAGCCCATGCGACCGGATCACATCCGCCACGGATTGCTCTCCGTGCGAGCGCAACTGCACCGGGGAGAAATTGATGGCAATACGGAAATCGCGGTCTTGCATCAGCGCACGCAGCTGCCTCGCCTGCCGGCACGCTTCCTCCAGCACCCACTCGCCGATGGCGCCGATCAGGCTGGTCTCTTCGGCAATGGGAATAAACAGCGCCGGGGAAATCATCCTGCTGCCATCGCGCGCCCATCTCAGCAACACCTCGGCACCCACCACGCGCCCGTCGGCGAGGGCGATCTGCGGCTGCCAGACCAGCGAGAATTCGTTCTGCTCCAGGGCGCGATGGAGCGCGTTGGTCATATCCAGCCGTTCCGAAAGCCGGTCGTGGAATGCCGTCGAGTAGAAACGGCACACCCCGTTGCCCTCGTCCTTCGCCTTGTACATGGCCGCATCGGCATTCATGACAATGGCTTCCGCCGTGGTACCGTCCACGGGGTAGCGGCTGACACCGATACTTGCGGACGCGTAGATCTGCATGCCGTCCAGCACGACCGGTGCAGCCAGCGCCCTGAAGATGCGCTTCGCCAGGCCCGTGACATGCGCCGGTTCCACGGTCCCGTGGAGAATGAACGTGAATTCGTCTCCACCCAGGCGCGCCACGGTGTCGACGTCGCGCACCAGCGATTTGAACCGCTCCGCCACGTGTTTCAGGAGCCGGTCGCCGACAGTGTGGCCCAGTGCATCGTTGACGTCCTTGAAATGGTTGAGATCAAGAAACAGCAATGAGAAGCCAACCCCGTTGCGGCGCGCATGCTCGATCGCGTGGTCGAGCCTGTTCTGAAACAGCTGCCGATTCGGCAATCCGGTCAGGGAATCGTAATAGGCAAGGCTCAGGTACTGGGCACGAAGGCTTTCGCGCCGGTCGATATCGGAGAACATGACGACATAGTTCCGGCTTCCCGCGATATCGCAGACGACGCTCTTGATCGTGGCCCAGCCGGGGCAGATCGAGCCGTCGGCGCGGCGCAGCCATACCTCGCCTTCCCATTGGCCATCCCTGCCGACGGCCGACAGCATGTCCCGGAACAAAGCGGAGTTGTGCCGGCGCGACTGGAGAAATCCGGGCCGGCGGCCCAGCATGCTGTCCTCGGGATACCCGGTCATCTCCAGGAAAGCCCGATTGACCAGCAGGATCTTCAACGCCTGGTCTGTCACCATCACGCCGTCGCTGGCGGACTCGACGATGTCGGCGGCGATGCGGCGATTGACCAGTTCGCCTTGCAACTGATCGATCAGCGATTCCCGCTCCAGATGATGCGCTTCCTCGCGTTGCGACAACGCAAGCAGGACACTCTGCATCGAGATGACACCGACGTAGGCGCCATGGGCGTCGACAATGGCAAGGTAGTCCAGCTTCTCCTCGCGCATCCGGTGCAGCGCGCGAACCGGCTCATCGTCCGGATGCAGGGGTGCCGGCATGCGCCGCACCAGCAGGTCCGCGAATATTCTCCCCGGGAACAGCATGGCCTGCCGATCCGTCACCAGCCCCTGGAATGTGCCCGTCTCCGCGAATACCGGGAACACGCGGACGCTTCCCGGCAGGCTCTCGCGAATATCGCGATACCGCTGATAGGCATCCACCGGCCAGCCGCATGAGTCGATGCAATCCTTAGCCTGCAGTCCGGTCATTACGTTAGCTTATGGTCAAGGATGATTTCGATTTCAAGGCTGAAGTGGATGATTTCTTCCACGCCCATCGTAGGCTTGATCTCCTCAAGCACAAAAGCCTTCAATTGATGAATGGGCACCTTGCGCAGAATGGCGCGACGCACCAGCAGATCGGCGATCACGTCGTCGTCCAGTTCGACATGCTCGAACGGTGTCGTGGACAGGAGATCGAGTGCCCGGCCAACCGCCACATGCCCGATTGGAGACCGGCGCCCCAGCACAAGCCCATCGCTGATCGGCGGTAACACGAACTCTTTGATGTGGGCGCGAAACAGAATATGGCGACGCTTCTCCATTCGGAGATTTTCCTTTTCTGATTTTGACTTCCACCCGGGTGGGGCACATGGCGGAGATCAAATATGCTCCCCATTGCCTAACCTTGGCCGCATGACGGCAAAGTTATCCGCAGGGTTCCTGCCGACGCAGGCTTTCCGGCAAACGGCTCCCGCTTGTCCGGACGAGTTCTAGCACAAATCATCCCGATTCACTACCCCACATCGGGATGCCACCCTCTCTGAAAGCGGGTAGCCACCGCAGGAACGGATGGCCGCGCTCCATGACCGCGCATCGCGCATGAACCGCCCGGGGGCGTTGCGCAACCGGGTGAGAAAACCGGGCGAAAACGTGGACAACCCCTGTCGGCCGGCATCTCGCGCGGCAGCAGGAATATCGGGAGAAAATCCTGAACGCGCCGGCACGCACGGGAATCATTCTACCGCCGGTACTCCCCGGCGATTAAAAGAATCCGGCGCCTGTTTGCGTTGTGTCATGGTTGCGGGCAGGAGGCGGAAACCAACCGGCTATTTGACGGCGGCGCTCGAGCCCGCCCGCGCCACATTGCTCGCAACGGCGGGCACGCCGCCATCCCGCTCGCGCCCGCCAGCCGTGAACGCCAGTACCGGCACCCTCGCCGGTGCCACCATCCGCACCTCCCGCCGCACACCGTTGCGCGACAGCACGGCCAGGCGCTCGCCAACGGCCACGAGCACCAGGCCCGGCGCTGCTTCGCGTCCGACCACGACCAGCCGCGGCGGCTTGCCATCCACCGCCAGCACGGCGGCGCCGCCCGCCATTCCGCTATCGCTGCCGGCACGAATGACGCCGCTGACGATCACCGGCAGGTCGCTATCCTCGGCCGGGCGAGCGCCGAACAGCCGCGCGCCCTCCCCCGATACCAGCAGCGCCGCCACAGGCCTGGCCGGCGGCGCGCCCGCTTGCCGGGCAGCGTGCAAGCGCATCGCCCAGTATCCCGCCACCACCAGGCAGGCCAGGGCGCAGACCGCGGTAAGAAGCCGCCCGCGCCAGACCGCCGAATGCGCAAGGCGGGCCAGGCGTGCTGCGCCGGGCAAGCGCGGGATGTTCGGCTGGATCATGGCGGCAAGCCTCTCATATGAAATTTTGGTGTCAAAACCCGCGCAGGGCGCGTAACCGGCTTGCCCCACGCTTTCGACAGAATCACCCTGGCCCGTTCCGGTGCATGGCCCCAGCCGCTGTTGTACCGCGTACGCATGACAGACTTCTTGCGGAAACTACGATGAATTCGCCCAAGGCGCCAACGGCAATGCGGACACGTTCCACCGCCGGCTTCACTCTCATCGAAATCATGGTGGTCATCGTCATCCTCGGCGTGCTGGCGGCGCTGGTGGTGCCCAAGATCATGAGCCGGCCGGACGAGGCGCGCCGCGTGGCGGCCCGCCAGGATATCGCCTCGATCATGCAGGCGCTGAAGCTGTACCGGCTCGACAACGCCCGCTACCCCACCAGCGAGCAGGGGCTGCAGGCGCTGATCGCCCGGCCTGCGGTAGAGCCGGTGCCTGCCAACTGGAAAGGCGGCGGATACCTGGAGAAGCTGCCCAAGGACCCCTGGGGCCATCCATACCAGTTCATGAATCCCGGCGTACGGGGCGAGATCGACATCTTCAGCTTCGGCGCCGATGGCCAGCCCAATGGCGCCGGGAACGACGCCGACATCGGCTCATGGGAATAGGCCGCGCCGTGAGCCCCATGGCAGGCAGCCGCGTCATCGCCCGCCCGCGGGTCCGCCGGACCGTGCGCGGCTTCACCCTGCTGGAGATGATGGTGGTCGTGGTCATCATCGGCATCGTCAGCGGGCTTGTCGTGGTGAATGCGCAGCCCAGCCCGCGCAACCTGCTGGAACAGCAGGCCCAGCGCTTGATCCCGCTACTGCAGAATGCGCACGAGGAGGCCAGGCTGCGCGCGCAGCCCATCGCGTGGGAGGCAACGCCGCGGGGCTACCGCTTCCTGTTGCGCGACGGCGAACGCTGGCAGCCCATGCGCGATGAGATGCTGCACGCCGGCAACTGGGGGGCGCCGCTTTCGGCGCTGATCGTCGCCCAGCCGGATGCCGCGCCGCAGGCAGGCGCGGTCAGGGTCGTGCTTGGACGCGAACCGGTGGAACCCACGCTCACCATCACGCTGGAGCGCGATGGCGCGCGTGCCAGCATCCTCACCACCGCGCCGGGCCGCTATGTGGTGCAGTAAGCGAACGCCGACGGCGCCGCCGCCCATGCCGGCAACGGGGTTCACACTGATCGAGGTCCTGGTCGCGCTGACCATCGTCGCCGTCGCGCTGGGCGCCTGCCTGCGCGCGGCGGGGCTGCTGGCCGACACCAGCGACAGCCTGCGCGCGCGCGCCGTGGCCGAATGGAGCGCGGCCAACCGCCTGGCCGAGCTGCGCCTGCTCAGGCGCTGGCCGGAACCCGGCACGCGCCGCTTTGCCTGCGACCAGGGCCGGGTGGCGCTGCGCTGCGAGGAAATCGTCAGCGGCACCGCCGACCCGCTGCTGCGGCTGGTGGTGATCTCGGTCTACCGCAACCCCGAAGGCAACGGCAACAACGACGCGGGCACGCGGCTGGCCCAGCTCGCAACGGTGATGACCGATGGCTCGCGCCCAGGGCGGTAAGCGCGGCCGCGCGCGTCCGCGCCGCGGCTTCACGCTGATGGAGATGATCATCGCCATCGCCATCCTCGCCATCATCGCGGTGGTCTCCTGGCGCTCGCTCGACGGCATCATCCGCAGCCAGCATGCCGTGGGCGACAGCATGGCGGATACGCGCGCGCTGGACCGCCTGTTCGCGCAGCTCGGCTACGACCTCGCCGAAGCCGTGCCCGACGCGCAGCTGGGCGCCGGCGCGATCCAGTTCGACGGCGCCCAGCTGCGCATCGTGCGCGCCCTGCGCCAGCCCGGCCAGCCCACGCGCTGGCAGGTGGTGGGCTACCGCGTCGCCGACGGCATCCTCTGGCGCAGCCTCTCCGCACCGCTGTCCAGCCGCGAAGGCGCGCGCGCCGCGCTCGATGCCACCCCCGCGCAACGGCAGCCGCTGCTGGAGCGCGCCGCCAGCCTGCGCATACGTGGCTGGATCGATCCTGGCGAAAAT
>NZ_JARJLM010000528.1 GCF_029335485.1 Cupriavidus basilensis
GGCAGCATGATCGAGGCGATCCGCAGCGCCATCGCCATGGCCGGCCACGCCGGCGGCCGGCACCGCGCCGCGCCGCTGGCGGCAACACGCTGACGCCCGAGCAAGACAACTATGCGTTCCAACGTACATCAGGGCCATGTGGCCCGCAAACGATTCGGGCAGAACTTCCTGGTCGATGACGGCATCATCCACGGCATCGTCAGCGCCATCGACCCGCAGCCGGGCGAGACGGTGGTCGAGATCGGCCCCGGCCTCGGCGCGCTGACCCAGCCGCTGCTGGAAAGGCTGCCGCAGATGCAGGTGGTCGAACTCGACCGCGACCTGGTGGAGCGCCTGCGGCGCCGCTACGGCGAGCGCCTGGTGATTCATGCCGGCGACGCGCTGGCCTTCGATTTCGGCAAGCTGTGGCAAGCGGACAAGCCGCTGCGCATCGTCGGCAACCTGCCGTACAACATTTCCAGCCCGCTGCTGTTCCACCTGGCCGGGTTTGCCGACCAGGTGCGCGACCAGCATTTCATGCTGCAAAAGGAAGTGGTCGAGCGCATGGTGGCCGAGCCCGGCAGCAAGGCCTTCGGGCGGCTGTCGATCATGCTGCAGGTGCGCTATCACATGGAGCATGTGCTCGATGTGCCGCCGGCATCGTTCAATCCGCCGCCCAAGGTCGATTCCGCCGTGGTGCGCATGATTCCCTGGCCGCGGCAGCCGGACGGCCAGTTGCGTTCGCCTTATCCCGCCTGCAACCTGACGGTGCTGGGCGATGTGGTCGCGGCGGCGTTCTCGCAGCGCCGCAAGGTCCTGCGCAACACGCTGTCGATACTGCGCGACCAGGTCGATTTCGACGCGCTCGGCTTCGACCTGGGACGCCGTGCCGAGGAAGTGCCGGTGGCCGAATACGTTGAACTGGCGCGCCAGCTGGAGCCCGCAGCCCCATGAGGATCGCCCCCGTCCCGCATTGTTGGTGGCGCTGCTGAAGGCAGCGGCACGTCGTCATCCCCCGATCCCGACTCTAGCCGCCGCAGCCCGGTCGGCAGGCGCATGCTTCCGCTGACGGGCTCCGCGGCAAAACCTTACCGAAGGAAATGCCATGACTAGCGAAACGCAGGCGCCCACGCGCAAGGTCATCCTCACCGGCGACCGCCCCACCGGCCAGCTCCACCTCGGCCACTACGTCGGCTCGCTCAAGAGCCGCGTGGCACTGCAGGAAACCCATAAGCAATACCTGCTGCTGGCCGACACCCAGGCCATGACCGACAACGCGCACGACCCCGACAAGGTGCGGCGCAATGTGCTGGAGGTGGCGCTCGACTACCTGGCGGTCGGCATCGACCCGGCCAAGACCACCATCACGGTGCAGTCGCACCTGCCCGCGCTGGCCGAACTCACCCTGATGTACCTGAATTTCGTCACGGTGGCCCGGCTGGAGCGCAATCCGACCATCAAGGAAGAGATCCAGGCACGCGGCTTTGGCCGCGACATCCCGGCGGGCTTCCTGTGCTACCCGGCGTCGCAGGCCGCCGACATCACCGGCTTCAAGGCCCATGTGGTGCCGGTCGGCGAGGACCAGGCGCCGCTGATCGAGCAGACCAACGAGATCGTGCGGCGCATCAATCATCAGGTTGGCCGCGAGGTGCTGCCCGAGGCCGCCGCGCTGATCCCGCGCTTCGGCCGCCTGCCCGGCGTCGACGGCAAGGCCAAGATGAGCAAGTCGCAGGGCAATGCGATCCCGCTGGCGGCTACGCCCGAGCAGGTCAAGGAAGCCGTCATGCGCATGTATACCGATCCCAACCACCTCAAGGTGTCGGATCCGGGCCAGGTGGAAGGCAATGTGGTGTTCACCTATCTCGACGCATTCGACGAAGCGGTCGATGAGGTGGCGGAGCTGAAGGAACACTATCGCCGTGGCGGCCTCGGCGACATGGTGCTCAAGCGCCGGCTGGAGAGCGTGCTGCAGGCAATGCTGGCGCCGATCCGCGAGCGGCGCGAGGCGCTGGCCAAGGATCCGCAGTATGTGTTCGACATCCTGAAGCACGGTACCGAGCAGGCTCGCGGCGTTACGCAGGCGACGCTGGACGAGGTGCGCGAGGCGCTCGGCACCTTCCGTTTCTAAGCCCATCCGGCGCGCCCGGCGAGTCGCCTGGCGGGCCATCGGCCGTTGCCCGGACATGGTCCCGGGGCGCAAGCCGGCGCCCCAAGACCATGTCGTGTCACGGAAGCAAAACTCTTTTAGTGTATCCTTCAGGCGATATCCACCACGCGCTTGTCGCGCCATGAACGACCCTTATCCCAGTTCGAAGCCAGCCGACCGACCCCGATCCCTGCTCGAACGGCTCTCGGATTTCATCTCCCCCGAGCCCGACTCCCGCGCTGAATTGCTTGAGGTGCTTCAGGATGCGCACGCGCGCAACCTGATCGATGCCGACTCGCTCTCCATGATCGAGGGCGTATTCCAGGTATCCGAACTCACCGCGCGCGACATCATGGTCCCGCGCGGCCAGATGGACACCGTCAATATTGCCGACGCGCCGGAGAGCTTCATCCCTTTCATGCGGCAGACAGCGCACTCGCGCTTTCCCGTCTACGAGGGCAGCCGCGACAATATCATCGGCATCCTGCTGGCCAAGGACCTGCTGCGGTATTACACCGACGAGCACTTCGACCTGCGCGAAACGCTGCGTCCGGCGGTGTTCATCCCCGAGTCCAAGCGCCTCAATATCCTGTTGCGCGACTTCCGCATCAACCGCAATCACATTGCCATGGTGGTGGACGAGTACGGCGGCGTTGCCGGCCTGGTCACCATCGAGGACGTGCTGGAGCAGATCGTGGGCGATATCGAGGATGAGTTCGACCTCGACGAAGACCACGACAACATCCTGCAACTGCCCGACGGCAGCTGGCGCGTGCATGGCCTGACCGAGATCGAGCAGTTCAACGAGACCTTCGGCACGCAATTCTCGGATCACGACGTCGACACGGTGGGCGGCTTGCTGAGCAACCACCTGGGTCACGTGCCGCATCGCGGCGAAGTGGTGACATTGCCGCCGATCCGCTTCGAGGTCCTGCGTGCCGACGCCCGCCAGGCGCACCTGTTGCTGGTGCGCCGCGAGGCCCCGTCCACTCCGTCCGAAGTGGACGGCGCATGAAGCGCCTGCTCCAGGCATGGCCCGGCGCAGCCAGCGCCGGACGCGACGAGGCGCGCGGCGCGAGCCTGCCCCGCCTGCTGCTGGCCGCCGTGCTGGGCGTGGCTCACACCCAGGCTTACGCGCCGCATGCATGGTGGTGGCTGCAGCTGCTGTCGCTGGCGGGACTGGTGGCGCTGGCCGCCGATGCGCCCCGCGCCCGCAGCGCGGCGGCCACGGGCTATGCATTCGGCCTGGGCTGGTTCCTCTCTGGCGTGTGGTGGCTCTATATCAGCATGCACGTGTATGGCGAAATGCCGGCCTGGATGGCCCTTCTCGCCGTGCTGCTGTTCGCCGCTTTCCTCTCCCTCTATCCGGCGCTGGCCGCGGCCGGCTGGCATTGGCTGACGGCGCGGCGCGGGTCGGCGGCTGCGCGGGCAACCGCCTTGTCCCTGCTTGCCCCGCTCGCCTTCGGCGCCGCCTGGGGCCTGTCGGACTGGCTGCGCGGCGTGGTCTTCACCGGCTTTCCCTGGCTATCCAGCGGCTACGCCCATACCGATGGCCCGCTGGCCGGCTTTGCGCCGCTGGTCGGAGTCTATGGCATCGGCGCGCTGGCCGCGACCGTGGCGGCGCTGCTGGCGACGGCGGTGCGCGGCTTCGGCCGCGGCGGCAAACGCGCCGGCGTGCTCGCCCTGGCTGCAGCCGTGGCGCTGCCGCTGGCCGGCGCCGCGCTGGCGCCGATCGCCTGGACCAAGCCGGCCGGCAAGCCCATTTCGGTGCGGCTGCTGCAAGGCAATGTGGCGCAGGACATCAAGTTCGAGCCGGTCGGCGTGCAACGCTCGCTCGAGCTATACCGCGACCTGATCACGGCCGCCCCGGCGGATCTCGTGGTCACGCCCGAGACGGCATTCCCGGTGATCCTGCAGGATCTGCCGGTGGATATCGCCATTGCGGTGCGCGACTTCACCGTGGCCAGCGGCACCACCGTGCTGTTCGGTGCCGCCGGTGCCGATTCGCCGGTGGATTTCACCAACAGCGTATTCGGCCTGGGCCCGCTGACCGAGCGGCTGTACCGCTACAACAAGCACCACCTGGTGCCGTTCGGCGAGTTCATTCCCTTCGGTTTCCACTGGTTCGTGAACATGATGAAGATGCCGCTGGGAGACTTCCGCCGCGGCGGGCTGGACCAGGCGCCGCTGCCGGTGCGCGGCATCATGGTGGCGCCCAATATCTGCTATGAGGATTTGTTCGGCGGGGAAATCGCCGAGACGCTGCGCAGCCAGCCGGTGCCCGCCAATATCCTCGTCAACGTGACCAACCTTGCGTGGTTTGGCGACACCATCGCGCTGGACCAGCATCTGCAGATTTCGCGCATGCGCGCGCTGGAAACCCGCAGGCCGATGCTGCGCTCGACCAATACCGGGATGACCGCCGTGGTGACGCCGGACGGCGTCGTGGCCGAGCGCCTGCCGACCTTCACCGTCGGCACGCTCGCCGCGCAGGTGCAGGGCATGCAGGGCTTCACGCCGTACGTGCGCTGGGGCAACCTCCCGGCACTGGCGGCATGCCTGGTCGTGCTGGCAGTGGCGGCCTGGCGGCGCCAGCGGGGCTGACGGTCGCCGGGCCGCCGGCCGGATTCAGGCGGCGAGGCCCGCGACGACCGACAGCAGTGCCACCGCGATCATGACCGCGATGGCGACGAGATAAGGCTTGCGAGAAAGCAGCGACATGACCGGTGTCCCCGTATCTGGAGTGTTTCGAACATTGGCGGCTGTTATGCACAGCTCTGCCTAATACTGTATACAAAAACACTATCGTCCAGTATGGGGCAGGGCTTTAGGGGGCTTCGGTGTTTACCCGATTCGTTGCAAAACGCCGACATCACTTGCGCGCTCAGTCAGGCCGCCGCGGCACTGCAAGCCATGCAAGGGCCGTGCCGATCGCGGGCAGCGCAAAAAAAACCGATAGAATTCAGGGTTTGGCACGATCTTCGCGAGGCGCCGCGGCAGCTTTCCCGCCGCTGCGCCAGCTTGCCCCTGCTTGCCGGCCTGTCGCCAGGCCCTTACTAGTCTTCGCCTATGCTGACCTTCCAACAAATGATCCTCACCCTGCAGGCCTACTGGGACCGGCAGGGCTGCGCACTCCTGCAACCCATCGATCTGGAGGTCGGCGCCGGCACCTCGCATGTGCATACCTTCCTGCGCGCGATCGGACCGGAGCCGTGGCGCGCCGCTTATGTGCAGCCGTCGCGCCGTCCCAAGGACGGGCGCTATGGCGAGAACCCCAACCGCCTGCAGCACTACTACCAGTACCAGGTGGTGCTGAAGCCCGCGCCCGAGAACATCCTCGAGCTGTATCTCGGCTCGCTGGAAGCGCTGGGCCTGGACCTGAAGCAGAACGACATCCGCTTCGTCGAGGACGACTGGGAGAATCCGACGCTCGGCGCCTGGGGCCTGGGCTGGGAAGTCTGGCTCAACGGCATGGAAGTGACGCAATTCACCTACTTCCAGCAAGTGGGCGGCATCGACTGCAAGCCCATCACCGGCGAGATCACCTATGGCATCGAGCGCCTGGCGATGTACCTGCAGAAGGTCGAGAACATCTATGACCTGGTGTGGACCGAGTGGGAAGAAAACGGCAAGACGCGCCGCCTGACCTATGGCGACGTCTACCACCAGAACGAAGTGGAGCAGTCCACCTACAACTTCGAGCAGAGCAACGCCGAGATCCTGTTCCGCCATTTCGCCGAACACGAGGCGGAGGCCAAGCGCCTGATGGGCGCCGCCGAGCCGAAGCAGGAAGGCCAGGAAGCTGCCCCGGCCGAGGATGCGAAGCGGCTGCCGTTGCCCGCCTACGAGCAACTGCTCAAGGCCGCCCACACCTTCAACCTGCTGGACGCGCGCGGCGCGATCTCGGTGACCGAACGCGCCGCCTATATCGGGCGCATCCGCAACCTGTCGCGGCTGGTGGCCCAGGCCTACTACGACTCGCGCGAGGCGCTCGGCTTTCCGATGTGCGAACGCGCGGCCGCCGCATGACGCGCGCAGCGCGCAGCGCGCTGTGCCTAGGCGCTGCCCTGGCGATGCTGGCCGTGGGGGCGCCCGGCGCAGTCCTGGCCACCGTCTCCTTGCCCAGCCCGCAGGCCCTGTACCTGCCGGCCGACCTGTCCAATGTGTGCGAGGCCAGCCCGCAGGCCCTGCAGCAGGCCATCGACCGGCACTGGCACGGCGCCTTCGGGGCGAACAACTCGCTGGACCAGTGGACCCAGCTGATCCGCTCGTTCGCGTGCGACCTGTCGGGCTCCAGGGACCTGGGCTGGCATCGCGTGCCGCTGCGCGCCTATGAGAGCGCGATCCGCTACCCGCTGACCTGGACCGAGACCGAGACCGTCAACGGCCGGGTGCGGCGCCAGATCAAGACTTACTACTCGGCCGCGCAGTTGCCGCCCCGGATCGATTTCTGGGTCGGCGGCCGCATCGACGAGATCCGCTACGACAGGCGCCTGCGCCGGCTCGACGCCCGCTTTTTCGCGCCGCGCCCCGCCCAGAACGGCCGCGGCGGCAGCGCAGACACGCAATGCGCGGCGACCACGCTGCAATTCCGGCAGCAAAACGGCCTCTGGCTGTTGTCCGGCGTAGAACCTACTACCGCACCGCGCTGCTAGAGCGCAGCGCGTGCCACAACTTGTTGGATACGATTCATGTCGCAACTCCTGACCGATTCGAACGATACGCTGCTGATCGAACTGTTCACCGAAGAGCTGCCGCCGAAGGCGCTGGCGCGCCTGGGCGAGGCCTTCGCGCAGGGCCTGTTCGCCGGCCTCTCCGAGCGTGGCCTGCTGGGTGACGGCGCCGCCGTGACCTCGTTCGCCACGCCGCGCCGCCTGGCCGCGCAGGTCACCAAGGTCCGCCGCAACGCGCCGGACCGCGAACAACGCGAGAAAGTCCTGCCGCTGACGGTGGCGCTGGACGCCAACGGCGAGCCCACGGCGCCCCTGGCCAAGAAGCTGGCCGCGCTGGCCAAATCGGTGGGCGTCGAGTCGATCGACTGGCGAACCCTGGAACGCGCCTCCGACGGCAAGGCCGACGCCTTCTTCTACCGCTATACCGCGCGCGGCGCCGAACTGGTCGGCGGCCTGCAGGCCGCGCTGGACGACACCATCGCCAGGCTGCCCATCCCCAAGGTGATGAGCTACCAGCGCCCGGACGGCAGCACCGTGCACTTCGTGCGCCCGGCGCACCGGTTGATTGCCTTGCTTGGCACCGAAGTGGTGCCGGTCAGCGTGCTGGGCCTGCAGGCTGGCCGCACCACCCAGGGCCACCGCTTCCTGTCGGCCGGCGAGATCGAGATCGCGCATGCCGGCGAGTACGCCGCGGTGCTGGAAGCACAAGGCCGCGTGCTGGCCAGCTATGCGGAGCGCCGCGAGCACATCCGCACCGCGCTGCTGGAACAGGCCGGCGCCGACCGGGTCGTCATGCCCGATGCCCTGCTCGACGAAGTCAACTCGCTGGTGGAATGGCCGGTGGTCTATGCTTGCCATTTCGAGGAAGTCTTCCTCGAAGTGCCGCAGGAATGCCTGATCCTGACCATGCAGACCAACCAGAAGTACTTCGCGCTGACCGATGCCGAAGGCCACCTGCGCAACCGCTTCCTGGTGGTCTCCAACCTGGCCACCGACACGCCGGACTCCATCATCAGCGGGAACGAGCGCGTGGTGCGCCCGCGCCTGGCCGACGCCAAGTTCTTCTTCGACCAGGACCGCAAGAAGACCCTCGCCTCGCGCGTGCCGCAGCTGGCCAACGTGGTCTATCACAACAAGATCGGCACGCAGCTCGACCGCGTGCAGCGCCTGCAGCAGATCGCCGGCCATATCGCCGATGCGCTGGGCGCGGCCGGCGTCGCCGTGGAAAAGGCGGCCGCCATGCGCGGCGCCGAACTGGCCAAGGCCGACCTGCTGACCGATATGGTGGGTGAGTTCCCGGAGCTGCAGGGCACCATGGGCACGTATTACGCGCGCCACGACGACGAAGCCGAAGCCGTGGCGCTGGCCTGCTCCGAGCACTACCGCCCGCGCTTCGCCGGCGACGCACTGCCGGCCGGCTCGGTGAGCCTGGCGGTGGCGCTGGCCGACAAGCTGGAAACGCTGGTCGGCATCTGGGGCATCGGCCTGTCGCCCACCGGCGAGAAGGATCCCTTCGCGCTGCGCCGCCACGCGCTCGGCATCCTGCGCATGCTGGTCGAGACCCCGCTGCCGTTGTCGATCGACGCGCTGCTCGAGCTCACCCAGCAGGCCTTCGCCGGCATCGCCGCGGTCAAGCCCGCGCAAGCCGCGATCGCCGACTTCCTCTACGACCGCCTGCGCGGCTACCTGAAGGACAAGGGCTACACCACCAATGAAGTGGAGGCGGTGGTAAGCCTGCGCCCGCAGCGCCTGGACGACATCCTGGCCCGCCTGGAGGCCGTGCGCACCTTTGCCGCCCTGCCGCAGGCAGAGGCCCTGGCCGCGGCCAACAAGCGCATCACCAACATCCTGCGCAAGAATACCGACCCCGTGGGCACGGTGCAGCCCGCGCTGCTGCAGGAAGCCGCCGAGCGCACGCTGCACGGCGCGGTCGAGAGCGTGCGCCCGCAGGTGGATGCCGCGTTCGCGAACGGCGATTTCGCCACCGCGCTGCGCGACCTGGCGCAATTGCGCGAGGCGGTCGACCAGTTCTTCAACGACGTCATGGTGATGGCCGAAGACCCGCAGCTGCGCGCCAACCGGCTGGCGCTGCTGGCCTCGCTGCACGTGCTGGCCAACCGCGTGGCCGACATCTCCAAGCTGGCCGCGTAGGCGCCAGCCGACCTGCATCACAACGGGAGGCCATCATGCCGCAGACACCGCCCAAGCTTGTCGTCCTGGATCGCGACGGGGTCGTCAACCTCGACAGCGACCAGTTCATCAAGACGCCGGACGAGTGGATTCCCATCGATGGCAGCCTGGAAGCGATCGCCGCGCTCAACCAGGCCGGCTATCGCGTGGTGATCGCCAGCAACCAGTCCGGCATCGGCCGCGGCCTGTTCGAGATGAGCGCGCTCAACGCCATGCACGAGAAGATGCACAAGGCGCTGTCGCGTCTCGGCGGGCGCGTCGATGCCGTGTTCTTCTGCCCGCATACCGCGGCGGACGGCTGCGATTGCCGCAAGCCCAAGGCGGGCATGCTGGAGCAGCTCGCCGAGCGCTTTGGCGTCGAGCTCAAGGGGGTGCCGCTGGTGGGCGACTCGCTGCGCGATCTCGAGGCCGGGCTGGCGGTGGGCTGCGCACCACACCTTGTGCTGACCGGCAAGGGTCGCCAGACCGAGGAAAAGGGCGGCCTGCCGCCCGGCACGCTGATCCACGAAGACCTGCGCGCCTTTGCGCGCTGGCTGCTCACCGGCGACGGCGCCCCGCGCCTGGCCGGTTCCTGAACCTATATCCGCACCGATGATTTTTCTCCGCTCCCTGCTGTTCGCGTTGTACCTGCTGGTGCTGACGCCGCCCTATGCCTGCGCGTGCTTCATCGTCTTTCCCTTCATGAGCGCCAACCGCCGCTACCTGTTCGTGCGCGGCTGGCCGAGGCTGGTCATCGGCGCGGCGGCCCTGATCTGCGGCATCCGCTACCGCTTCGAAGGCCGCGAGAACTTCAACGGCGTGCTCGACAAGCCGGTGGTGGTGCTGTCCAAGCATCAGTCGGCCTGGGAAACGATCGCCTACGTGGCCACCATGCCCAAGCCGATGTGCTTCGTGTTCAAGCGCGAACTGCTGATGGTGCCCTTCTTCGGCTGGGCGCTGGGCATGCTCAAGATGGTGCATATCAACCGCAAGGAAGGCCCCCGGGCCTTTGCCTCGGCCGTGCGCCAGGGCCGTGAGCGGCTCAAGGAGGGCGCATGGATCATCATGTTCCCCGAAGGCACGCGCACGCGCTCGGGCCTGGAAAAGACCCGCTACAAGAGCGGCGGCGCCCGCCTCGCGGTGGAAACCGGCGCATGGGTCGTCCCGGTGGCGGTCAACTCCGGTCGCCTGTGGCCGCGCAACACCTTCCTGAAATATCCGGGCATGATCACGGTCTCCGTCGGCCCGCCGATTTCGTCGGCCAACAAGACCGCCGACCAGCTCAACCAGGAGGTGGAGGCGTGGATCGAGCAGGATATGCGTAGAATCGATGCGCAGAGCTACCGGAGCAAGATGCCCGCATGAAATTGCTGCGCCCGTCCCCCGACGCCCCTGGTTCCCAGATGGAGCTGCCGCTGTCCGACGCCCTTGCCGGCGCGGACATGGCACCCGGCATGGCGCCCGGCGGATCGGCGCCGGCGCAGCCCATCTCGCCGACGGCGCAGCCCTGGCCGCAGCCGCAGCCCAATGCGCGGCGGCTGCAGGTGGGCGAACGCAGCGTGCACTACACGCTCAAGCGCTCCTCGCGCCGTACCATCGGCTTCACCGTTGACGACCGCGGGCTGTCCATCACCGCGCCGCGCTGGGTCACGCTGTCCGACGTCGAGTCGGCCATTCTCGAAAAGCAGCGCTGGATCTTCAACAAGCTGGGCGAATGGCAGCACCGCGAAGCCCGCCGCGTGCTGCCCACCGTGCAATGGCGCGAAGGCGCGAGCCTGCCCTTCCTGGGCAAGCCCATCACGCTGCAGCTCGAATCCCCCGCCGGCGTACTGCAGTTCGACGCCGACAGCCGCATCCTGCATCTGGCGCTGCCCGTGCACGCCGACGAGCAGCAGATCAAGGACCGCGTGCAGGGCTGGCTGCAGCACCAGGCCAGGCGGCTGCTGGCGCAGCGGCTCGATATCTACGCGGAGAAGCTCGGCGTGCGGCACAGCGCGTTCGCGCTGACCTCGGCCGCGACGCGCTGGGGCAGCTGCACGGCCGACGGCAAGATCCGGATGAACTGGCGGCTGATGCATTTTCCCTTGTCGATGATCGACTATGTGGCCGCGCACGAGCTGGCGCATCTCAAGGAGATGAATCACAGCCCGCGCTTCTGGGATACCGTGGCTTCGATCTTTCCCGAGTTTCGGGACGCCAGGGCGCAGTTGCGGGCGCATCCGCCGGAATTGCTGCCGACGTTCTAGCCGGGGCGGCGGTGGCCCGGTTGCAATGCCCGGCCGTTGATTTCAAATGGGAACGGTGCCGGCCGGCACAGCCGCGAGCCCACTTTCCCCATCCCGTCTAAAATAGTTCCTCGACCAAAAACAAGCAGGGCTCCCCATCATGCGACTCCTCCACACCATGCTCCGCGTCGGCGACCTCCAGCGCTCGATCGACTTCTACACCCGCATCCTCGGCATGCAGTTGCTGCGCGAGAGCGACAACACCGAATACAAGTACCGCCTCGCCTTCGTCGGCTACGGCCCGGAATCCGAGACCGCCGTGCTGGAACTGACCTACAACTACGGCGTGGAAAAATACGAGATGGGCACCGCCTACGGCCATATCGCGCTGGAGACCGACGACGCCGCCGCCGCCTGCGAGCGCATCCGCAACGCCGGCGGCAATGTGGTGCGCGAGGCCGGCCCGGTCAAGGGCGGCACCACGGTGATCGCGTTCGTCGAAGACCCGGACGGCTACAAGATCGAACTGATCGAGCGCAACACCACCCGCGACGCCAGCCGTCCGTAACGTGAGCGCGCAAGGGCTTGCCCGCCGCCCGCTCGACGGCACCGCCATCGCCTTGATGGTGGTGCTGTGCCTGGCGTGGGGATTGCAGCAGGTGGTCATCAAGGCGACCGCGCCCTTGATGGGCGCGGTACTGCAGGCCGGCGTACGCTCCGCGGTGGCGGCCCTGCTGGTATTCGGCTTCGCAGCCTGGCGGCGCACGCCGCTGTGGCAGCGCGACGGCACGCTGGGGGCCGGACTGGTGGCCGGGTTGCTGTTCGGTGCCGAGTTCTTCTGCATCTTCGTTGGCCTCGGCCACACCACGGCCTCGCGCATGGCGGTGTTTCTCTACACCGCGCCGATCTTCACCGCGCTCGGGCTGCACCTGACGGTACCGGGCGAGCGGCTGCGCAGCGGGCAATGGCTGGGCGTGGGACTGGCGTTCTGCGGCATGGCGCTGGCCTTTGCCGACGGCATGGCGGCACCGGCCGCGCATGGCGGCAGCACCCTGGCGGGCGATGCGCTGGGCATCCTGGCCGGATTCCTGTGGGCCGCCACCACGGTAGTGGTACGCGCCAGCCCGCTGGCCTCGGCGCCGCCCAGCAAGACACTGCTCTACCAGCTGGCGGTATCGGCGGTGATGCTGCTGGCGATGGCGCTCTCCGCCGGCCAGCACCTGCATGCGCAGGTCGGTGGGCTGGTGCTGGCGAGCCTGTTCTACCAGTCGGTGCTGATCGCCTTCGCCAGCTACCTGACCTGGTTCTGGCTGCTGCGCCAATACCTGGCCTCGCGGCTGTCGGTTTTCTCCTTCCTGACGCCGCTGTTCGGCGTAGCGTTTGGCGTAGTGCTGATGCACGATGCTGTCGGCATGCGATTCGCGCTAGCGGCGATACTGGTATTGGCCGGGATCGTATTGGTGAACCGGCGGGCGTAAGGGAGGCACCCCGCACAGGGCCAGCGACCTGCGAGAGCCGCAGCCTAAAGCCTGAGCGCTTCCAGATCTGGCGCCATCGCGCCCACGACGAAACCGGTGCCGTTCATGATCGAGTGGTCATCTGAACTGGTAACGGCAGATGCATGAATGGGCAAGCGAGTTTTTTATTCATTGGCCGCAATCGGAAGATGAATGTTTGATTTATTCTTATAATCATTTCCATTTTTGGCAGTGGATTTTTTAGATTTTTCTGGTTTATTTTTGGTCTGATTTGGGTCTGCAGGGCCTAAAGGCGGTGTGGTGTCAGGCCCTCGGGCACATGGAGGTGTCACTTTTCTTTACTCGTAAAGAAAAGTAACCAAAAGAAAGC
>NZ_JARJLM010000529.1 GCF_029335485.1 Cupriavidus basilensis
GGCAGCGCGTGACTACGCTGGGGCCGGGAATGCGCGGGTCGCGCGGCTGCGCCCAGCCGCCGTGGCCGTTGGCCAGTTCCGACATCAGCCCTTGCGCGGCGCCCACCGACGCCACGGTGTCGAACAGCCCCAGGAAATCCACGGTGGCCGGCACGCCGCAAATGCGCATCGGCCCGCGGGGCTCATCGCACAGCTCGCGCATCCAGTTGACGAACACGCGCGCCTCGGCCGCGCCGCGCGAGAAGCCGAACACGGAAATGCGGATGCGCGCCAGCCGGGGCAGCTTGCCTGTCAGCACCGGTTTGAGCTTGTCGAGCAGCTCGGCGCGGCGCTTGGCCAGCACGGTGCGGCGGCCGTCGATCTCGGTGTCGCGCCACTGGGTGCTGGCGATGGCCTGAAGGGCCTGCGCACTTGACACATCCTTGCGCAACTGCACGTCGTCAGGCGACTTGGGCGTGGGCGGCCCCTTGCCATCAGGAAAGCGCATGCGCATGCGCTTGAAGTTGATGTCGGCGCTCATCTGTTTGACGAAGGCGAGGTCTTCGGCTTCTACGGTCAGTGGTTGGTCGCCGAAGGCATAGCTATGGAGGTTGTTTTGAAGTTGTAGCAACGCCCAGTTGATACGGGCCTCGCCGCCCCAGCCGGCGGCGGCGCCAGCGGCAGCGTGCAAGCTCACACCGGCATCGCCAACGCCTTTCCAGAATTCGGTGCCGACGCCGGGGACATAGGTTCGATAGCGGTATTTGCGGTCTTCGCCGGATTTGATTTCGTCGTCGAAGATGTCGTACAGCCGAGCGACATTGCTATGGGACTCGTGCTTCTTGTCGTAATAGAGGTTATTGCGCGTGCCGTCGAAGAAAAAGCCGAGATACAAGGTGCGTTGGCACGACATGGCGTCATCGGGCGACTCGGTGCAAGTAACGCCCCTGCGCTCGTTTGCCGTGAGTGCCCACGGGTTAGCACTCACGTTGTCGGGCAGTCGAGAAATCGTCATGGTGTTTTGTCCTCCGTGTGGGCAGCCTTGCCCTTTCTCATGAGATCCCAGAGCTGAGTGGGACCTTCACAGTACTCACTACCGGGGTGCTCCTTGCGGCATTGCAGTTTTGGCTCGAGCAGTCCCTCCGGAAAATCGGGATGCCCTGGACCAACCAAAGTAGGGAAGAGCTTGACTTCGCCGCCTGGAAAAAAGGTCACCCAGAGATAGGTCATGCGCCCGCGCTGATCCACCTGATAGGGTTGCGTGGCCAGCTCGCGCTCAAAGAACGCGTCAGGGTTCTTGAGGTAGAGCGGCTCGGTGCGCCAGTGGACGGTGAGCTTGTAGTTTGGGTCCCATTGGCGGGGAACTTGCGCAGACCCAGCACCGCCACCGCCCGAGTGCTTGACCATGCCACCGGCCCAGGAGCTGTTGACGTACACCTCGTCGATATAGTCGTCGGTGTAGTTGAGGATTCTGACCCGGAGCGGCACCATGGTGTCGTCGTGCGCAGAAGCAGGCGCATCGGATGGCTTGCAGGCCGTCAGCGCGAGCAGCAGGGTGAGTTGCAGAAAGCGTGTCAGAGCGTTACGCATCGTGTTCCCCCGTCAGTGGATGTGCGGGGCGACGCGCGGCCGATGCGGATCAGCTTCGCGTCGTCGGTCGCGCGGCAGCGCCCAGCCGCCGTGGCTGTTGGCCAGCTCTGACATCAACCCTTGACGCGCTTCGTCGAAGACGTCGTACAGCCGCGCGACATTGCTATGGGACTCGTGCTCCGTGTCGTACTTACGGTTATTGCGCGTACCGTCGAAGAAAAAGCCGAGATACAAGGTGCGTTGGCACGACATGGCGTCGTCGGGCGACTCGGTGCAAGTGATGCCCTTGCGCTCGTTTGCCGTGAGTGCCCACGGGTTGTCGCCCATATTGTCGGGCAGTCGGGAAATCGTCATGGCGCCTTGTCCTCCGTGTGGGCGGCCTTGCCCTTTCTCATGAGATCCCAGAGCTGAGCGGGACCTTCGCAGTACTCACTACCGGGGTGCTCCTTGCGGCATTGCAGTTTTGGCTCGAGCAATCCATCCGGGAAATCGGGATCACCTGGAGCAACCCAAGTAGGGAAGAGCTTGACTTCGCCGCCGGGGAAAAAGGCCACCCAGAGAAAGGTCATGCGCCCGCGCTCATCCATTTGATAGGGTTGGGTGGTCAGCTCGCGCTCAAAGAACGCGCTGGGGTTCTTGAGGTAGAGCGGCTCGGTGCGCCAGCGGACGGTGAGCTTGAAGTTCGGGTCCCATTGACGGGGTACTGACGCGTGGCCAGCGAAGCTCCCCCCTCCGGAATGCGCGACCATGCCACCGGCCCAGGAGCGGTTGACGTACACTTCGTCGATATAGTCGTCGGTGTAGTTGAGGACGCTCACCTGCAATCCCTTGGTGTCTTCGCGTGCAGCAGCAGGCACATCGGTTGGCTTGCAGGCCGTCAGCGCGAGCAGCAGGGTGAGTTGCAGAAAGCGTGTCAGAGTGTTACGCATCGCGTTCTCCAGTGAGTGGTTTTGCGGGGCGACAGCTTGGCGTCGTCGGTCACGCCGCGGCCTTGCTCGCCGGGCCGGTAGCCGCCGCCCACGTCCGAATGCACGCCGGGGTAGACCACTTCCTCCACGTTGGGCCCGGAGGCCACGTCCACCGGAAACGAGCCGCGCACCTCGTGCCCCGACACCAGGTGCAGGCAGCGCGTGACCACGCTGGGGCCGGGAATGCGCAGGTCGCGCGGCTGCGCC
>NZ_JARJLM010000052.1 GCF_029335485.1 Cupriavidus basilensis
AGCACGGCCGCCTGCTTGACGCTGACCGCATCGCGCTCGAGCGCAAGGCGCGCGCGCTGCAGGTTGTTCTCGCGCAGGAAGTCGAAGATGGTCGTGCCGAAGACGGCACGGAACTGCCGCTGCATCGCATTCGCGTTCATGCCGGCGTGACGCGCGATCGCGTCGAGCGACAGCCGCTGCGCCGCCTCGCTGCCAAGAAACGCGCGCAGATCCGCCATCCGGCGGTAATCGCGCGGGCCGAGCACCGCCGAGTCCGGGACGCCCGCCGGCGTGACCGACTGCAGCGGCTCGAACACCTCGCCCAACAGGTCGAGCACGCGGCTTTCCAGATAGATGGCTTGCAGCATGGATTGATAGGCGGGCGGCCGCACGATTTGCTCGGCCAGCGCCGCCGCGCGCGGCGTAGGCGGCCCGACGCGCATCGACAAGTGCGTGGATAGCAGCGAATCCAGATGCGCCGGCATGGCCGCGCCGCTCGCCGCCTGCAGTTGCGCGAGCCAGTCACCCGACACGCCGAGGCTGAGCCGCCGCGCATAGCGGCCCTTGCTGAACCGGCGGCGGAACGTGTCCGGCTCGACCGCGTTGAAGAGGAGCGATTGGGGGCGCGATTGGGGGCGCAACCGGGCCTGCGCAAGCGGCGCGCGCACCAGCGCAGGCGCCGCGCGCCGGGCAGCCGTCCTCAATGCGACGGGGCGCTCGCCGTACCACAGGTCGAGCGCGCCCTCGAGCAGCAATACGACATGCAGGCCCGGTGTGCACAGTCCCGTGACCACGGCATCGAACTCGTCCACCGCGTCGTCGGCATGGAGGGACAAGCCCGGCCGCACCTCACGGATTTTTACCCTGTGCGCCGCCAGTCCTGGGCGCTCGGCATCTGGACGGGCTTCTCCCTCAGCGGTCATCACCATCGTGCCATTCCCCCGGTGGCGCGGCGCCATGGTGCGCCTGCCCCCTTTTGTCGATCCATCGGACCATCGGCATGCCGTTTGGCATCACCCGATGATTGCAAATGCGAATTATTCGTATCCCCATGCTATCCGGACCGGCGTGATGCTGACAAGCGCATTTTCGGGTTCCCCTTCAATGTTGTGAGGGATTGCTGTGCACGTGGATTTCCAGTTCGCAGCCTGCGCGTATTACTCGAACGCGCGAAGCAGGAGTGACGTACCCGCGGTTCGGCCAACTTGGTGCCAAAATGGGAACGGCGTGATGGCCTGGCGCCATCGACAACGTGCTTAGGGAGTGCTTCGAATGGACGTGCTTCCCGTGCCCGGCTTTTGTGTGTCAGATGAACGATAACCAACAAACGAACCTGCTTCGGACCGACAATGCATAGTCCACTAGCCGCCATTCAAATTGACTCTGTCTGCAAGCCAGCATGAAGCACGCCTCGCCTGTCGCTGTTTCCATCGCGGGTGATGACAGCAGCACCGACCTCGATGCCCTGCTGACCCAGGTCCGCGCATGCCGCCTGTGCGAAGCCCACCTCCCGCTTGGCCCCCGCCCGGTCGTACAAGCCGCCGCCACGGCCCGCATCCTGATTGTCGGCCAGGCGCCGGGCACGCGCGTGCATGCCAGCGGCATTCCCTGGGATGACCCCAGCGGTGACCGGCTGCGTGAGTGGATGGGCGTGGACAAGACCGTGTTTTACGATGCCGCGCGCATCGCCATCATCCCGATGGGGCTGTGCTACCCGGGCCGTGGCGCCAGTGGCGACCTGCCGCCGCGCAAGGAATGCGCGCCGTTGTGGATGGATGCGCTGCTGGCGCGCCTGCCGGACATCGAACTGACCTTGCTGGTCGGGCAATATGCGCAGCGGCGTTTCCTGGGGGCGGCGGCGCGCGGCGGCGTGACATCAACGGTGGCCGGCTTTGCCGCGCACGGGCCGGGCTATATCCCTCTGCCACACCCTTCGCCGCGCAACCAGGGATGGTTCAAGCACAACAGCTGGTTCGCGCAGGATTTGCTGCCGGTGCTGCGCCAGCGGGTGGAGGCCGTTCTCTCGGCACCCATCAAAGCGAACCGTCGGCTTGGGTCATGCATTCCAGTCACGGCTCCGGGCGTCTCATTAGATGAGAGGTGTGCTGGAGGGGCCGCACAATGCAGCCAATAACGCTCAGATAGCGCGCCGATAACGCTGACATTTCCGAACCGGAGTCACATGCTGCCCGCCCGCCGCATCATTGGCAAGGACGCGCAGCGCAAAAAAAAACTGCGCCACGTGGGCGCAGTTTTTCTTGCTGCCGGCTTCTGCTTTCGCAGCGGCCAGCCGTGCCGCCTTACTTTGCAGCCGTGGCGGGCATCACCGATTCCATCGCGTCGCGCATCGGCTTCATGGCCGTTTCATAGGCCGCGACCCAGCTCGGTGCGCCAGCGTCGGCGGCAGGGAATGCGCTGCCGGCGCTCGACATCAGGTTCTTGCCGAACGACGCCATGGCTTCCTGGGTCTGCGTGGCGTAGGTGCGCATCTGGCGCTGGGCTTCCTGCGCGAACTCGGCGCCGGTGCTGGCGAAGATCTCGTTCACATGGCCGGCGTAGGCGTTCATCTTCTGGGCAAACCCATTCGCCAGTTCCGGCTTGAGGCCGGCCATGCCGGCGCCAACGGGCTGCTGGCTGGATTCGCGGACGTAGTTCGTGGTATCCGCCAGGCTGCTCTTGACGGCCTGCATGTTCAGCGCGCTGATTTTTTCCGCACCGCGGGCCAGGGGGCCGACCAGGGCGAGAAACAGGTCGAGGTTGGCTTGCTGGACGCCGAAAAACTGAGCTTGGGTGGGATTTGCCATGAAATAGTCTCCTGGGGATGATCCAACGCTGCCGAAGGGGGTTTCGTGAGCGGCATCATCGCGATTGCTGCAGTGCAGCAATCAGGCGAATGATAGACGCATCCCGGCAAGAGTCAAGCAAATCCAGCAATCGGCGCAAAGTGGCACCAATGCAACTCGCAATGCCGAGGTGTTGCAATCCGGGCATGCCGCGCCCTTTTCTTGCCGCGCCCCATTCCTGTTCTCCACGCCCCGGGCCAGCCCGCCGGCGCCCATTTCTTGCGCATCGCACCACCAGCGAGCACGCGCTGCCTCCTCACTGCCTGAGCCTGGACCCGCGTGGATGGCCACGATATCCCCTTGAAATTCAAGCAGTTATATACCGCGCCGCAGCAAGGATGAGGGATCCCGGCAAACGTGGCCTGAACTTTGCGTAATCGGTATAAATGCCAACTGTCGACAGCTGACCATCGACCTACAGTTACCCGATCGCCAACCCGAGGAAACCCAAACATGGGCAACAACGTCTCTTCCCGCCTGGTTCCCGCCATCTCCGAGGTCGAGCAACGAGTGCGTGAGGATCTCGCCGCCGCATACCGCCTGGTCGCCCTGTATGGCATGGACGACAGCATCTACACCCATATCTCGGCCCGGGTGCCGGGCACCGGGGACCGCTTCCTGATCAACCCGTTCGGGATGTTGTTCCGGGATATCACCGCGTCTTCGCTGGTGTGCATCGACCTGGACGGCAACATCATCAGCGGCCCGCCCGGGCAAGACGTGAACCCGGCTGGCTTCACCATCCACAGCGCGGTGCATGCCGCCCGGCACGACGCGGCGTGCGTGCTGCATACGCATACGGTGGCGGGCGTGGCCGTCTCGTCGCTGGCCTGCGGCCTGCAGCCGTCGAACCAGTGGGCGCTGCAATTCCACGACCGCGTGTCGTACCACGACTTCGAAGGCATCGCGCTCGACCATGAGGAACGCGAGCGGCTGGTGGCCGACCTGGGACCCGACAAGCGCGCCCTGATCCTGCGCAACCACGGCCTGGTGACGTTGGGCCGCAGCGTGGCCGAGGCCTTCATCCTGATGCACAACCTGGAGCGCGCCTGCCGCGTGCAGGTGGCGATCCAGTCCAGCGGCCAGCCGGTCAATCCGGTCCCGGCAGCCATCTGCGAGAAGACCGCGCGCCAGTATGAGAGCGGCGACACCAACCGCAAGCCGGGCGCAGCCGACCCGTACGCGCGCGAATGGCGCGCCTTGCTGGAGCGGCTGGAGCCAGCCGCCGCCACGTCGTTCCGCGACTGACGCCCTGCCCGCCTTACCCATTCCGGCTTGTCGGTTACGTGTCTTTACGTGTTGCCAGTTATCTGTCCCTAGCCCCCAGGAGAGTTCCGCAATGAATCGTCGCCAACTGATCAAGATGGGTGTTGCCACCACCGGGCTGTCGCTCGCCGGTGTCCCGTTCCACGTCCTCGCGGCGGGAAAGAAGGGGGGCGTGATCAACGCGCTCGTGCAGCCGGAGCCGTCCGGCCTGATGATCGGCATCACCCAGAACGGCCCCACCCAGCTGATCTCCGGCAACATCTACGAGGGGCTGCTGCGCTATGACGAGAAGCTGGAACCGCAGCCTTCGCTGGCAACCTCCTGGACGGTGAACCAGGCCGGCACCTTGTACACGTTCAAGCTCAAGCCCAAGGTCACCTGGCATGACGGCAAGCCGTTCACCGCGGCTGACGTGGTGTTCTCCGCCGACGTGTTCCTGCGCAAGACGCATGCCCGGCTGCGCGCCAACCTGGCGGCGGTGGAGAGCATCCGCGCGGTGGACCCGCTCACGGTCGAGTTCAAGCTGAAATACCCGTTTGGCCCCTTCCTCGGCATCTTCGAAGTGGGCACCATGCCCATGGTGCCCAAGCATATCTACGAGGGCACGGATTTCCTGACCAACCCGGCCAACGCCCGGCCCATCGGCACCGGTCCGCTGAAGTTCAAGGAATGGGTGCGCGGCTCGTACATCCAGCTGGTGCGCAACGAGGCATATCACCAGCCCGACGTGCCGCTGGTCGACAGCGTGTACTTCCACGTGATTCCCGATGCGTCGGCGCGGGCCGCCGCGTTCGAGTCCGGCAAGGTCGACCTGGTGCCCGGCGGCGCGGTGGAGTACTTCGACGTGGCGCGCCTGAGCAAGCTGCCCGGCGTGCAGGTCACCACCAAGGGCTGGGAATTCTTCGCCCCGCACTCCTGGCTGTGGGTCAACAACCGCAAGGCGCCGATGGACAATATCAAGTTCCGCCAGGCGCTGGCCTTTGCCATCGACCGCGACGCGATCGCCAAGGTGGCCTGGCAAGGCTATGCGAAGAGCGCAACCGGCCCCTTCAACAGCCACATCAAGTACGCCAGCACCGACGTGGCCAAGTATCCGCGCGACCTGGCCCGCGCCAAACAGTTGCTGGCCGAATCCGGCTACAAGGGCGAGACCCTGCGCCTGCTGCCCCTGCCCTATGGCGAAACCTGGACCCGCTCGGCCGAGATCGTGCGCCAGAACCTGCAGCAGGCCGGCGTGAAGATCGAGATGACGCCGACCGACGTGGCGGGCTGGGGCGAGCGGCTGAACAAGTGGGACTACGACCTTGCCTTCACCTACGTCTACCAGTACGGCGACCCGGCCCTGGGCGTGGCGCGCAACTACACCTCGGACAACATCGCGCAGGGCTCGCCGTTCAACAACGTCGAGGGCTATCGCAACGCCAAGGTCGACGAGCTGTTCCAGGCCGGCGCGCGCGAGATCGACCCGGCCAAGCGCGCGGCGATCTATCACGAGGTGCAGAAGATCCTGGTCGACGAGATGCCGGTGGTGTGGATGCACGAGCTCAACTTCCCCACGCTGTACCGCAGCCGCATCAACAATCCCATCAGTTCCGGCATTGGCCTGAACGACGGCATCGGCCGCGCCTGGCTGGCGTGATGGCAGTCATCTTCTTCTCTGGGGCAAAGCCATGAGTCGTACGCAGCGCATGCTAGGCCGGGTGGTACAGGGCGTGATCGCGATCCTGGTCATCGCAACCGTCAACTTCCTGCTGATCCGGGCCGCGCCGGGCGACCCGGTCTCGGTGATGGCCGGCGAGGCCGGCGCCTCCGACCCGCAGTTCGTCGCGCAGCTGCGCACGCAGTTCGGGCTGGACAAGCCGGTGCCGGAGCAGCTCGCCACCTACCTCGGCCACGTGGTGCACCTGGACCTGGGCTTCTCCTACCGGCAGCAGCAGCCGGTGCTGGACCTGATCCTGCAGCGCCTGCCGGCCACGCTGATCCTGACCGGCAGCGCCTTCCTGCTCTCGGTGCTGTTCGGCGTGGTGCTGGGGGCATGGGCGAGCCGGCGCGCGGGGAGCTGGGTGGACAACGCCATCACCCTTTTCGCCCTGGTGTTCTACGCCACGCCGCTCTACTGGCTGGCGATGATGGCGGTGCTGCTGTTCTCGGTAAAGCTCGACTGGCTGCCCGGCTTTGGCTACTTCACCGTGGGGGCGGACCTGCACGGCCTGGCGCTGGCGTTCGACATTGCCTCGCACCTGGTGCTGCCCGCGCTCACGCTGGCGCTGTTCTACATGGCGGTGTATGCGCGGATGACCCGGGCCTCGATGCTGGAGGTGGCGCAGATGGATTTCGTCAAGACAGCGCGCGCCAAGGGCGTGCGCCCGGGGCGCATCCAGCGCGCCCACATCCTGCGCAACGCGCTGCTGCCGGTGGTGACGCTGGCCGGCATCCAGGCCGGCGGCATGATCGGCGGCGCGGTGCTGACCGAGACGGTGTTCGCCTGGCCCGGCATCGGCCGGCTGATGTTCGATGCCCTGCTGCAGCGCGACTACAACCTGCTGCTGGGCTGCTTCCTGGTCACCGCGGCCATGGCCGTGTTGTTCAACCTGTTGACCGACTTTGTCTACACGCTGGTCGACCCGCGGATCGAGATGCAATGAAAAATACTTTCTGGCGGCGCTTCTGCCGCAACAAGGCGGCCGTGCTCGGCATGGCGGTGCTGGTGGGCTTTGCCGTGCTCGCGCTGTTCGGCCCGTGGCTGGCCGGGCACGATCCCTGGGACATGGTGCAGCAGCCGTTCCTGCAACCCATGCAGGAGCCCGGCTTTGCCATGGGCACCGACACCATGGGGCGCGACATCCTGGCGGGCGTGATCCACGGCGCGCGCATCTCGCTGCTGATCGGCGTGGTGTCCACCGTGGTCTCGCTGCTGATCGGCGTGACGCTGGGCGCCATCTCCGGCTACTTCGGCGGCTGGATCGATGCGGCGCTGATGCGCTTCACGGAGCTGTTCCAGGCGGTGCCGAGCTTTGCGCTGGCGCTGGTGCTGGTGGCGATCTTCGAGCCGTCGATCGGCTCCATCGTGGCGGCCATCGCCATCGTGTCCTGGCCGCCGGTGGCGCGCCTGGTGCGCAGCGAGTTCCTCACGCTGCGCCAGCGCGACTTCGTGCAGGCCGCCAAGCTGGCCGGGCAATCGACGCCGCGCATCATCCTGTCGCAGATCCTGCCCAATGCCAGCTCCCCGATCGTGGTGATGGCCTCGCTGATGGTGGCGACCGCCATCCTGCTCGAATCCAGCCTGAGCTTCCTTGGGCTCGGCGACCCCAACCACATGAGCTGGGGCTATATGGTGGGCGCGGCGCGCACGGTGCTGCGCCAGGCCTGGTGGATGGCGGTGTTTCCCGGCACGGCCATCCTGCTGACGGTGCTGGCGCTCAATATGGTGGGCGAAG
The DNA here is from genome assembly GCF_029335485.1 of Cupriavidus basilensis. Lineage (GTDB taxonomy): Bacteria > Pseudomonadota > Gammaproteobacteria > Burkholderiales > Burkholderiaceae > Cupriavidus > Cupriavidus basilensis_E. Next base: position 7,526 of record NZ_JARJLM010000052.1, read on the forward strand.
GCCTGAACGACGCGCTGAACGCGCGCCTTGGCGGGAGCGGACGATGAGCACGCCGGTACTTGATATCCAGGACCTGAGCATCCGCCTGCCGGCCGGCGGCGACCGCACCCTGGCGGTGCAAGGCGCCTCGCTGACGCTGCAGGCCGGCCAGACGCTGTGCGTGGTGGGCGAGTCCGGCTCGGGCAAGTCCATGATCGCCAATGCGGTGATGGGCCTGCTGCCGCGGCCGCACGTGGAGCCGGTTGCCGGGCGCATCCTGTTCGAGGGCCAGGACCTGCTGCAGCTGGATGACGACGCCATGCGCGAATTGCGCGGGCAGAAGATCGGCATGGTGTTCCAGGAGCCCATGACCGCGCTCAACCCGGTGATGCGGATCGGCGACCAGATCGCTGAAGTCTTCGACGCGCACCTGCGCCTGTCCGCCACCGAAAAGCGCAGGCGCATCGTGGCGGCGCTGGCCGACGTGGGCCTGCCCGATCCGGAGCTGCTGTACGACAGCTACCCCTTCCGCCTGTCGGGCGGGCAGCGCCAGCGCGTGATGATCGCGTGCGCCATGGCGCTGGAGCCGCGCCTGCTGATCGCCGACGAGCCCACCACCGCGCTCGACGTGACCACGCAGGCGCAGATCCTGCAATTGATCCGCGAGCTGCAGAAGCGGCGCGGCATGGCCGTGCTGTTCATCACGCACGACTTTGGCGTGGTGTCCGAGATCGCCGACCAGGTGGTGGTCATGCAGACCGGCAACATCGTCGAGGCCGGGCCTGCCGCGCGCGTGCTGACCGATCCGCAGCACCCCTACACCCGCAAGCTGATCAGCGCCATTCCGGGTGGCCATCTGCGCCAGCCCCCCGCGCAGGCCGAGGTCAACCGGGTGCTGCAGGTGCAGGACCTGTGCAAGACCTACCGCACCGGCGGCGGCCTGCTGCGGCGCGGGCGCGAGGTGCAGGCCGCGCGCAACGTGAACTTCGAGCTGCTGCGCGGGCAGACGCTCGGGCTGGTGGGCGAATCGGGCTCCGGCAAATCCACGGTGGGCCGCTGCATCGTCGGCCTGGCACCGTTCGACAGCGGCCGCATCGTGATCAACGGGCGCAACCTGTCCCAAGGCGGCGGGCTGCTGCAGCGCGCGGGCGGCAAGCTGCAGATGGTGTTCCAGGACCCCTATGCGTCGCTCAACCCGCGCCACCGGATCGGCGCGGCCATCGCGGCTGGCCCCATCGCGCAGGGCGTGTCGCGCGAAGAAGCGCAAGCCCGCACGCGCGAGCTGCTCGGCCTGGTCGGGCTGGGGCCGGAGGCAGCCGAGCGCTATCCGCATGAATTCTCCGGCGGGCAGCGCCAGCGCATCGGCATTGCCCGGGCCCTGGCCATGCAGCCGGAGCTGCTGGTGGCGGACGAGCCCGTCTCCGCGCTGGATGTGTCGGTGCAGGCGCAGGTGCTGGAGCTGTTCGCCAAGGTGCGCGAGCAATTCAAGCTGGCCATGGTCTTCATCACCCACGACCTGCGCGTGGCCGCGCAGATGTGCGACAAGATCGCGGTGATGCAGCGGGGCGAGGTGGTCGAGTACGGCGAGACGGCCCGCGTGCTGAGCGCGCCCGAGCATCCGTACACGCGCAAGCTGATCGACGCCATCCCACGCCTGGCCAGGGCGCAGGATGTGGACGAGGCGCCGGAGCCGGCCCGCTTGCAGGCCGTCGGAGGCTACGCATGACGCGCACCGCTCTCGAGAATCCCGCCGAAACCTTGGACATGACGACCGGCAAACCACCGTGCGTGGCACTGCTGAGCAGCGTGCTCGACATGCACTATCTCGTCCCCGCCTTCCGCGCGGCGGCGCCGGGGGTGGACCTGCGCGTTGGACCCGACCTGGGCGCGCTGGGCGACATCGATGCCGCGGTCTGCTGGGCGCCCCCGCCGGGCCTGCTGGCCGCCATGCCCAACCTGCAGCTGGTGCAGTCGCTGGGCGCGGGCATCGACCACCTGCTGAGCGACCCGGACCTGCCCAGCGGGCCCACCGTCTGCCGCATCGTGGATACCGCCATGGCCGGCAGCATGACGGCCTACGTGACGTGGGCCGTGATCCACCACCAGCGCAGCATGGGCGCGTATCTTGCCAGCGCGGCGGCCGGGCAGTGGCAGGAGCAGCCCATCGTGGCACCATCGCGGTACCGCGTGGGTATCGCGGGGCTTGGCACGCTGGGCATTGCCAGCGCCCGCGCGCTGCAGGCCGTGGGCTACGCGGTGCGCGGCTGGAGCCGCGGCCCCAAGGCGGACCTGCCCGAGGGCGTCGAAGGGTTCCACGGCCAGGACGGCCTGGATGCCTTCCTGGCGGGCTGCGATGCGCTGGTCTGCCTGCTGCCGCTGACCGCGCAGACGCAGGGCTTCCTGTGCGCCGGCCTGTTCGCCCGCCTGCCGCGCGGCGCGCATCTGATCAACGTGGGCCGCGGCAGCCACCTGGTCGAGGCCGACCTGCTGCGCGCATTGGACGACGGCACGCTGGGCGCGGCCACGCTGGACGCGTTCCAGCACGAGCCGCTGCCATCCGCGCATCCGTTCTGGCGGCATCCGCGCATCAAAGCCACGCCGCACGTGGCGGCACGCACCGATGCGGCCACGATCGCGCGCCAGACGCTGGATAATCTGGCTCAGCTGCGCTGCGGGCAGCGACCCGCGGTGGCGGTCGACCCGGCACAGGGATATTGATCTTGGCCTTGCCATGCCGCCGCGCCAACTCTCCGACACACCAGACCACGACCACAGGACGTCACTGACATGACCGTCGCCTTGCCCTCGCACGCCGCCCTTGCCGCCGACGATATCGCGGCCCACCTGCATCCCTTCACCAACCTGGCCGCCCACCCCGGCGTCGGCCCGCTCGTCATCACCAAAGGCGACGGCATCTATGTGGAGGACGACCAGGGCAAGCGCTACCTGGAGGGCATGTCGGGCCTGTGGTGCAGCTCGCTCGGGTTCAGCCACGCGCGCGTGATCGAGGCCGGGGTGCAGGCCATGCGCACGCTGCCCTGCTATCACACCTTCAACCATCGCTCCAACCCGGCCGCCATCATGCTGGCCGAGAAGCTGGTCGCGATGGCGCCGGTGCCGATGTCCAAGGTGTTCTTCGCCAACTCCGGCTCGGAGGCCAACGACACCGCCGTCAAGCTGGTCTGGTACTACCACAACGCCATCGGCAAGCCGGACAAGAAGAAGATCATCGCGCGCACCAACGCCTATCACGGCGTCACGGTGGCGGCGGCGAGCCTCAGCGGCCTGCAGGCCAATCATCGCGATTTCGACCTGCCGATCGACCGCATCCTGCGCGCCGGCTGCCCGCACCACTACCGCTACGGCACGCCGGGCGAGAGCGAAGCGGCCTTTGCCACCCGCCTGGCGCAGGAGCTGGAAGCGCTGATCCAGGCGGAAGGCCCCGAGACCATCGGCGCCTTCATCGCCGAGCCGGTGATGGGCGCGGGCGGCGTGATCGTGCCGCCGGCCACCTACTTCGCTGAGATCCAGGCCGTGCTGCGCCGCCATGACATCCTGCTGATCGCCGACGAGGTGATCTGCGGCTTTGGGCGCACCGGCGCGATGTTCGGCTCCACCACCTACGGCATGCAGCCGGACATCCTCACCTGCGCCAAGGCGCTGTCCTCCGGCTATATGCCGATCTCGGCGGTCATGGTGTCGGAGCAGGTACACGCGGCGATTGCCGCCAACAGCGGCAAGATCGGCACCTTCGGCCATGGCTTCACCTACTCTGGCCACCCGGTCACCACGGCGGTGGCGCTGGAAACGCTGCGCGTCTACGAGGACGACCGCATCCTCGACCACGTGAACGCGGTCACGCCGCGCTTCCAGCAGGCGCTGCGGGCTTATGCCGGGCGCGCGCTGGTGGGCGAGGTGCGCGGGGTCGGCCTGCTGGGCGCGATCGAGCTGGCGGCGGATCCGGCGGCGCGGCGCGCTTTCGACCCGGCGCTGAAGGCTGGCGCGCGCCTGGCGCAGCTGGCGCAGGAGCAAGGCCTGATCGTGCGCGCCATGGGCGACACCATCGCCTTCTGCCCGCCGCTGATCATCACCGAGGCGCAGATCGATGCACTGTTCGCGCGCTTCGAGCGGGCCATGGCGGCGCTGGAGCGTGAGTTGCCGGCCAGCGGCGATGGCGGCAACAAGGCTGCGGCCTGATGACCAGCCCGGCCAATCCATCGCTGCGGCTGACCACGGCCAGCGCGCGCCGCGACGGCATCCTGCTGTTCTTCTGCGCGCTGGTGGCGTTCGCCAGCTACGACGCCTTCTGCAAGTGGATGCTGCGCGACCACTCGGCGCCGATGATGAACCTCACCCGCTACGTGTCGGTGAGCGTCATCGCGCTGGTGTGGCTGCTGCGCGCAGGCGGCCTGAAGCTGTGGCGCACGCCCTGCAAGTGGCTGCTGCTGGCGCGCGGCCTGGCGCTTGGCATCGTGGCCAGCTGCTTCATGGCGGCGCTGGTGTACATGCCGCTGGCCGAGGCCACGGCGATCTACTTCACCGCGCCGCTGATCATGGTGGCGCTGTCGCCGGCGGTGCTGGGCGAGCGGGTGGGACCCGCGCAGTGGGCGGCCGTGCTGGCTGGCTTTGGCGGCATGCTGCTGATCGTGCGGCCGGGCGGCGACCTGCCCTTCGTCGGCACCGTGCTGATGATGGTCTCGGCCGTGTGCTATGCGGCCTTCCAGCTGCTGACGCGCCGGCTGGCCGGCGAGGTCGCCGGGCCGGTGCTCTACGCCTGGACCGCGCTGATCTGCCTGGTGGTGACCGGCGTGCCCGCGCTGGCGACGCTGCCCGAGGTCATGCCGTCCGCGCCCGATCTCTTGCTGATGATGGCCGGCGGCGCCTGCAGCGGCCTGGCGCAGCTGCTGCTGCTTGCCGCCTTCCGGCGCGTTGCCGCCTCCACGCTGGCGCCGCTCAATTATTTTCAACTGCTGCTCGCCGTGCTGATCAGCACCTTTGTCTTCCAGCGCCCGCCCGATGGCATCGCGCTGGCGGGCATCGTGCTGATCATGCTGTCGGGCGGCTACCTCGCGTTGCGCGCGCGGCTGGCGCCGCCAGTGGCGCCGGCGCGGCCGCTCGTAGCCCGAGCCAAGGACTAAGCCCATGTCTGATTCCGCATTCGAAGAATCCTCTCCGTTTGCTTCCATCGAGGTTTCCGACCTGGTGGCGGCGGTGGAGGCCCAGCTCACCCAGGCCATTGTCGAAGGCCGCCTGCCGCCCGGCAGCCGCATCGTCGAGGCGGACATCGCCCGCCGCATGAATGTCAGCCGCGCGCCGGTGCGCGAGGCGGCGCGGCGGCTTGAGCGCCAGGGCGTGCTGGTGTCGCGCCCGCGCCATGGCTTTGCGGTGCGCACGGTGACGGTGCGCGAGATCGACGACCTGTTCCAGGTCCGCCTGAACCTGGAGCTGATGGCCGCCTCGCTCGCCTGCAAGCAGGCGCCGGAGGCCGGGCTGCAGCAGCTCGTGGCCATGGTCGAGCGCATGGTGCAGGAGGCCGAATCGCTGCCGCAGATCGAGCGGGTGGCGCGCGACCTGGCGTTCCACACGGCCATCTGCGAGCTGTCCGGCAATGCCTACCTGCATCGCATGTTCTCCATGATGCAGACGGAGATCCGCATGATCGTCGCGCTGATCGACAGCGTGTACCACGACCCCAAGGCCGTGGCCGAGACCCATCGCCCCATCGCCGAGGCGATCGCGCGGCGTGACGAAGCCGCGGCGCAAGCCGCGGTGCGCTTCCATATCGAGGACGCCTGGGTCCATGTCCGGGCGGTGTTCATGAAAAAACAGGGTGTCGCCAACGCGCCCGCCATGGAGTCCGTCCGATGAAAGTCGTCTACAGCGATCTGCATCTCGATCACGACCCGCACGCGTTCATGGTGCGCGGCAGGATGAGGCGCAGCAACGAGCAGCCCGAGCGCGCCCTGCGCCTGCTGGCGGCGGTGCGCGCCGACGGCCACGACGTGATCGCCCCTGCCGATCACGGCCCGGGCCCGCGCGCCGCGATCCACACGCCGGAGTACCTGCGTTTCCTGGAAACCGCCTACGACCGCTGGCAACTCCTGCCCGATGCCTCCGAAGAGGTGTTGCCCAACATCCACCCCTTCCCCGGCCAGCCCTGCACCTACCCCGACAGCGTGGTCGGCCAGGCGGGCTTCCACATGGGCGACGCCGCCTGCTCCATCGGGCCCAATACCTGGCGCGCGGCGGTCGGCTCGGCCGACGTGGCCACCCATGCCGCGCAACTGGTGGCCGATGGCGAACGCGCCGCCTACGCGCTGTGCCGCCCGCCGGGCCACCACGCCTACGCGGACCGCGCCAATGGCTTCTGCTACCTGAACAACACCGCCATTGCCGCGCAGCACCTGCGCCGCCACCATGACCGTGTTGCCATCCTCGACATCGACATGCACCACGGCAACGGCACGCAGGGCATCTTCTATCGCCGCAACGATGTGCTGACCGTGTCGCTGCACGGCGATCCGATGCTGTTCACGCCCTTCTTCACCGGCCACGCGCACGAGCGCGGCGAGGCGGAGGGCCTGGGCTACAACGTCAACCGCCCGCTGGCGCGCGGCACCGGCGACGAGGCCTACCTGGCGGCGCTGCGCGACGTGTGCCAGAGCATCCGCGCCTTCGCGCCCGGCGCGCTGGTGGTGGCGCTGGGGCTGGACGCGCACGAGCGCGATCCGTACCAGGCGCTGGCCGTCACCACGCCCGGCTTCGCGCTCATCACCGCGGAGATCGCGCGGCTGGGCCTGCCGACGGTGCTGGTACAGGAAGGCGGCTACCTCTCCGACGATCTCGGCCCCAACCTGTCCAGCGCGCTGCGCGGCTTCGCGAGCGCGGCATGAACGGGCCGGCAAGCGCGGCGCTGGCTGCCGCGGATGTGCTTGGCGAAGGCTCTCCGGAAGTCCCGCTGGCGTGGGCCATGGACCTGCTGGCGCGGCAGTACGGGCTGGCCGGGCGGCTCTCCCCGCTGACCGGCGAGCGCGACCGCAACTTCCTGCTGGAGACGCCGGCGGCAAGCTATATGCTCAAGGTATCCCACCCCGCCGAGCTGCCGCTGGTGGCGGACTTCCAGACCCAGGCGCTGCTGCACATCGCCGCGGCCGATCCCGGCCTGCCCGTGCAGCGGATCGTGCCGACCCTGGCGGGCGAGCCGTCGCTGGTCGCGCAGCCGCCCGGCGGGGATGCCCGCGTGACGCGGCTGTTCAGCTACCTGCCGGGCGAGCCGCTGCCCAAGGCGCAGCGCTCGCAGGCGCAGGCGCGGGCGCTGGCGCGCACGCTGGCCCGGCTCGACCTGGCGCTGCGCGACTTCCGCCATCCTGCCGGCCAGCTGGCGTTGCCGTGGGACATCCAGCGTGCCGACAGCGTGCGCGGGCTGCTCGACAGCGTCCCGGACGAGAGCCGCCGCAAACTGGCGCGCCGCGCGCTGGATCGCTTCGCCGCCAACGTGCGGCCCCGGCTGGCGCGCCTGCGGGCCCAGCCGATCCACAACGACTTCAACATCTACAACGTGCTGGTCGACCCGCTTGACCATGCGCGCATCGCGGGCGTGCTGGATTTTGGCGACATGGTCCATGCGCCGTTGATCGACGACCTGGCCGTGGCCGCCGCCTACCAGGTCGACCCGGCCGGCGATACCATGGCCACGCTGGCGGATTTCGTCGCCGCGTACCACGCGGTGCTGCCCCTGGAGGCGGATGAGATCGACGTGCTGTTCGACCTGGTGCAGGCCCGGCTGGTGATGGTGGTCGCCATCAGCGGCTGGCGCGCCGCGCGGCATCCGGAGAACGCCCCTTACCTGCTGCGCAACAACGCGGTCTCCTGGGAACGGCTGGCGGCCTGCGACGCCATCCCCGCGGCGCACGCGCGCAACGTCCTGCGCCGGGCCTGCGGGCTGGCTTGACCACGACACCAAGGAATCCGATGACCATTGCCGCAGCTATCCCCTGCGTTGCCGAACTGGCCGAGCGGCGCGCCCGCGTGCTCGGGCCCGCGTACCGCCTGTTCTACGACGAGCCGCTGCACATCGTGCGCGGCGAAAGCGTATGGCTTTACGACGCCAGCGGCGAGCGCTACCTCGATGCATATAACAACGTGGCGTCCGTCGGCCATTGCCATCCGCATGTGGTGGATGCCATCGGCCGCCAGGCGGCGCAGCTGAACACGCATACGCGCTACCTGCACGAGGGCATCCTGGACTACGCCGAGCGCCTGCTGGCGACCATGCCCGACGCGCTGGGCCATGCCATGCTCACCTGCACCGGCAGCGAGGCCAACGACCTGGCCATGCGCATCGCCCGCGCCCACACCGGCGCGCAAGGGCTGATCATCACGCGCTTTGCCTATCACGGAGTCACCGCGTCCATTGCCGAGGCATCGCCCTCGCTCGGGCGCTACGTGAAGCTTGGCGACAACGTGCGTACCGTGCCCGCGCCGGACAGCTTGCGCGTGCCGGCCGCACAGCTCGGCGCGGCCTTTGCCGAAGGCGTGCGGCACGCCATCGAAGACCTGCGCGCGCACGGCATCCGCCCCGCCGCGCTGCTGGTCGATACCGTGTTCTCCAGCGACGGCATCTTCGCCGATCCGCCCGGCTTCCTGCGGGAGGCGGTGGCCGCCATCCGCGCGGCCGGCGGCGTGTTCATCGCCGACGAGGTGCAGCCGGGACTGGGGCGCACCGGAGACGCGTTCTGGGGCTTCCAGCGTCATGGCGTGGTGCCCGACATCGTCACCATGGGCAAGCCGATGGGCAACGGCCATCCGCTCGCCGGGCTGGCCGTGCGCCCCGAGGTGCTGCAGGCCTTTGGCCGCGAGTGCCGGTATTTCAATACCTTCGGCGGCAACCCGGTTTCCGTCGCCGCCGGCATGGCCGTGCTTGATGTCATCGAGCAGACGCAACTCATGGCACAGGTACGGCGCGTGGGCGCGTACCTGCGCGAGCGCCTGGCGGGAGTGGCGGCGCGGCACCCGCTGATCGGCGATATCCGCGGCGCCGGGCTCTTCGTGGCGGTCGAGTTTCTCGATGGCGGCGATGCCAGCCGGCCCGCGACGGCGCAGACCGCGCGCATCGTCAACGGGCTGCGGCGCCGCCATGTGCTGGTTGGCGCCACCGGCGAAGCGGCCAACATCCTGAAGATCCGCCCGCCGATGGTGTTCACCGAAGCGCACGCCGGCCTGCTGGCCGACACCCTGGACGCGGTGCTGGCCGAGGTGGAGAACGAGCGCCCGGCCTAGGCGTACCCGAAAGTACCCGAAAGCACCCGCTAGCGCGCCGCGAGCTTTACTGCGATGCCGGCCACGTGCCGGCCCTGGTACCTTGCGATCGCCAGTTCGTTCTCGCTAGGCTGGCGCGAGCCGTCGGCTCCCGTCAGGGTGGAGGCGCCATAGGGTGTGCCGCCGGTGATCTGGCTCATGTCCAGCAGGCGCGCCTCGGCGTAAGGCACGCCGACGATCACCATGCCCTGGTGCAGCAGTGTGCTGTGGAAGCTGGTGATGGTGGTTTCCTGCCCGCCATGCTGGCTGGCCGTGCTGGTAAAGACACTGCCGACCTTGCCCACCAGCCCGCCGCTCATCCACAGCCCGCCGGTCTGGTCCAGAAAATTGCGCATCTGCGCGCACATGTTGCCAAACCGCGTCGGTGTGCCGAACAGGATGGCATCGGCGTCGGCCAGTTTGTCCGGCTGCGCGACGGGCACATGCGCAAAGGCCACGCGGGCGGCTTTGGCGCCACTCTTTTCCAGCACGGCGTCCGGCACCAGTTCCGGCACCTGGAGCAGGGTCACCTCGGTGCCGGCGACTTCGCGCGCGCCTGTCGCCACGGCTTCCGCCATCTTGTAGACGTGTCCGTACATGCTGTAGAAGACTACCTGGATCTTGCAGGTCATGGTCATCCTCCTGTGTGCAATGGAAAATGCGAAACGGGAAATGGAACGGATTTCGGGCCGGATCGGGCCGGCCCGGGCCATCCGTTGAGTCTAGGCGATGGCAGCGCGCAACGCGTCGGCAGCCACGCTTCCCTTCGCAACTTCGCCGCCTACAATGAAAGACCCTGGCTCATCCGCGTGCCGCGCGGCATGGGCCTGCCCTGCCGGCGCCCAACAGGGAGTACAGCCATGACAACGGCGTGTCCGCACCTTGCCTTGATCCATTCCGTGACCCCTAGCGCCGAAGGCTGCGAGGAATGCCTGCGCAGCGGCGACGAGTGGGTGCACCTGCGCATCTGCCTGTGCTGCGGCCATGTCGGCTGCTGCGACGACTCGCCCAACAAGCACGCCACCCGGCATTTCCTGGCCACGGCGCATCCGGTGATCCAGTCGTTCGAGCCCGGCGAAACCTGGCGCTGGTGCTATATCGACAAGCTGGTCATTGCCTGACGGCGGCACGGCGCGCGCGCAAGCCAACCCCCATGCGCCAGACCTTCAAGGAGAATGCCATGCTGTCGACGCCCGTTGAAAAGACCGACCACCTACTGGGGCCTGCATCGGCCCACGTCACCGTGGTGGAGTACGGGGACTTCGAATGCCAGTATTGCCGCCTGGCCTACGGCGGCGTGAAGATCCTGCTTGCCCGCTACCACGACCGCCTGCGCTTCGTGTACCGCCATTTCCCGCTGTCGGCCTGGCACCCGCAGGCGCAAGCCGCTGCCGAAGCGGCCGAGGCGGCAGGGGCCCAGCACAAGTTCTGGCCCATGCACCAGCAGATATTCGAGCAGCATCACGGCATCAAGCCGGCGATGCTGCGGGAGTACGCCGCCACGCTGGAACTGGATCTGGAGCGCTATGACTACGACATGAAGGCCCACACCTACCTGCAGCGCGTGCGAGAGCACCAGCACAGTGGCCTCGCCAGCCATGTGCGCGGCACGCCGTCCTTCTTCGTCAATGGCGTGATACAGGACGTGACCTTCGGCATGGAGCACCTGGACCATGCCATTGCCGTGGCGCTGCGCGGCTAGGGGCAGACGGCCGGGCTACCAGGGGCCGACAGGCGTGGCCGCCTCCGCCGCGCTGTAGACGTGGCGGGCGGCGAGCAGCGCGGCAAGGTCGGCGTCGCCCGCGATCACAGCCCGCAGGATCTGGGCGTGCTCGTCCCAGTTCTGCTGCGCGCGCAGCTGGTGCGCCGGCGCGAACACCAGCCCGGTGCGCTCGCGCAAGGAGCGCATCATCTCCTGCAGCACGCCATTGGCGGCGATGTTGCCCAGCACCTCGTGAAAACGGAAATTGAGCGTGAGCAGGCGTTCGTCCTCGCCGCCGCACGCGGCCGCGCTGCCCTGGCGCAGGACCTCCTGCAGCTCGGCGACCAGCCGTGGATCGCGCCGTTGCGCGGCCAGCTTGGCGTTCAGGCCTTCCAGCGTGGCGCGCACCTCGACCATCTCCCGCGCGACATGCGCCGACAGGCACGCCACCGAAGCGCCGCGGCGCGGCTCGATGCGCACCAGGCCTTCGGCAGCCAGCGCGCGCAGCGCCTCGCGCACCGGCACGCGCGACACGCCCAGTTCCGCCGACAGCGTGTGCTCCACCAGCCGGTCGCCCTGGCGGTACACGCCGCCGACGATGCGCTGGCGCAAGGTGTCGGTCACCTGCGCGAACAGCGGCGAATGGCGGGCGCCGAGGCTCTCGCCGGAAAAGCCCGCCAGGCGGGCGCGTGGAACACTGCCGTGGTCGTCGGACATGTTCGTCTTGTCGGCGCGCGGGACCATCCCGCGCGCCATGGTTCAGCTGCGTTGGAATGTGAAGCTGTCTGCGTAGATATGCGCGCCGCTGGCGCCAAGCCCGAGGAACATCCCGCGGGCGTCGCGGATCATGTCGGGCGAGCCGCACAGGTAGATGGCGTGCTCCGACAAGTCCGGCAGGTCGGCGGCAACGGCATGCTGCACATGGCCGTGCCGCCCGCGCCATGCATCGCCGGCGCGCGACAGCACCGGCACGTACTGGAAATCGTAGAGCCGCGCGCCCCATTGCTGGATCTGTTCGTGCAGGTACAGGTCCGCTTCGGTGCGCATGCCCCAGTAGAGCGATACCGGCGGGCAATCCGGATCGTCCATCAGCGATTCGAGGATGCTCTTGATCGGTGCCAGCCCGGTGCCCGTGGCCACCATCAGCAGCGGGCGATAGTCGTCCTTGCGCAGGTAGAAGCCGCCCAGCGGCAACTCCACGTCCAGCTGGTCGTCGGAGCGCAGGCCTGCGAGCAAGCGCTCGGTGAAGTAGCCGCCGGGAATGCGGCGCACATGCAGGTCCACCGTGCGATCCCTGGGCACCGAAGCCATGGAGAAACTGCGCGCGATGCCGTCGCCGGTAAAGATCTTGAGGTACTGGCCTGGACGGTAGTCGAGCGCTTCCGCCTGCGGCAATTCGAGCGTGAGATGCACCACATCCGCGCTGAGCGGCGCGATGTTGCGGATCACGGCCGTATGGCGCGCGGGCTCGGCGCATGGCTCGCCAGGGCGTTCGGTGCTGATCACCAGATCGCTGGTGGGCCGCGCCTGGCACGCCAGCGCAAAGCCCTCGCCCTCTTCTTCCGGAGTCAGGCCCATGGGATATTCCTCATAGGCCACCGTGCCCTCCACCAGCTTGACGCGGCAAGTCGCGCAACCGCCAAAGCGGCAGTCATGCGCCATCGGCACATTGGCGCGCAGGGCGCCATCCAGTACCGATTCGCCGGCACCGACTTCAAAGGATTGCTGGGATTCGACGAGGTGAATGCGGTAAGACATGGCTGACTCGGAGAACGTGGGAGATAAGGGACCTGCGCGAAGCTTGGCGCTTATTTCTTGATATCGGCTTCGACCAGCACCTTCAGGTCTTCGCTGGCCAGCAGCTCCTGCAGGGCCTGCAGCGCGGCCACGCCGCAAGCGGTATCCTGCTCGCCGTTGCCGCCGCTCAGGCCGATGCCGCCGATGACTTCGCCATTGACCACGATCGGGAAGCCGCCCACGAACACCGCGAACTTGCCCTCGAAGCTCCACTGGATGCCAAAGGCTTCATTGCCCGGCAGCGCGGGGCCGTTGGGCGCCTGGTTGAACAGGTGGGTGGAGCGCTTGTGGCCGGCGGCCGTGAAGGCCTTGTTCCAGGCGATCTGCGGGCCGGTGATGCGCGCGCCGTCCATGCGCTCCAGCGCCAGCGGATAGCCGCCGTCGTCGACCACGCAGATCGATTCCAGCACGCCGATTTCCTCCGACTTGCGGATGGCCGCCGCCACCATGTGGCGGGCTTCCTTCAGTTCCAGCTTGATGGCTTTTCTCATGTCGTGCTCCTGCTTGTTTCGTTGAGGTCGGTTTGACGTTCGCGCCGGCTCAGCAGCCGCGATAAACGGTCTTGATCTGGGTGTAGAACTCCAGTCCCGCCCGGCCCGATTCGCGGAACGTGGAGGTGCTGGACTGCTTGAGGCCGCCGAATGGCGCGTTGATCAGGTTGCCCGTGGTGGTGCGGTTGATCTTGACCGTGCCCGACTGGATATCGTGCGCGAAGTCGTGCGCATAGCGCGGGTTGCCGGTCACGATGGCGGCCGACAGGCCGTACTCCGTGTCATTGGCCTTGGCGATGGCGTCGGCGTAGCTGCTGACCTCGATGATGGCGATCACCGGCCCGAAGATTTCCTCGCGGGCGATGCGCATCCGCTGCGTGACGTCGGTGAAGATGGCCGGCGAGACATAGAAGCCCTTGCCGTATTGCTCGCCTGCCAGGCGCTCGCCGCCGCACAGGTGCGTGGCTTCGGCCTTGCCGGCTTGCACGTAGCCGAGCACGGTGTCGAGCTGCTTGCGGGTGGCGAGCGGGCCCACGTCCATGCCAGGCGTCATGCCGCTGCCGATTTTCAGGGCCTTGACCTTGGCCAGCAGCTTCTCGGTGTATGCCGCCTTGACCGATGCCATCACCAGCACGCGGCTGGTGCCGGTGCAGGCCTGGCCGCTCAGCGACAGGCCGCCCTTGATGGTGAGGTCCACCGCGCGGTCCAGGTCGGCGTCTTCCATCACGATCAGCGGGTTCTTGCCGCCGAGCTCCATCTGGGTGCGCGTGCTCAGCGAAACCGAGCGATGGATATGCCGGCCGGCGGCGGTCGAGCCGGTAAAGGAAATCGCGCGCACCGCCGGGGCTTCGGTGATGGCGGCGCCCACGTCGCCGGCACGGCCGGTGATGAAATTGAGCACGCCCTTGGGAATGCCGGCTTCCACGAATGCCTGCGCCAGGCGGTAGCCGCTCAGCGGCGCGTCCGACGAGGGCTTGAATACCACGGTGTTGCCCGCGATCAGCGCTGGGGCGATCTTGCGCGCCGGGATCGATACCGGGAAATTCCACGGCGAGATCACCGTCACCACGCCCAGCGGCTCGCGCTGGCTGTAGACGATCATGTCGGGATCGTCCTGCGGATAGGTCTCGCCGGAGAACGACTGCCCTTCCACGGCGTAGAAACGGATCGTCTGCGCCGAGCGCAGCACTTCGTCCTTGCTCAGGTTGAGCGCCTTGCCCTCTTCGCGGGTCAGTTCCTCGGCGATCTGGTCGGCGTTGGCTTCCAGGTAGTCGGCGGCGCCGTTGAGGATCTTGGCGCGCCTGGAGATAGGGGTCTTCTTCCAGGCGTCGAAAGCGGCGGCGGCGGCGGCCACCGCGGCCTGCGCGTCATCCGCGCTCGAGGCCTGGAAACGGCCGACGATATCGGCGGTATCGGCCGGGTTGACGTTGTCGAAGGTGCGCCCGCTCGCGCTCTTCGACCATTCGCCGTTGATGTAGTTGTTGAATTCGTCTGTCTGTGCCACTGCCATGATGTCCAAGCCTCTATCCGGTCAGGCCCCGGGGCGGAGCCGTCAATGCCAATGCGATGCTGCTTTTTTTGCCCAGCGGCGGGCCTCAGGCGGCCATGTCCAGCTCGGGCAGGGGGATCTCCTGCGCGACGTAGTCGTGGTAGAGGGCGGTGGTGTAGAGCAGGCGCATCTGGGCGCCGATCTCGCAGATCTTCAGGCAGCGCTGCTGCAGCTCGACGGTGTTGGCGTGCTCGAGCACGATCTGGTAGCCGCGTTCGCCGTGGATTTC
>NZ_JARJLM010000530.1 GCF_029335485.1 Cupriavidus basilensis
GGCAGGCACGGGGGGCGCGGCCTGGGCGGATACGCTGAAGGTCAGGGCCAGCAGGCAGGAAAGGCGCTTGAAGGTGAGACGCATGCGGAATTCGAAATGTGGAATGGCTGCCTTGGCGCGGCGAGCTGCGGGGTGGCAAGACGACGGCAGGAACGGCCCGGGTGCCTGATTCTAGCCGTTGCCGGGCATCGAAGTGGCATTGCGTTCTCATTTCAGATGATTCTTGGTGCAGTTTGCGAGTATTCGGCTCTCCCATGCTGCCGACGGTCTGAGGCAAATGTCCGAATCCAGCTATTCCGGCTCCGCCGACGGAGTAGCATGCCGCCTATGAAACTCGATCCGGACACCTGCTACAAGGCTGTCGCCTCGCATGACCGCCGCTTCGACGGACGCTTCTTCGTCGGCGTCTCGTCCACCGGTGTCTACTGCCGGCCGATCTGCGCCGTGCGCACCCCCAAGCGCGAGAACTGCTCCTTCTACGAAACCGCTGCCGCGGCCGAGAAGCAAGGCTTCCGCCCCTGCCTGCGCTGCCGGCCGGAACTGGCGCCAGGGCACGGCCTGGCCGACCTGTCGGGCCGCCTGGCCCAGGCCGCGGCCACGCTGATCGACGAAGGCTTCATGGCCGATGCCGGCGTGGCCGGGCTGGCCGCGCGCATCGGCATTACCGAGCGCCACCTGCGCCGGCTGTTCGACGCGCAGTTCGGTGTTTCGGTACTGGAGTATGCGCAGACCCAGCGGCTGCTGCTGGCCAAGCGCCTGCTGACCGATACCGGGCTGACCGTGACCGACGTGGCGCATGCCGCCGGGTTTGGCAGCGTGCGGCGCTTCAACGACGTGCTCAAGACGCGCTACGGGCTCACGCCGCTGGCGATGCGCAAGCGCGCCGCCGACAATGTGGCCGACGAACTCGTGTTCGAACTGGGATACCGCCCGCCGATGGCCTGGGCGTCGTGGCTGCAATTCCTTGGCGTGCGTGCGGTGGACGGCGTCGAGCAGCTCGGCGACGGCACCTATGCGCGCACGCTGGCGATCGATAGCGGCGGCCGCACGCATCTCGGCTGGCTGCGGCTCGAGCATGTGGCGCGCCGCCATGTGATCAGGGTGACGTTGTCCGGCTCGCTGGCGCACGTGATCCCGCAAGCGCTGGGACGGGTGCGGCGGCTGTGCGACCTGGGCTGCCGTCCCGATGTGGTCGACCAGCACCTGGGACCGCTGGCCGCCGAAACGCCCGGCATGCGCCTGCCCGGCGCGGTGGACGGCTTCGAGATCGCCGTGCGCGCCGTGGTGGGCCAGGTGATCTCGGTGAAGCATGCCCGCACCTTGCTGGCGCGGCTGGCCGAGCGGCATGGCCAGGCCCTGGCGCAGCCCTCGCCGGCGCTGCGTTTTGGCTTTCCCGGCGCCGCCGCGCTTGCGGGGGTGGCGCCGGAAACCCTGCGCGAGATCGGCATTCCGCTCGCCAAGGGCCGCGCCATCCATGCCATTGCCAGCCGCGTGGCGTCGGGAGAGCTGAAGCTGGAGCCGAGCGCCGCGCCGGAAGATACCGTGGCGCGCCTGCTGGCGATCGAGGGCGTGGGCGACTGGACCGCGCAATATGTGGCCATGCGCGCGCTCGGCTGGCCGGACGCGTTCCCCGGCACCGACTATGCCTTGCGCAAGGTGCTCGGCATCGCTACCGTGAGAGGCATGAACCAGCATGCCGCGCAATGGGCGCCGTGGCGGGCCTATGCCGCCATCCATCTGTGGCGCCGCTACGAAGACCTGAAGCCGGGCCAGGATAAGAAAGAAGCAAAGTACAAGAACGGCGAGCACGACAGGAACGAGGACAAGGACAAATCATGATTGCCTACCGCATCGTCGCCAGCCCGCTGGGCGAAGTGCTGCTGCGCGCCGACGGCGCGCGCCTGAGCGGGCTGTTCTTTGCCGGGCAGAAATACTACCCGGCGGCGGCCACGGCGGATGCCGCCGTGCCGGCTGCCGCGAAGCCTATCCTCGAGCAGGCCGCCGACGAACTGGCGGACTACTTCGCCGAACGCCTGCAAGCCTTCACGGTGCCCATGTTGCTGGCCGGCAGCCCCTTCCAGCGCACGGTCTGGCAGGCGTTGTGCGCCATTCCCTTTGGCGAGACGACTTCCTATGGCGAACTGGCCGCCGGGCTGGGCCTGGCGCCCACGCATGCGCGCGCGGTTGGCGGCGCGGTGGGGCGCAACCCCTTGTCGGTGATCGTGCCCTGCCACCGCGTGCTGGGCGCCAGCGGCGACCTTACCGGCTACGCCGGCGGCACCGACCGCAAGCGCGCGCTGCTGCGGCTGGAAGGCACGGCAGCGGCGATGGCGTTGCCCATCTTGCGCCAGTCGGCGCTGGCGTTCGAGTGAGGGGCATCGTGCGGCTGCCCCTGACCCGCAGTGCCGGGAGGCGGCGCAGGGCTGCCAGGGGAGGTGAGGGCGATGGCACGCCTGTTCGTCGCCATTGAAATCCCGCCGGCGCTGGCAGACGCGCTGCTGGCACGCGTGCCGCGCGCGGCGGGAGTCCGGCCGGCGGCGGCGCACCAGATCCACCTGACACTGCATTTCCTTGGCGAGCAGGATGAGATGGCGGCGGTTCGCGTCGAACAGGCGCTGGGCGCGGTGTCATGTGCCTCCTTCCCGCTCGCCGTGCAAGAGGCCGGCTATTTCCGCGGGCGGCGCGCGAGCGTGTTGTGGGCCGGCGTAGCGTCCAGCCCGGCGCTCGACGACCTGCATGCGAGCGTGGAGCGGGCAGTGGCGGCCAGCGGCTCCGAGCCCGAGGAGAACACCGCAATGCGGCACTCGCCGCCACGCTTCCAGCCCCACATCACGCTGGCCCGCTGCACGCCGGCGGTGCCGGACGCCGTGCTGCAGTCATGGCGCGTCTCGCAGACGGGGCTGGCGTGCGCGCCCTGGCTGGTCGAGCGTTTCATCCTTTACCAGAGCCACCTGCACCCTTCAGGCGCGCAGCATCTGTGCCGCCGTGCCTATGCGTTGGGTGCGAGCGGGCGTTAGGCTGGTTCGATGCCGCTTGCCGGTGCGCGCGGGATGTCCGCGCGGATGGCGGATACGGCGAAATGCGCTTCGGCAAGCCGCCGCTCAGCGATCCGCGAGTGAGGGCTTGGCCAGATGCGCATCGACCATGGGCGCCAGATGCCGCGCGTGGACATTCGCCAGATCGTGATTGCCGCCGCTGACGACATGCAATTCCGCGTCTGGCAGGAGTGCCAGGAGCCGCTGGCCGACCGCCACCGGACTGATCGGGTCCGCGTCACCCCACAGCAACAAGACCGGGGCGGAGATCTTGCCGAGTTCCGCGCCAAGATCCGAATTGAAGGACACAAACCAATCCGGTAATTGCGGATTGGCCTCGCTGAAGCCGATGCGCCAATCCGCCGCGCCCAAGCCTTTGGTATCGATCCCGCCGGACGTCACCGAAAGCACGAGATGTGTCACCAGCCCTGGCCGCTCGAGCGCTACGCGCATGGCAATGGCGCCCCCCATGGACTGCGCGATCAAGGCTGTCGGCTGATCGATCTCCTTCACCACCCTCGCCACGAGATCGTCGAACCCGCTGACTTCCGGGGATGGCGGCTCGGGGCCAAACCCCGGATATCCGATCACTGTCCTGGCGGCGGGGTGCGAGAGCCGGTCTGCCAGAGGCTGCCAGAACCGCGTGTCACCGGATGCGCCGGGTAAGAAAAGCAATTTGGATGGTGCGGGCAAGAAAGGGCTCCGACAGTAAAAGTAAAAGGCAGCGAAGAACATGCCCTGTTCGAGGGGATCTCGGGCAGCATCGCGCGGCATTCAAAAACGGCACCGGGCCGGCTTCGCGGCGGGCGCGGCGCGATGGAACACATCGGAGCGTACCAGAGCAAACCGGTCGGATCCCATCATGCAAGATTGCCGACGCCCAGCCCGATCCCCAGCCCCAGCAGCACCGTGCCGATCACCCGGTCCAGCCATCGCTGGCGTCGCAGCATGGCGGCGCGCAGGGCGGGCGTGGTGAAGCAGCATGCAATCAGGCTGAACCACGCCAGGTGCGCCAGCGACATGAACAGGCCATAGCCGAACTGCACCGGCAACGGTGTCTGCGCGTGCACCACCTGGGTGTACGTGCTGACCACGAACAGCGTGGTCTTGGGGTTGAGCGCATTGGTGAGAAAGCCCATCTTGAGCGCGCCCGGCGATGTCAGCGCCGGTGCCGCGGCGGCCGGCGCGCCGGCCATTGCGGCGGGCTCGGGCGCGCGCTTGCGCAAGGTCCGGATGCCGATCCAGATCAGGTAGGCGGCGCCAAGGATCTTGACCAGGCTCAGCAGGCCGTGGGCGTGCTCCATCAGCAGCGCCACGCCGAACATCGTATAGAACACGTGCACCTGCACGCCCAGCGCAATGCCGAACGCGCACAGCAGGCCGGCGCGGCGGCCATGCAGGTAGCTGTTGCGCATCACCATGGCGAAGTCCGGGCCGGGGCTGACGACAGCGAGCACGGTGATGGTGGCGACGGCCAGCAGTTCGGTGAGGGAGTGCATATCGTATGTATGAGTATCTCTGACGGTTATGGCTGCGATGGCAGCGCTGGCAGTGTCGCTGCACGTAGCGCATTGAAGCCGGAAGGATGCTATTTTCCGAGCCGGCTTCGCCGGCAACAACCGATTTATACTGGTGCAAATCCGTCAGGAAAACTGACATATAAGGCAACGGTACCGGGGGGGCGCATCATGCATTGGCTTGGCGGCATCAGATTCTTCGAGGCGGCCGCGCGCCACCAGAGCTTCATGCGGGCGGCGGACGAACTGCACCTGACCCATGGTGCGGTCAGCCGCCAGATCCGCCAGCTCGAGGAGGCGCTCGGCGTGGCGCTGTTCGAGCGCCGCAACCGCGCCGTCTTCCTGACCGAGGCCGGACGCATCCTGCATGCCGCCGCCGCCCAGTCGCTGGAAGTCCTCGCCATGGCGGCGGAGCGTATCCGCGCGCACGGGCAGCAAAGGGCGCTGGTGCTGTCGTGCGAGCCCACCATTGCCATGCGCTGGCTGATCCCGCGGCTACCGCGCTTTACCGACGCCCATCCGGACATCACGCTGCACCTGATGGCCGCCGGCGGCCCGGTCGACTTCGCGCGCAGCGGCGTCGATCTCGCGCTGCGCCGCAACGACTTCCATTTCGGGCCGCAACTGCATGCGTACGAGGTGGCCGAGGAGTGGATGGGCGTGGTGTGCCGGGCCGGCCCGGGGCCGCGCGCGGTGGCCCTGGCTTCGCTGGACCGGCTGCACACGCGCTCGCGACCGGACGCCTGGCGGCGCTGGGCGCAGGCCGCCGGCAGCACGCAGCGCTTCGGCGCCGATGCCTGGTACGAGCATTTCTACCTGACCATCCAGGCTGCCGCCGCCGGGCTTGGCTGTACCGTGGCCTCGCGGCTGATGGTGGCCGACGAGATCGCCGACGGGCGCATGGCCGCGCCGCTGGGCTTCGTGCGCGACGGCTCTTCCTATCATCTGCTGTCGCCGGTGGCCTTCGAGCACGACGAGCGCCGCCGCGCGGTACGCGACTGGTTGTGCCGCGAGGCGCAGGCATCGCTTGGCGCCGATCCCGCAGGGGTCGCCGCGCGGCGGCGGGCGGCAAGCGGGCGCGCGGGCCCCAAGGGTGGCGTGGAGCGGCAAGGGCGCGCAAAGGCACCGAAGATCGCCAGGCTCGCCAGGGCGCCCAGGCCGGAGTGATGCTGGAGGCGCGAATCCGCGCCGGTGGGCTACCCCACGGAAGTCTGGCTCAAGTTTTGCCACACTTCGCCGTTGTCCAAACTAGAGCTTGCGCAGCGATAGTCGCCGCGCTTAACATGCGGCGCTGGCCGCGCCCCCAGTTCGCGGTCAACCCGATTTCCCCGTCGCAAGCCAGCCCGGTGCGACGCAGGCCTCTCAGACGTTTGCGTGATTTCATGAGTCTCCAAGAATCCACGGAGCAATCCGAGCTTGACGCGGGTGCGTTGCCGGACGACCGCTATCGCCTCACCCATTCCTCGCAGATCGGCACGGTGCTGCGCGATCTCGCCTGGCAGAAGTGCAGCCTGAACGTGCGCGCGCGTACCGCCCACGAGATGGTTACCACGGTGCTGCATGTGGATCCGTCCAGCCGGACCTTTGTCTTCGACTGGTGCCGTACCGAGCCCGAGCGGCAGGCGCTGCTGGCTTCCAGCGAGAATGCCTTTTCGGCGTCGCTGCGCGGCGTGCCGGTGAACTTTGTGATCGGCGCGCCCGAGGCCACCCAGTTCCAGGGCGGCCCGGCCTTCACCGCGCCCTTTCCCGAAAAGCTCTATCATTTCCAGCGCCGCCGCCATTTCCGGGCGCGCACGCTGGTGACCAAGGGCTATGTCTGCACCATCAGGATGGTCGACGGCACCGTGCTCAAGCTCGATATCGCCGATCTCTCGCTCTCGGGCGTGGGCTTGCGCTCGAAGACCGTGGACGCTACACACTTGCCGGTGGGCACCACCATATCGGGGGTGAAGCTGGATTTCGGGTCGCTGGGCAAGCTCGAACTGAGCCTGCAAGTGGTGGGCCATTGGCTGGCCGGGCGCGACGACAGCGCCATCCACCATTTCGGCTGCGCCTTCTCCAACCTCGACGGCCGCATGGAAAACTTCCTGCAGCGTCTGGTGTTCGCCCTGGAGCTTGCCAGCCGGGGTTGAGTGACCCCGGCGCAGGCGAGCCGTCCGCCGACGGCCCGCTTCCGGCGCCCGCTGCTCCCATCAGCGCCAGTCTGTCCCCCGGTCTCCGGCATCTTCCCTGCCCTTCGTCGTGGCTTTGCCGGTATGCGCGGCCCCGCAGCGCCATCGGCGCTTCCGGTACCGCGGGCGCTTGCCCCGGGCGCGCACCCGGCCCCTCCCTGCCGTGCCTGATTTCACGCTTTTTTGCGTATACGCAAAATCTGGGGTACGCTATCCGCCATCGGTTCCGCCGCGTCCGGGCTTCCCGGCGCGCGGCATGCGCAAGGATGAAGGAGGGCTTCGATGGCGGCATACGATTCCGCGGATTTCCTGATTGTCGGCGGCGGCATTGCCGGCGCTTCGCTGGCCTACTGGCTGGCCCGGACCGGGCGCGTGATCGTGCTCGAACGCGAGGAACACCCCGGCTACCACTCCACGGGCCGTTCGGCCGCGCTGTTCATGGAGAGCTATGGCACGCCGCAGGTGCGCGCGCTCACCATGGCCAGCCGTGCCTTCCTGGATGCGCCGCCGGACGGTTTTACCGAGCATCCCGTCCTCAGTCCGCGTGGTGCCATGACAGTGGGCAAGCCGGGCGAGGCCGCCGAACTCGACCGGCATTTCGAGGCGCTGGGCGCGCTTGGCGCGCGTGCGCAGCGGCTGGATCGCGCCGCCACCTGCGAACTGGTGCCGGTGCTGCGCGCCGACAAGGTGCTCGGCGCCGTGCTCGAACCCGATGCCGCCGACATGGACGTGCACAGCCTGCACCAGGGCTACCTGCGCGGCATGCGGCAGCGCGGCGGCACCCTGGTGTGCAATGCCGAGGTCACCGCGATCGCGCGCAGCCAGGGCGTGTGGGAAGTGCAGGCGGGCGGGCGTGCCTACCGCGCACCGGTGCTGGTCAACGCGGCCGGCGCCTGGTGCGACGTGGTGGCGGGGCTGGCCGGGGTCAGGCCGCTGGGGCTCACGCCGAAGCGCCGCTCGGCCTTCGTGTTCGCGCCGCCCGATGCGGTGGAGATCGCGCACTGGCCCATGTTCGTCTGCTTCGACGAGACCTGGTACCTCAAGCCCGATGCCGGCATGCTGCTGGGCTCGCCCGCCAATGCCGACCCCGTGCCGCCGCACGATGTGCAACCCGAGGAGCTGGATATCGCATTGGGCATCCACCATATCGAGGATATGACCACGCTCTCCATCCGCCGCCCCGCGCGTATCTGGGCGGGCCTGCGCTCGTTCGTGGCGGATGGCGACCTGGTTGGCGGTTTCGACGACCAGGCCGATGGATTTTTCTGGGTGGCCGCGCAAGGCGGCTACGGCATCCAGACCTCGGCCGCGATGGGCGAGGCCTGCGCGGCGCTGGTACAGGGCAAGCCCCTGCCGCAGCGTATCGCGGATTTCGGGCTGACCGAAGCCATGCTTGGGCCGGGCAGGCTGCTGCGTTGAGCTGCTCCGGGGCGCTGCCCGGTCCCGCCGCCCTGTTCCTGCCGGCTCAGCCTGCGGCGATGCGGATCCGGTTGCGGCCGGCCCGCTTGGCCTCGTAGAGCGCCCGGTCGGTCTGCGCCAGCCAGTCGTGGTGGCCTTCCATGCCGGGATCGAAGGCGGCTACGCCCACGCTGGCCGTATGGCCTCGCAAGGCGGCGATCTCCGCGCCGGCCGAGGCGTCCTGCTGAAGGGCGCGCGACAGGCGCTCGGCCATTTCCACGGCCTGCGTCAGGCTGGCGCCGCCGAGCAGCACGCCGAACTCCTCGCCGCCGTAGCGCCCGACCAGGCATTGGCGGGTCTCGCCGCGGCCCTGGCGCCCAGGCTGGCAGGATGCGTTGTGATGCGCAGCATGCCGCATCACCAGCGCGGCGAAGGCCTTGAGCGCCTCGTCGCCGGCCAGGTGGCCGTGGACATCGTTGAGCTGCTTGAAATGGTCGATGTCGAGCAGCACCAGGCTGGCGGTGCTGCGGCGGCCGCTCTTGCAAGCCTGGAACTCGGCGGCCAGCATGGCCTCCCAGTAGCCGCGGTTGAGCACGCCGGTCAGCCCGTCCAGGCGGCTGTTGGCTTCCATCTCCTTGCCGTGCGCGGCCAGGCGCTGGGAGATGCTGTACGTGGTGCGTCCCAGCGCCAGCGGGTAGAGCACCAGCATGGGCATGCTGGCCGCGATGGTGGCGAGGCTGGCCTGCGGATGCCAGGCTGCGCCGAAGACCAGCATGCCGGCCAGCGCGCCTGCCAGGTGCCAGCCCAGGCCGCGCAGCATCAGGCGGGTGCCGCCTGCGGCGACATTGTTCATGCTCATCATCGACAGGATCAACACGCTCGGCAGCAGATTGAACTTCATGCCCGCCACCCACAGGCCGCCCAGCAGCGCGTCGATCATCATGTTGCGGATCTCGGCGAGATAGGGCACCTCGCTGCGGCTTGCCCACCAGGCGGCCAGATGCGGCCAGGCAAAGCCATGCACGAAGACCAGCGCCAGCAGCCAGCGTGGCGCACCGCCCTCCAGCATGGCGGCCGCAACCGCGAAGAATCCGACGGCTAGCCCGATGGAGCGCATGGCATGGACGCGCCGGACAAAGCGCATCCCCTTGCCTGCCAGGGGATTGGATGAGCGTTGCGCCATGTTCTGGCCGTTCCTTGTCTGACTTCGTCTGAAACAGCAATGAGACCAGGCTCGCCCGGTACGGGCCGCCAGGTTCGGCGGCCTGTACCGGGTACGCCGGCTCAGGCGGCGATCAGCTTGCCGATCGCGGCCGCGGCCTCCCGCATCGGCGGCAGCAGCCGCGAGATCATCTCGGCTTCGGATACCTGCGCCGCGCGCACGCTGACGCTGATGCCGGCGATCACGCTGCCGGAGATCGCCCGCACCGGCACCGCGATGGCGCGCAGGCCGGGCTCCAGCTCTTCGTCGATCAGCACGTAATCCAGCTCGCGCGCATGCGCAAAACTGGCTTCCAGCTCGGGGCGCGAGATCTTGGTCTGCAGGGTGCGCGGGCGCAGGTCGACGTGGTCGAAGAAGTCTTCCAGCGCGGGCGCGGCGAGATGGGCCAGCAGCAGGCGGCCGATCGAGGTGCAATAGGCCGGCAGCCGGCTTCCCATGCCCAGCGAATAAGTGAGCACACGCTGCACCTCCGAGCGCACCAGGTAAAGGATGTCGGTGTCATCCAGGATGGCCAGCGCCGAGGTTTGCTGGATGCGCGCGCTGAGACCGTCGAGGATCGGCTGCGCCAGCGAAACCAGCGAGGTCGACGAAAAATACGCATGGCCAAGGTGCAGTACCCGGGGGCGCAGCGCGAACTGGCCGTTCTGCTGGCTGACATAGCCGAGCTGTTCCAGCGTGTACAGGCAGCGCCGCACCGAAGCCCGCGAGAGCTGGGTGCGCTGGGCCACCTGGGAGATGGTGAGCGGGCGCTTACGCTCGGAGAAGGCCTCCAGCACGCTCAGGCCGCGTGCCAGCGACAGCATGAAATTGGGGTCGCCGGAGAAACTGTTCAGAAGATCGGCCTGAGGGCGAGCCACGCGAACGGTGGCGGCCGATGCCTGGCCAGGGCTGCTGGGGGAAGGGACGTCCATTTGAGCGGTTCGCGCGGGTTGTTCGATAATCGCGCATCTTAAACCGCATAGCCGCCCCGGGCCAGCGCTTTTGTTGTGCCGTCTTCCCCCTTCTGGTGCCTGGGCGCCCAAAAGCGGAAAAAAAACGTCGCCGTCTCAAGGTCGCGGCGACAGTAAGGGGTTGTCGGTCAAGACGGGGGCCT
>NZ_JARJLM010000531.1 GCF_029335485.1 Cupriavidus basilensis
GGCATCACCACCGTCACCGGAATGCCGAGCACCTGCCCGGCCAGCGCGATGCCCTGCGCATGATTGCCGCCGGAGAAGGCGATGGCGCCACGGCTGCGCTGCCCGGCGTCGAAGCGCGCCAGCGCGTTGAATGCGCCGCGAAACTTGAAGGCTCCGGTGCGCTGCAGGTTCTCGCACTTGAAAAACAGCTCGGCGCCCACCCAGGCATCCATCGCGGGCGAGCGCAGCACTGGCGTGCGCCACGCGTGCCCGGCCAGCCGGCCGGCAGCGGCTACCACATCGTCGTAGCCCGGCAGGATTTCGTTCATTGGCCGGCTCCGCGCATGCCGCAGGCAGGGTGTGCCGGCCTCATTCCGTCGCCTCGTCGGTGGGATGCTTCCAGGCGGCCAGCACCTCGGGCGACGGCGTCAATGCGAGATTGATGCCGCGCGGTCCGATGGGCTGCTGGAACCAGCGCTTCTGCAATGCCACCACATCGGGGCCGGCGAAGACCGACGTCAAGGTCTGGTCGACCAGCTGCTTCCACTCGGGATCGGATTTCGGCAGCATCAGCGCGTTGCGCTCGACCGATAGCGCCGGTCCGGCAACGGTGTACTGCGCCGGATTCTTCGAATTGGCGCGCAGCCCGTACAGCACCACGTCGTCCAGCACGAAGGCCTGGGCACGGCCGGACTCCAGCAGCAGGAAGGATTCATTGTGATCCTTCGCATAGACATCGTTGTACGCATACTGGGCCTTCAGCCGGCGCACGTGGCGGTCACCGGTGGAGCCAACGCTGGTGACCACCACCTTGCCGCGCAGGTCGCCGAAGGACTGGATGCCCGAATCCGCGCGCACCAGCATGCGTACCACCGACACATAGTGGGATACGCTGAAGGCCACCTGTCTCTGGCGCTCAGCCGTATTGGTGTTGGGCGCGCAGTCGACCGCCACCAGGCCGTTCATCACCGCAGGCACGCGGCTTTGCGCCGTCAGCGGAAGCCAGCGTACCTTCAGGTCTTTCAGGCCAAGCTTCTGGCGCGCGGCCTCGGCTACGCGCAGGCACAGGTCCACCGCGTAGCCCGAGGGCTGTCCCTTGATGTCGGAGAAAGAAAACGGCAGCGCGCCCTCGCGATAGCCCATCATGATCGTGCCCGATTCGCGGATCTGCTCCAGTATCGGGCTCTGGGCTCGCGCACCCTGGGGAGCCGCGATGGCAGCGAAGGCAATCAGCGCAGCGAACGTGCGGGCTGTCAAAGAAGTAGGAAAGGACATGGCGAGGTTTCAGGCAAAGCGCGCAGCGTATTACGCATACGGTACCAGTGAAACAAACTCTTTCTTATAAGTGCATGCCCCGACTTCTCATTAGCAAATTACCTTTCCGGGTAACGCCGTGGCCACCATGGCGTTCGCTGCGCCGCGCCGTCAGGCGACGCCCCGCGCGACGGGCAGTGTTTGTCCCGCCGCGGTCCCGTGGCCTGGGAAGGCCTCGTCGGCAAACGGTTCGATATCGCCTTCCTGACCCAGCTCCCCCTCCCATTTGGCGACCACGGCGGTGGCAATGCTGTTGCCCAGTACGTTGGTGGCCGTGCGCCCCATATCGAGGAACTGGTCGATTCCCATCACCAGCAACAGCCCGGCTTCCGGCAAGCCGAACATCGGCAGGATGGCGGCCACCACCACCAGCGAGCCGCGCGGCACGGCGGCCATGCCCTTGCTGCTGACCATCAGGATCAGCAGCATGGTGATCTGGTGACCGAGGGACATATGGACATTGAAGGCCTGCGCGATAAAGACGGCCGCGAACGCCTGGTACACCATGGAACCGTCGAGGTTGAATGAATAGCCCAGGGGAAGAACGAAGCCGACCAGGCGCTTCTTCACCCCGAAGCGCTGCAGCCGCTCGATCATCTTCGGGTAGGCGGCCTCGCTGCTGGCCGTGGAGAAAGCGATCATCATGGGTTCGCGGATGCCCTTGGCAAGATCGAACATGCGGCGCTTCAGCACCGCGTAGCCTGCGACGAATAGCACAGCCCACAGCGCCAGCAGCGCGAGATAGAACGCGCCGATGAACTTGCCATAGGTCAGCAGCACGTCGAGCCCCTGCACCGTAACTGCCGCGGCGAGCGCGGCAAAGATGCCGACCGGGGCAAACAGCATCACGGTGTTGGTGATGCGCAGCATCACGTCCATCAGTTCGTCGACGGACCGCTTCACGAACTGGCCCGAGCCGCCGGTGGCCCTGCCGAGCGCAACACCGAAGAACAGCGAAAAGATCAGGATCTGCATGATCTCGTTGGTCGCCATCGCCTCGAAGATGCTCTTGGGGAAGATATGCGTGACGAACTCTTTCAGGTTCAGCGCGCCGGTCTTGAGATTCGTGCTCGCGCCCGCGTCCGGCAAGACCATATTCAGGTTGACACCGGGTTGCGCCAGGTTCACGAAGAGCAGCCCGATGCTAAGCGAAACCAGCGACGCGACGACGAACCAGGTCAATGCCTTGGCGCCGATGCGGCCGATCGCCTTGGTATCGTCCATGCCGGCGATACCGGAGACCAGCGTCGCGAACACGAGCGGAGCGATGATCATCTTGATCATGCGCAGGAAAATCTCGGTAATGATCGAGAAATTGCCGGCAATCGCCTTGGCCTCGGCGGCATCCGCCGCCACATGGTGGCAGGCGTAGCCGACGATGACGCCAAGGGCCATGCTCAGCATGATCCAGCGGGTAAGTTTGTTGGTGGTTTTCTTCATGTCGCCTCCTGACCGGTTTCCGATATCGACGCCCAGGGCTGAATGTGTCCTGGGGCGGCCTTTGTTGCCCTCGCCGGCGGGCGCTATGCCAGCCTGAGTTGGCGGGCGCCAGGCGCCAACGCCAAAGCCTCGACTTCGACGGCCGCGCCGTAATGCAGCGCGGATACTCCCGCCACGGCACGGGCCGGACGATGCTCGCCGATCCATTCGCCGTAGAGACGGTCGAATTCCGGCCACAGGGCGATATCGGTCACGTAGACGCGAACCTGGACAAGACTGCGCCTGTCCACCCCTCCCTCGGCAAGGCAGCCATCCACATTGGCCAGCGCCAGCCGCACCTGATCCGCGAACGGGCGCTCGCCCGGCGCTTCCCCGCTTGCGTCAACCGGCAATTGGCCGGAAATATGGACAAAGCCGCCGGCCACGCAGATATGCGAGTAATGCCCGGCGGGCGGCGTGATCTTGCTGCTGTCGGCGCAAAGAATGGCCGGCGAGGAAGGATTGGGTGTCATGGGGTTCCGCTTGACTTAGGGTTGGATCGTGAGCCGCCGGCAGATCGCGGGGACGTTGCCACAGCGCTGTCCTGTCGACTTGCTTTGTACAGATTATCCAATAATAGACAAAACGTCAATACGGTAAGAAAGACCGGAACTGGGGGGTGGGAGCATGCCGCATCAAGGCGCTTGCACGCGGGCCGACGCGCCGGAAAAGCGCACAGGAGCCGGCCGCGAGCCATGCAGCGGCGCGCCTGGATGGCCACGCGTCAGTGCCATCCGGCGAAGGCCGAAATGAGGGGGAATGGGGAGATGGCCGGAGCATGGCCCAGGACGCGATCACGACATCCGGGCTGCCAGCGAATGAACTGGTGCGCGCCGCGCGATGGGCTAATTCGCGCGGACAACGATCGACGGAGCTGGACGGACCGATCCACCGCAGAGACACCGATGGCCCCGTCGATCATGCTGGCGCGGCTTATCGCCGCCGCTATTGTCTGCTGTGCTTCAGGCGTGCGCCAGCCAGTGCCGTGAGTACCTGCCGCCCGGCACACGCATCATGCAGGTCAACCGGCGAGCAACGCCGCGAACCGGTCGATATCCACATTGCCTCCGCTGACGATGATGCCCACCCGCTTGCCTTGCAGCTCGGCCTTCATGCCGCGCGCGGCGGCGAAGCCGAGGCAGCCGGTGGGTTCCACCACCAGCTTCATGCGCGAGGCGAAGAAGCGCATGCAATCGACCAGTTCCTCGTCGCTCGCGGTCACGATATCGTCGACATCGCGGCGGATGATCTCGAAGGTGTAGTTGCCCAGGTGCTGCGTCTGCGCGCCGTCGGCGATGGTCTTCGGCGTATCGATATGCACGATCGAGCCGGAGCGGAACGACTGCTGGCCGTCGTTGCCGGTGGCGGGCTCCACGCCGTAGATCTTGCATTGCGGAGCCAGCGCGCGCGCGGACAGCGCAGAGCCGGAGAGCAAGCCGCCACCGCCGAGGCAGACGAACAGCGCGTCGAGCGCGCCGGCTTCCTCGAACAATTCCTTGGCGGCAGTGCCCTGGCCGGCGATGACGTCCGGATGATCATACGGCGGGATCAGGGTCAGCCCCTGCTCCTCCGCCAGCTTGCGGCCGATCGCCTCGCGGTCCTCTGTATAGCGGTCATAGATCACCACCTTGCCGCCGTAGCCCTTGGTGGCGGCTACTTTCGCGGCCGGCGCGTCGTGCGGCATGATGATGGTCGCCGAGATCCCGAGCAGGGAAGCCGACAGCGCGATGGCCTGCGCGTGGTTGCCCGAGGAAAAGGCCACCACCCCTGCCCGCCTCTGGCGCTCGTCGAACTTCGACAGCGCATTGAAGGCGCCGCGAAATTTGAACGCCCCCATGCGCTGCAGGTTCTCGCACTTGAAGAAAAGCTCCGCGCCCAGCGCGTTGTCGGCGGTGCGGGAGCGCATCACGGGAGTCCGGTGGGCGTGGCCCTCGAGCCGCTTCGCGGCGGCTGACACATCGTCGAAAGTGGGCAGGTTCAGCATGATCGTAAGTCTCGTTGGAATCGCGTTGGAATCGCGTTGGAATGGAAAACCCTACCAGGGCCAATGGACGCTGGTGCCGGCCTGCGCCGCGGCGGCGCGCTGGTGGAGCAGGCGCGCCACGGTCAGGTCCTGCAGCGCGAGGCCCGTCATATCGAAAACGGTGATGTCGCTGGCGTGGCGGTCCACTTGCGCCTTGCCGCTCAGCAGGTCGCCGATCTCCGTGCAAGGCGTATCGGGCGCCCATTGCGTTTCGCCGATCTGGCGGGCCTGGTCCCGGTCGTCGACAAACAGGCGCGTACGCGCCAGCAGGCCATCGGGCAGCTCGCGCTTGCCCCTGGTGTCCGCGCCCACGCAGTTCAGGTGCGTCCCGGCCTGCACTGCCTGCAGGTCGAACAGCGCGCCACCGCCAGGCGTGGCGGTAATCACCACATCGCTGGCCGCCACCGCCGCGTTGCGGTCGGTGGCGTGGGAGATGTCGCAGCGCTCGCCGAAGGCGCGCTCGAAACCGGCATCGGGCTGATCCGTCACCGTGACATAGCGAACGTGCTTGAGCGATGGCAGCAGCGCAAGCGCAAACGTCAGCTGAATCCGCGCCTGCACGCCGGTACCGAACAGGCAGAGACGCCGGCTGTCCTGGCGCGCCAGCAACTGCAGCCCCAGACCGCCGGCGGCGCCCGTGCGCATGGTAGTGACGGCATTGCCATCGATCACGCACTGCGGACGGCCGGTGGCAGGATCGATCAGCAGGATCGTGGCCTGATGCGGCTCGCCACCCAGGGCACGGTTGGCCGGCCAGAATCCGGCTGCCTTGAAACCCAGCAGGCCCTGTGACTGGACGTCGCCCGACTTGATGCCGAACACGCCGCCCGTCGCCAGCGGCTCCCGCACCAGCGGAAAGACGCGGCCCTCTCCCTGGCTATGCAGGACAAAGGCTTCCCTCACCGCATCCAGTACGTCGGCCGGCTGCAGCAGCGCCTCGACCTGGTTCTTGTCGAGCAGGAGCAGGCGCGCGTCACTTGGCATAGCTGTACACCGTAGCCCGCGACACGCCGAGATGCAGCGCCACGATTTCCATGGCGCGGCGAACCTCCATGCATCCCGCTTCCTTGAGTTCGCGCAGCAGCGCGCGCCGTTCCTCGGCCTTCAGGGAGCGCGGCGTGGTGGCAAGGCGCGCGGCAAACTGGTCGATGCGCGCCCGGATGGCGTCCGCGCCGGCCGGGTCGAGCGACTCCTTCATGGCCGCGCCCGAATCCACGCTGCCGAACTGCCCGAGCACATTCTGCAAGCTGCGGAACAGCGTAAGGTCGACGTTCATGCACAGGGCGGCGACATAGCTGCCGGTCGAATCCTTGATGCCGATCGAGGTGCTCTTGGCCTGGCGCCCGTCCGCGAACTGATTGGCATAATTGGCGATGACCTGCGGATATGCCGGATCGGCAATCCGGGCAAGGCCAAGTTCGGTGGCGGGATCGCCCACCGCGCGGCCCGACAGGTTGTTGTGGATGGCTAGGATGGCGTGCCTGGGATCCAGCAGATCGTGGACGACCACCTCGCAAAAGGGAGCGAAGGTCTCGCTCAGACCCTGGGCCACCTGCTTGAGTTGATCGAGCAGCGCTTGCTGCTCGAGCGTGCGTTCCGGCGTGCGTTTTTTCATATGGACAGGTTATCCAGATATGGATAATTTGTCAATATCGAGGATGGCCACACCGGCACTTGCTGCAAATCCATGTGGATTCCATTGCACGCCGAACTGACTGGATCGTGGTTGCTGTGTCCGGCTGCGGCGCGCAAGGAATACTTCCGTCCGGCGTTCGTGCATGCAAAGGGAGCGCACTCGTGGATTGGAATTTGTACTACCCCGCTGGTATGACTGCTCCTATCCTGGCTGATAAAAATCCGATAAACCACATTAGAATTGATAAGAATCGCTGCGGACTGATAAAAATCCAACTGCCACCTCCGGTCTGTGTCAGACGCTCAAGGTAATTTATAAGTAACGTATGAGTAACTTTTGATAAAAAAAAGAATACTTTGTGCAACAATGCGAAAAAACATGGCCCGATGAGAAAAATATGAGCGCAGTGGGATATGAGCTTCTTCGCCGGAAGGGCGGCCTGACCGCTTTTGCGCTAGCACAGCCGGCGCAGGTGCGGCCGGTGACGAAAGTGATGCCTGGGAACGGGCTGCTGGCCATTCCGGCGCAGGTGGCGCCACAGTCCGAGGATCCGTTGGATCACATTTTGTTCGCCCTGAAGCATGAAGGCGTCAATCTCCAGATACTGGCCCAAGTGCTGCCGGCAATTCCCGCCGCGCAAATGCTGGCAGCGCTGAAACAAACACCCAACGGCCAGTACATCCGGGTCGCGGCATTCCTTTGGGAGCACTTCAATGGCCAGCGGCTGGAGGGGCGACCGGAGATCACGGTCGGCTATGCGAGCGTATTCGATCCAGCTCGCTATATCACGGGCCCCTCGCGGCGCGATGCGCGGTGGCGGGTAGATTTCAACGGTCTGGGCTCCCTGGCGTACTGCGCCACGGTCGAACGCACGCCGGCAATCGAGGCCGCGATCGCCTCCGACATCCTGGGGCGCGCCAACGCGTTCCTGAAGAGCCTGGGACCAGCCATGCTCGACCGCGCGCTAGCCTGGGCCTATCTGCACGAAACGGAGGATTCCTACGCGATCGAGCAAGAGACCCCGAGCGAAGACAAGGCGCGCGCCTTTGTCCAACTCCTTCACCAGGCCCATGAAGGCCGGCGACTGAGCGAGGACTACCTGGCTGAACTGCAGTCGTCGACCGTGACCAATCCGCTCGATCAGGCCGTGCAGTTTCGGGGCGAGCAAAACTGGCTGCGCGGCCCTGGGCGCGGCGCCAGTGGCGTGACCTACGTGCCGCCATGGCCGGAATTGGTCGAGCCGCTGATGGATGCGTGGATGGCATTCGCCAACGACGCACCCAGCCAGACCGACCCCATCGTTGCCGCGAGCATCGCGTCGTTCGGCTTTGTCTTCATTCACCCGTTCATGGATGGCAATGGACGGCTATCGCGATTCCTTTTTCACAAGGCCCTGTGCACGTCAGGCAAGCTCGCGAAGGGACTGCTCCTGCCTGTGTCGGTGGCCATGAAGCGAAATGAAGCTGACTACCTCGCTGCGCTTCAGGCGTACTCACGCCAGGCTCGCGAGCGGGTAAAGGTGACCTGGATTGATGAAGGCGAATACCAGTTCGAGTTCAGGACGGACGATGCGATCTTTCGTTACTGGGATGCCACGGCCTGCGTCGAGTTCGGCTTCCGGATGGCGGCGCAGGCGCTGGATGTGGAACTGCGCCAGGAAACGGTCTTCCTTGAGCGCTACGATCAGGTGATGCGACGGGTGAACGAGAAAATCGACGTCCGCGGCAACGATCTGGCGACGCTGGTGGTCATCTGCCTTGACAACGACGGCGTCATCTCCAGGAAGAAACGCAAGCGTTTTGCAGATCGCGTTCCGGAAGCGTCGTTCGAGGTTATTGAAGCGGCTGTCCGAGACGTGCTGGATGAAGCCGACGACGAGGACACCGATAGCGAGTGAATGGATCGCGTCAAGACAAGGGCCGTACCGGCCTGGTGCCAATAGAGGCGAAAGACCGCTACGATGCATGGGCTCCGTGACGGCAGCATGACAAATGGTGGGGCGACTTTACCGGGGCTCCCGGCGGCGAGCGCGTTCAAGACACATGCTGCCGATGAAGTCTGCGCACGACGGCGGTTGCGGTGGCCTTTGCAATCAGCCGCTCGGCCTGATACAACTCGCCCTCGAGAAATGCGATCGTTCCGCCGCGGGAGATGACACGCCCTCGGCCCGTCAGTTGCCCTGTCAGCGCGGGCGCCAGAAATTGCACCTTCATTTCCAGCGTTGGCGCGAATTCACCCTCCTCCAGTGTGGCGGTCAGTGCCGGACCCAGGGTGTCGTCCAGCATGGCCATCAGGAATCCGCCCTGTATCTGGCCAGCGGGATTGAGGAAGTCCGCTTTGCCGTCGAAAGTCACGCATATCGTTCCACTAGTTTCATCGACTTCCCGAATTTCCATTCCGAGCGTCACCGCAGCTTGGGGAACAGGCAATTCACCCCGTTGGATCTTCCAGAAAATTCCATTCTTGCTCATCGAAGTATTCTCCATTGAAAAAGGGCTCCGCAACCCGGGGAACGGTGAGTCACTTGATACCTTAAGCATGATATTTCCGCCGTTGGAATGCCGCTCAACGTCATTGAAATAAGCGGGTGGGCTGCATACACCCGGTCGAAATCTTGCCTTGTGTCGGAAATTACGCGCTCAAAGTTGCTCACTGCGGTCTCCTGGGCCGTATTTGTGTGGCCGTTGCTTGCGGGGAATCAGGGCGATACGGCAGATAGTACGGCTGCAAACATAGTCATTCAATGAGGTTGCTTGTACTATTACCGCAGGTAACAACTACCTGGTAGCAAGATGAATTCGGCATCGAACAGACGGGAACAGCTTTCCGCTTTCTTGCGCGCCCAGCGAGCCAAGGTCAAACCAGACCAGGTCGGGATTGATGTGGCAGGAATGCGCAGAACCCCGGGGCTGCGACGGGAGGAAGTGGCGCATCTGTGTCACATCAGCCTCAGTTGGTACACGTGGCTTGAGCAAGGCAAAGAAATCAGCGTTTCCGCCCGGCTTCTCGAGCGTCTGGCGCGCGTGCTGCGCTTGAGCGCAGCGGAAAGAGATTTGTTGTTCCTCTTATGCAATGTCCGCCCACCCATACGGCAGCAGATCCATGGCGAGACCATCGTCAGTGAGGGATTGAAGCAGATGGTGGAAGGCGTGGAGGGTCCTGCCTTCATCAAGAACTCGTGGTGGGACCTTCTCTATTGGAATAAGGCGGCGATGGCACTGTTTGGAGATCTGTCTGCGGTCGATCCCGATAAGAGAAATGTCATACGCCTACTGTTCCTTGACCCCGAGCACATGCGCCTGCTGGTCAATTGGCAACAGGATGCTCGAAGCGCAATCGCCAAATTCCGACTGGATGCAAGCGCGTCCAAGGAAGATCCGGTTTTTCGCGAGCTCATTTCCGACCTGGTCGCGGGCAGCAAGGCATTCGCACGATGGTGGGAAGAGTCCGACGTAAAGGGACGGGATGAGGAAGTCAAGGAGTTCGATCACCCTGTGGCCGGCCGGTTGAGTTTCTGGTATTCGTTGTTTTCCGTGGATAGCGAGCCAGGCTTGCGGCTCAACGTCTACACTCCGTTTGATTCGGAATCGAGAAAGAGGATGCAGCGTCTTAAGAAGATCACTGAGCAGAAAATCCGCGGCTACCGTGTATGTCCGTGAAGGGAATTTCGAATATTTAATTCTTACAAGAATGCGCTTTTGTTTTTTAGGAGGAATCTGAAGTTGATTCGACGAGGGGCGATGTTCCGGGCAAGCCCAATTGCAATCTGCCGTCCAGTCGTCATCGCATCGGCCGCGCTCGACGGCATCATTTCAGGCGGCAGATCATCGCCTGATCGCTGCGCAATCCCA
The DNA here is from genome assembly GCF_029335485.1 of Cupriavidus basilensis. Taxonomy (GTDB): domain Bacteria; phylum Pseudomonadota; class Gammaproteobacteria; order Burkholderiales; family Burkholderiaceae; genus Cupriavidus; species Cupriavidus basilensis_E. The sequence continues at coordinate 10,283 of NZ_JARJLM010000531.1, forward strand.
AACCATATGCTTAGCGCAGCCTGACTCCACTTTTGCAGCAACGGCGTCGCTTCGGCTTGCGGGGGCCGCCCCAGCCCTGGCAGGCAAGGCTTGCCACGACGTCCAGTCAACCTCGGATCGCGGCTCCTTGTCTTGACGCGATCGGCGCGGCGCCCGCAAGGCAGGCGCCGTGCCGTAACCCGGGGCCTCAGGCCGGCTCGAAGCGCTCCCCCTTGAAGACCCGCACCGGCGCCCCACGCTCCACCTGATGGTGCAGCAAGCGCCGCTGGGCACGCCGGGCCAGCTCACCCTGCTCGGCCTGCTGCGCCAGCCGGTGCGCGATCAGCAGCATGGCGATACGCTTGTTGGCATGCTGGCTGCGCTCGGACTGCACCCGCACGCTGATCCCGGTGGCGATATGGACGGCGCGTACGGCCGACTCGGTGCGATTGACGTGCTGCCCGCCCGGCCCGGAGGCCCGGCAGGTTTCGAAGCGGATCTCGCCTGCCAGCGCTGGCGACGGCGCGGCGCAACGCGCCACCCCGATAAACCAGTTCTTGCGCGCGTGTCCGGGCCGGTAAGGGCTTGGGCACGTCCATTGCACCGTGCCTTCCCAGTGCCGCGCCAGCGCCTGCGCCGGTTCGCCATCCAGGCTTAGCAGCACCGAGCGCAAGGTGCCGCCGCGCTCGCCCGCCTCCTCTTCGAGGATCTCGGCCTGCGCGCCGCATTGCGCTGCCTCGTGCAGCAAGCGCTTGAGCGCCCGGCTGACCGCCAGGCAGCATTCGGCCGGTCCCTGCGCCGCGGAGAGTTGTAGCAGGATCATCGGCAGCACTCCCCTTGCGTCTTGTACGTCAACACCGGGCGCAGCCGCGCCAGCGGCCTGGCCAGGCCCGCGTCGCAAAGCGCGGCCACCACGCTGTCGATCGGCTTGTAGGCTTGCGGCGCTTCTTCGTAGATCAGTTGCCGGTCGCGGCAGATCACCCGGCTGCCGAAGTGGGTCCGGCTCAGTTGCTCCGCGGTAAAGCGCGCCGACAGGCGGCTCTTGCATTCGCCGCGCATCCATTTGCGCCCGGCGCCGTGCGCCAGCGACAACAGGCTGCGTGCGTCCGCCACCGGCTCGACCAGATAGCTGTAGTCTCCCCGCGAACCGGGAATCACCACCGCCCCGACATCGGCCGGCGTAGCCCCCTTGCGATGCAACCAGCCGGTATTGCCGCCGATCGTGGCGGCAGCCACGAAATTATGATCGACGTCGAGCACCCGTTCGCCGCCGCCTCGCAGGCGCTCCAGCATGCGGCGCGCAATCAGTTCGCGGTTGCCGCGCGCAAAGCGCAGCGCCTGCGCGTGCCGGGCCAGGTAGTCGGCGCAGTCCCCGCCATCGTCGCCCAGGCCGCGATGGCCGAAACGCTCGATATGGTCTTGCAGGATCGCCTGGCCAAGCCCGCGCGAGCCGCTGTGCACCAGCAGCACCAGCCGCCGGCGTTCGAGCCCCAGCGCCGCCACCGCGGCCTCGTCGTGGATCTCTTCGAGCCGTTGCAGCTCCGCGAAATGATTGCCACCGCCGATGGTGCCCAGCGCCTGCGCGTGGCCCGCGCCCTCCAGTGCGTGGCTTGCCACGACCTGTGCCACCGTGTCGGCCCAGGACGCGTCGAGCGGACCGTCGATATTGCCCAGCCGCTTTTCCAGCGGCTCCGCGCCGAGCTTGCGGGCATCCAGTTCCGTGCGCCACAGCGCCATGCCGCAGCCGATGTCGTTGCCCACCAGCGCGGGATACAACCGCCCGCGGGAGAAGAATGCCGCGCCGACCGGATAACCCCGGCCCGGATGCAGGTCCGGCATGCCGGCGACCTGCTCCATGCCGGCAAGACTTGCAGTGTGATGAAGTTGATGGATCGCGTTACCTTCGATCCAGGTGTCGTCCGACGCGATCAGCGATACGCGTTCGGACAGATGCTTGATGCAGTTGCCCATATACCCATCCAGATAAGAGAAGAATCTGATGTGGCAGGCCGAGGCCGAGCAATGCGATTCCCCGCGCGAAGCATGCGACGCGATGCGTGCAGTGCTGCAATGGCGCCAATGGCGCTAGCGGGCGGAACGATTAATTCTGGCGCGGCCTGCAAAGATGCATCGACTGTTTCATGATGTGCTCTCCTTTGCAGTGCGGTTGATTGAGGGAAGTGATCGTAACGCCGCGCAGCGAAACTGGCAATGCCGGCGGCGGTATTCAGGCATCGGAGTGTTGTCCGCCGGAGACAATGCACATATCGAGTCGACCGTCCGCGCGCGTCTCGCAGGGCCGGTTCCGGCCAGCGGCGCCATTGCCGCTGCTGCGCAGGCCGGGGCAGATTCCGAGGGCGGCTGACGCGCCCGTAATCCCCGGTAAGACCATGGCCGGCGGCGAATTCCGCCCCCAGCGAATTGTCATGCTGTCGTCACGCAGACCATGCATCGTAGCGATCTTTCGTTCCGAGTCATCACCTTCATCGCCTATATGCGCACGCTCCCGTCCGCGACCGTCATTGCCGTTATCGCCATCACCGCAGCAGCGTGGTCCCTGCCCGCTGCCGCCGAGACGGCCGCCGCACCGGCCTATCCCGCCACCCTTTCCGGTCATGCCATCCTGCCGGCGCAGAGCTTTGTCGCCGCGCCCAAGGATGCGCCGCAAGACCTGCAGGTCAGCGGCAAGTTCACCACCGGCGCGCGCGTGGAAAAGATCGGCGCCGTGGAAGGCATGTCGGCCAACCGGCCGACCGGCGTCTCGCTGCCCTTCAAGGGCCAGCCGCTGCAAGGACATTCCGGCATCAAGCACATGCCCGACGGCACCTTCTGGGTGCTGACCGACAACGGCGCCGGCAGCAAGGCCAACTCGCCGGACTTCATGCTCTACCTGAACCACTACAAGGTGGACTTCAAGAACGGCAAGCTCCAGCGCCTGGGCACCGTCTTCCTGCACGACCCGGACAAGAAGGTTCCCTTCCGCATCGTCCACGAAGGCACCAGCCAACGCTACCTGACGGGCTCGGACTTCGACACCGAGAGCTTCCAGTTCGCCGGCGGCTCGCTTTGGATCGGCGACGAGTTCGGTCCCTTCCTGATCAAGGCCGACCTGAATGGCAAGGTGCAGGCGGTGTACGACACACTGGTCGACGGCAAAGTCGTCCGCTCGCCCGACCACCCCGCCGTGACCACGCCCGGCGTGCCGGGCGGTGTCGTGGACTTCCAGATCAAGCGCTCCAAGGGTTTCGAAGGCATGGCCTCGTCGCCGGACGGCAGCAGGCTCTACGCACTGCTCGAAGGTCCGGTGTGGCATGCCGAAGCCAAGGACTTCGAACGCGTCGACGGCAAGGAAGCCCTGCGCGTACTGGAGTTCGACACCCAGGCTGGCAAATGGACGGGCCGCTCGTGGAAGTACCCGCTGGAAGCCAACGGCAACGCCATCGGCGACTTCAACATGATCGACGCCACCACCGGCCTGATCATCGAGCGCGACAACGGCGAAGGCACGGCCGACAAAGCCTGCCCGGAAGGCCAGAAGCGCAACGACTGCTTCTCCGATATCGCCAAATTCAAGCGTGTCTACAAGATCGAGCTGACCGATGCCAATGCCGGCGGCCCAGTACGCAAGATCGGCTATATCGACCTGCTCAATATCGCCGACCCCGATCACCTGGCCCGCAAGCCGCTGAACGACGGCGTGCTCAAGTTCCCGTTCTTCACCATCGAGAACGTCGATGTGGTGGACCCCACCCATATCGTGGTCGGCAACGACAACAACCTGCCCTTCTCCAGCAGCCGCGAGCCGAACAAGGCGGACGACAACGAGCTGGTGCTGCTCGAGGTCGGGGAGTTCCTGAAGGCCCGTTGAGCCTGGCCGGCGCGGCGCGCTTTGCGCAGCGCCGGTCCTTGCGGATGAAACAGGCGCTGCCTTGTACATGGCGCCGTTGGCAAGCGTCACGCAGCCGCCACGAGCATTGCCGCTGTTCCCCCTCCCCGGTCAGCGACTGACCACCTGTGCTGCCTCCATCCGGCTTGGCGCTTGTGCGCAGCCTCATCCCCGCCCCCCCGCAAGCCGGAATTGCACCCATGGCGAACTGAGTCAGGGCGAGACGGCGGTACGCGATCCCATTGCGGCGGAATCACCAAAGAAGGCCGATTGCCGCCGCAACGCCCAACACGAGGCCGACCGCCAATAGGTGGAATAGCGACCGGAACAGGCGTCCAATGACATAGGCGCCGACGCAGGCGAATGCGCTGACGCAGGAGAGGCGCAGCCACCTTGGCCAGTTGGCACTCAGGTCAAGCGCGTCGAACAGGAGCCAGCCTCCGGCGAAAAAGATCGAGAAGCCATAGAAGGAGAAAAAGAAGGCCACTTCAAAGAGCCTGGGCTTGTTATCAGCTTCCGGACGCATGCTCGATCGTATGAGGATCCTGAGGAACGCCATGATGTCATGGTCCCAGCCCTTGGGGAACCTGCCCGCAGGACGATCAGATTGTTCGGCGCATCCTCAGGATTTATCCGATGGCAATAGCTCCACAATCGTCGACCTCTTGCCCAATGTGCCAGGCACGGCGGTTCGCAGCCTCCGGCAGGGGGCTGTGTGGGGGCGAATCTCCCACGCGTATCCCGCCGGCGCTATCGGCAGATTGCCCTCTGGCAGCTGGAAGCCGGTCGCCGCTACGATCTGGCGCCCGGCCTGCATGTCCAGCCGCAGGCCCAGCTGGTGTATCAACCTCTGGACCTGCACGATAGCGCGGATGCTGCCAGCAGGGTGATGTTCCCCAGCACCGACACCGCGCTGCTGCGCCTGGGGGCACGGCTGAGCAAGGACCTGCGGTGGTCAGATCAAGCGCCGGGTACTGCCTGGGTAAGCGGCAATCTGCTGCAGCGCGTGGGTGCCCATGCCCGTACGCGCTTCAGCACGCCGACCCAGGGCGACGTCGGCTTCAGCAATGACCTGCCGGGCACGGCGCTGAGCTTGCAGACCGGGATTGAAGGCCAGGTTCGCAAGAACGTCGTGGTCAATGCGCGGATCGGCGTCGAACAGAGCGTCGACGGTTCTGGCCTCACCAGTCTCGGCGGGCAGCTGGGGTTGAAGGTGTCGTTCTAGCGTGCCGCCGCCCGCTGCTCGGCTCGGGCGTGAGGAAGGCGCCGGATGGCCGAAGGCCTCCGGGCCATCCTGGCGGCGGCCCCCCTACACCTCCAGCCATTCCTTGCGAATGGCGGCATTCGCCTTCAGATCCCCTGGCGTGCCTTCGAACACGATATGCCCGTGCCCCATCACATAGACCCGCTGGGAAATATCCAGCGCGATGGCCAGCTTCTGCTCGATCAGCAGCACCGACACGCCGCGCTCCTTCAGGACCTTGAGGTAGTCGCCCACCAGCGTGACGATCATCGGGGCCAGCCCTTCGGTGGGCTCGTCGATCAGCACCAGGTCGGGGTCGCCCATCAGGGTGCGGCACAGCGTGAGCATCTGCTGCTCGCCGCCGGAGAGCACGCCGGCAGACGTATTCTCCCGCTCCTTCAGGCGCGGGAACATGTTGTACATGTCCTGCACCGTCCAGCGGGGCTTGGACTGGCGCGGATTGCGCTTCTCCCCTAGCTGCAGGTTCTGGCGCACCGTGAGCGTGGGGAAGATGTCGCGGTTCTCCGGCACGTAGCCCACGCCCAGGTGGGCGATCTCGAAGGTGCGCCGCCCGAGGATCTCCTCGTCGCGAAAGCGCACCGAGCCCTCCGCCTTGACCATGCCGAGGATGGCCTTGGCCATGGTCGAGCGCCCCACCCCGTTGCGGCCCAGCAGGGCGACGATCTCGCCTTCGTCGATATGCGCGTCGACGCCGTGGAGAATATGGCTCTTGCCGTAGTAGGCGTGCAATCCCTGCACGTCCAGCATGCGCTTGCCCATCAGTGCGCTCCCTCAGTGGCAGGTTCGTCCAGGGTCGTGCCCAGGTAGGCTTCCTTGACCTTGCGGTTGGCGCGGATGGCCTCGGGGGTGTCGGTGGCGATGACCTCGCCGTAGACCAGCACGGAGATGCGGTCGGCCAGGCCGAACACCACGCTCATGTCGTGCTCCACCATCACCAGGGTCTTGCCCACGGTGACACGGCGGATCAGCTCCACCGCGTGGTCGGACTCCGAGCGGCTCATGCCGGCGGTGGGTTCGTCCAGCAGGATCACCTCGGCGCCGCCGGCGATGGTGATGCCGATCTCCAGCGCGCGTTGCTCGGCGTAGGTCAGCAGGCTGGCCTGGGTGTTGCGGCGGTGCTGCAGGCCGATCAGTTCCAGCACTTCGTCCGCCCGCTCGCGCGCGTCGCGCAGCTCGGACAGGCGATGCCAGAAAGAATACTTGTAGCCCAGCGACCACAGCACCGCGCAGCGCAGGTTCTCGAACACCGACAGCCGGTGAAAGATATTGGTGATCTGGAAGCTGCGCGACAGCCCCATGCGGTTGATCACGAAGGGCTGCAGCCCGCCGATCTCCTGGCCGTTGAGCCTGACCGTGCCCGAACTGGGCGCGAAGCGGCCCGAGATCAGGTTGAAGGTGGTCGATTTGCCGGCCCCGTTGGGGCCGATCAGCGCATGGCGCTCGCCCTTGGGGATGGTGAGGTTCACCCCCCGGATGATTTCGGTCTGGCCGAATTTCTTGCGCACATCGTTCAGTTCCAATGCCGCGGTCATGCCGTACCTCCCGTGATTTCGGCCTGTACCTTGTCCCAGGTGGCGCGCACGCGCGCCTTCGCGGCGCGGCAGGCCAGCAGGCCGCCCACCCAAAGCACCGCTGCCACCAGCCATGGCGCGACGGTGCCGGCATCGAAGCCGATGCCGATCAGTGACATGTCGGTACCGTTGGCGCTGTCCACCTGTACCTTGTAGACCAGCTCCACGGTCAGGATCACCGCCGCTAGCAGCACCAGCCCGGCAGCCGCGGCGCGGCCGTAGTCCGGCAGCATGCGGCCCAGCTTGCGGTGCGCCAGCAGCGGTACCTGCATCGTCAGCAGGCTGGCGATGCCGCCCGGCACGAACATCACCATCAGCACGAAGAACAGGCCGAGATACAGCAGCCATGCCTTGGTCAGGTCGGACAGCGCCACCGCGAACAGGATGAACACCACGGCGCCGATCACCGGGCCGAAGAATACGCCCGCGCCCCCGATGAACGCCGCCAGCAGTACCCCGCCGGAGCGCACCGCGCTGACGTTCTCGGCCGACACGATCTCGAAATTGATGGCCGAGAGCGCGCCCGAGATACCGGCGAAGAAGGCCGACAGGATCAGCACCAGGTAGCGCACGCGCTGGGTGTTGTAGCCGATGAATTCCACCCGCTCCGGATTGTCGCGCACTGCGTTGGCGATACGGCCCAGCGGCGTCTGGGTCCAGGCATACATGGCCACCATCGACAGCAGGCACCACACCGCGATCAGGTAGTACACCTGCCGCCCGGGGCCGTAGGTGATGCCGAACACGGCTTCGCCCACCATGCGGTTGGTGGATATCCCACCTTCGCCGCCAAAGAAATCCGGGAACATCAGCGAGCTGGCGAACACCATTTCGCCGATGCCCATGGTGATCATGGCGAAGGTGGTGCCGGACTTCTTGGTGGTGACATAGCCGAACAGCACGCCGAAGAAGGCGCCGGCCAGGCCGCCCACCACCGGCAGCAGCGAGACCGGCAGCCATACCTTGCCCGCGCCCACCATGTTCAGCACGTGGATGGCGATGAAGGCGCCCAGTCCCGCGTACACGGCATGGCCGAACGACAGCATGCCGGTCTGCCCCAGCAGCATGTTGTAGGACAGCGCGAAGATGATCATGATGCCCATCTGGGACATCAGCGTGATGGCGAAGCCGCCGGTGAAAAACAGCGGCATCACCAGCATCAGGGCCGCGGTCAGGCCCCAGATCAGCCAGCGCGCCAGGTTCAGCGGGCGATAGCGCATGGTGCGGCCCGTCGCGGCCGCCTCGCGGCGTTGTTGCATTGTCGTCTCCATGCTGTCAGCTCTCCCGGGTACCCATCAAACCACGCGGCCGGAAGATCAGCATCACAACCAGCAACAGATACGGCAATACCGGGGCGACCTGCGCCACGGTAAGCCTCCACAGCGAGGACAGCGGCGTGCTGTCGGTCACATGCAGGCCGACCGAACCCAGCAGGCCGGCCAGCGAGGCGTCCAGCGTGACGGCAAAGGTCTGCAGCACGCCGATCAGCAGCGAGGCGATAAAGGCGCCCACCAGCGAGCCCATGCCGCCCACCACCGCCACCACGAAGACGATCGACCCCACGGCCGCCGCCATCGACGGCTCGGTGACAAAGGCGTTGCCGCCGATGACCCCGGCCAGCCCCGCCAGCGCGGCGCCGCCGCCAAATACCATCATGAACACGCGCGGCACATTGTGTCCCAGCGCCTCGACCATCTCGGGGTGCGTCAGCGCGGCCTGGATCACCAGCCCGATGCGGGTGCGGGTGAGCACCAGGTAGATCGCCACCAGCATCGCCAGCGACACCAGCATCATGAACGCGCGGTACTTGGGGAAGGACGAGGTGAAGACCGTGAACAGCGGCCCGTCCAGCTCGGCCGGGATGCGGTAAGGCACGGCGGCCAGGCCCCATACCAGCTTGACGCCTTCCTCGATCAGGTAGGCCAGGCCAAAGGTGAACAGCAGCTCGGCCACATGCCCGTACTTGTGCACGGTGCGCAGGCCGAAGCGCTCCACCAGCGCCCCGGCACCGGCCACCAGCAGCGGCGCGAAGATCAGCGCGGGCCAGAAGCCGATCTTGCTGGCGATGGTGTAGGCAAAGTAGGCGCCCAGCATGTAGAAACTGGCGTGCGCGAAGTTCAGCACGCCCATCATGCTGAAGATCAGCGTAAGCCCGGAAGAGAGCATGAACAGCAGCAGCCCGTAGCTGACGCCGTTCAACATGGAAATGACGAAGAATTCCACAACATATCCTTCATTCTGACGCTCGCGGCCAGTTGGCGGGCCAGCGGTCGGCCGGTCGGAAATCGGGCGCGCGCGGGTGAGCGCTGCCCACCCGGGGTGGCATGCGCCGCCCCGGGCCGACCGAAGTATGCAGGATCGGGGCGCGCGCCGGAACTGGCCGCGCTCCCCGCCGCGCTCAGGCTCCGCCCGGGCGCTTCATCTGGCAGGAGGTCGGCTGCGCTGCCACGTACTGGTCCAGCAGCGCATCGGTCTTCCAGCCAAAGCCGGTGTTTTCCTGGTCGAACCTGACCTCCTTGCCGTCGGCCTTGGTCCAGGTCGCCACCACCAGCGATTGCTGGGCCTGGTGATCCGAGCCGCGCATCTCCACCGCGCCGTTCAGGCTTTCGGCCTTCATGCCTTCCAGCGCCTTGGCCACCTTGACCGGATCGGTCGACTTGGTGTCGGTGAACGCCTTGCCCAGCATGGCGATACCGGTGTAGGCGGCCATCACGTAGAAGTCGTCGTTGTACTTCTTCTTGAAGCCCTCGATGACATCCGCGCCCTTGAAGCCCTTGTTGTTGGGGTTGTAGTAGCCGACATACTTGACATGCCCGGCTTCCGACGGCCCCATGGCGGTCGGCACGCCGGTGGTGCCGGCGTAGTAGGTGTAGTAGTTGGTGGACAGGCCCGCGTCCTTGCCGGCCTTGATCAGCAGCGCGAGGTCGCTGCCCCAGTTGCCGGTGATCACGGTGTCGGCGCCGGAGGCCTTGATCTTGGCCGCGTACGGGGCGAAGTCCTTGACCTGGGCCAGCGGATGCAGGTCGTCGCCGACGATCTGGATGTCCGGACGCTTGCGCTTCAGGTATTCCTTGGCGGCGCGCGCCACCTGGTGACCGAAGGAGTAGTTCTGGTTGATCAGGTAGACCTTCTTGACGCTGGGGTCCTTGGCCAGGAAGGTGGTCAGGGCCTCCATCTTCATGTCGGAGTTGGCGTCGAGCCGGAAATGCCAGTAGTTGCACTTGCCATTGGTCATGTCCGGGTCCACCGCGGCGTAGTTCAGGTAGACGATCTCCTTGCCCGGATTACGCTCGTTGTGCTTAGCCACCGCGTCTTCCAGGGCCAGGCCCACCGAGGAGCCGTTGCCTTGCACGATGTAGCGGATGCCCTGGTCCACGGCCTGCTTGAGGATGGTCAGGCTTTCCTGCGGCGAGAGCTTGTTGTCGAAGCCGACCACTTCAAACTTGTGCCCGCCACCCCAGTTCTTCTGGTTGGCGATGTCGGCGACGAACTGCCAGCTCTTGAGCTGGTTCTGACCCACTGGCGCCATCAGGCCGGACAGCGGATCGATAAAGGCGATCTTCACCGTGTCGGCCGCCGCCACCCCGGAACCCATTGCCGCAAGAATAGCCGTGGCGGCCACCAGCGAACGCATTCTGATCATGCTTGTCTCCTTCGGTTTTATAGTTGGCTGTCTTTGATCCCGATTCGCCGCGACGCCCTCTCCGTTACCTCAACGCGCTGCAAACCTGTCCTACGGATGCCGGCCGCTGGCCGGCAAAGGGTTGGCGGCTCTGCGGCCGCCTTGGCGTCAGTCAGGTCATCAGGTCAGGCGGCCGGCAGGCGGTAGTCCTTGAACTGTTCGCGCAGCTTGAGCTTCTGCATCTTGCCGGTGGCGGTGAGCGGAATCTCGGTGACGAAGGCCACGTCATCGGGAATCCACCATTTGGCGACCTTGCCTTCGAAGAATTTCAGCAATTCCTCGCGCGTCACCTCGGCGCCCGGCTTCGTCATCACCACCAGCAGCGGGCGCTCGTCCCACTTGGGGTGATAGCAGGAAATGCAGGCCGCCATATGCACCGCCGGATGGGCCGCCGCCACGTTCTCGATATCGATCGAGGAGATCCACTCGCCGCCGGACTTGATCACGTCCTTGCTGCGGTCGGTGATCTGCATATAGCCGTCCGGGTCGATGGTGGCCACGTCGCCCGTGGGGAACCAGCCATCCACCAGCGGCGAGGCATCGTTGCGGTAGTAGTGTTCGATCACCCAGGGACCGCGCACGTGCAGGTCGCCGAACGCCTTGCCGTCCCAGGGCAGTTCATTGCCGTCGCCGTCGACGATCCTCATATCGACGCCGAAGATGACGCGACCCTGCTTCTCCTGGATCTTCTGCTGCTCCTCTTCGGGCAGGCTGGCGTGGCGCGCCAGCAGCTTGCAGGTCGTTCCCAGCGGGGACATCTCGGTCATACCCCAGGCGTGGATGGTTTCCACGTCGAGCGCCTTGAGGGCACGGATCATGGCCGGCGGCGCCGCCGAGCCGCCGATCACGGTGCGGCGGAAGGTGGAGAACCTGAGTTGATTGGCCTGCACGTACTGCAGCAGGCCCAGCCAGACCGTCGGCACGCCAGCGGAGAAGGTCACCTTCTCCTGCTCGAACAGTTCATAGAGCGAGGCGCCGTCGAGCCTGGCGCCGGGCAATACCAGCTTGGCGCCGACCAGCGGCACCGAGTACGGCAGGCCCCAGGCATTGACGTGGAACATCGGCACCACGGGCAGGATCACATCGCGCGCCGAGCAGCCCAGCGCGTCCGGCAGCGCGGATGCGTAGGAGTGCAGCACGGTCGAGCGGTGCGAATACAGCGCACCCTTGGGGTTGCCGGTGGTGCCGGAGGTGTAGCAGAGGCTGGATGCCGTGTTCTCGTCGAACTGCGGCCAGGCGTAGTTGCCGTCCTGCGCGTCGATCAGGTCTTCATAGCAGATCAGCGGCACCTTGGCGTCGGCCGGCATATGGGCGCGGTCGCTCATCAGCACCCAGCCCTTCACGTTCGGGCAATGCGGCGCCACGCCTTCCACCAGCGGCAGGAAGGTGGCATCGAAGAAGACGTACCGGTCCTCGGCATGGTTGACGATATAGGCGACCTGCTCCGGGAACAGGCGGGGATTGACGGTATGGCATACCGCGCCCGAGCCCGACACCGCGTAGTAGATCTCCAGGTGGCGATAGCCATTCCAGGCCAGCGTGCCGACGCGCTCGCCCGCTGTCACCCCCAGCGCGGCGATGGCCTGGGCCAGCTTGCGGGCGCGCAATTCGCAATCGCGGTAGGTATAGCGGTGCAGATCGCCTTCGGTCCGTCGCGAGACGATTTCCGTGCCGCCGTAGTGGCGTGCGGCGTGCTTGATGATGGAGGAAATGAGCAAGGGTTCGCTCATCATTTGACCCATCAATGCCATGGAATAGTCTCCTGTGATTTTGTAGATCCGTCAAAAAAACCGCCAAAAAACGAACAACCGTTCTATTTTTTGGCCGATTGTTCCCATCCTTTGATGAAACGTCAACGGGATTCCGTTGTGCGCTGCCATATCCGCGATACCGGGTGGTTGCCTGCCCGCACCACGCCGGTGCGGCGGGAAGCGGGATTCAAGGGATATCCGGAAACATTGTGGCGACAACTGCGGTCAGACATGCAAATGACGGCGTGGAAGTACAATAACGCCTGCCATGTTGCACCTCAACATGTCGTTTTCCCTAGCCTGCAAGCGCGCTTGCGGGAAATTCGACAGGCCGGTGCCGCGCCGCCCAGCCACCCACAGTGACGCTCCAGTGAACCCTTCCGCGCCTACCGAAGCCAGCCACGCCTTGCCAGAAGGCGCCAATCCCACCCAGCCGGATGCCGAGGCGCCGGTGCCGCCTTTCGTCACGGCACCGGGCTTCGCCGAACTGGGCTCGCGCTTCTTCACGCGCCTGGCCCCGACGCCGCTGCCCTCGCCCCGGCTGGTCAGCATGTCGTCCGCCGCAGCCGGGCTGCTCGGCTGGGATGCGCATGCCGCAACGCAGCGTAACTTCATCGAAACTTTTGCAGGAAATCACGTGCCCGGGTGGGCCGCCCCCCTCGCCAGCGTCTATTCGGGCCATCAGTTCGGGGTCTGGGCGGGCCAGTTGGGCGATGGGCGGGCCATCCGCCTGGCCGAGGCCCATACCGCCACCGGGCCTTGGGAAATCCAGCTCAAGGGCGCCGGCATGACGCCCTACTCGCGCATGGCCGACGGCCGCGCCGTGCTGCGCTCGTCGATCCGCGAATACCTCTGCTCCGAGGCCATGTTCGCGCTGGGCGTGCCCACCAGCCGCGCCTTGTGCATCGTCGCCTCGGACGCCCCGGTACGGCGCGAGACCATCGAGACCGCCGCCGTGGTGACGCGCCTGGCGCCATCCTTTATCCGCTTTGGCCATTTCGAGCATTTCGCCGCCCGCGAAGACATCGGCTCGCTGCGCCAGCTGGCGGATTTCGTGATCGACCGCTTCATGCCGGAATGCCGCGAGGACAGGCAGCCCTACCAGGCCCTGTTGCGCGAAGTCTCCCTGCGCACGGCCGACCTGATGGCGCAGTGGCAGGCGGTGGGCTTCTGCCATGGCGTGATGAATACCGACAATATGTCGATCCTCGGCCTGACCATCGACTACGGCCCCTTCGGCTTTCTCGATGCCTTCGACGCCAACCATATCTGCAACCACTCGGATACCCAGGGCCGCTACGCCTACAGCCAGCAGCCGCAGGTCGCGTTCTGGAACCTGCACTGCCTGGCCCAGGCGCTGATGCCGCTGTGGCGCGAAGCCGATGGCAAGGCCGATGGCGAAGCCGAAGCCGGGAAGGCCGCCACCGATGCCGCGGTCGAAGCCGCGCGCGCCGCCCTCGACCCGTTCCGGGCGCGCTATGCGGGTGCCTTCTTCCAGCGCTACCGCGACAAGCTCGGCCTGCGCCCGACAGGCGGCCGCGACGAGGAGGACGAGCCCCTGCTGACCGATCTGTTCCAGTTGCTGCACACCCAGCGCGTGGACTACACCTTGTTTTGGCGCAACCTGGCCCGCATCTCCTCTGCCGACGGCAGCCAGGATGCACCGGTGCGCGACCTGTTCATGGACCGCGCGGCCTGGGACGCCTGGGCCGGGAACTACCGCGCCCGTCTGCGCGCGGAAGATTCCAGCGACGCGGCAAGAACCGCCGCCATGCTGGCGGTCAACCCCAAATACGTGCTGCGCAACCACCTGGCGGAGACCGCCATCCAGCGTGCGCGCGAAAACGACTACAGCGAGGTGGACCGCCTGCTCGCCGTGTTGTCGCACCCCTTCGACGAGCAGCCGGAGGCCGACGCCTACGCCGCGCTGCCGCCGGACTGGGCGGCGGGGCTGGAAGTGAGCTGCTCGTCATAAGCGGGTGGCAGCATGTAAGGTTTGACGGTCAGGAAACGACCAAGGGCCTCGGGTGACGAAAGACGGGCAAGATGCGACGCGCCCGGTTCGTGCCCAGCCAACCAGAAAGCAGAAAGGAAAGCCGAAGATGACCACGCAAAAGACCGAACCCGAGTGGCGCGAGCAACTCTCCGATATCGAATACCGCGTGACCCGCGAGGCCGCCACCGAACGCCCCTTCACCGGCCGCTACTGGGATCACTGGGAGCGCGGCACCTACCGCTGCGTCGGCTGCGGCACGCCGCTGTTCGAAGCCAGCACCAAGTTCGACGCCGGCTGCGGCTGGCCGAGCTACTTCCGTCCCATCAACGGCGAAGTGATCGACGAGCACACCGACCGCACCCATGGCATGGTGCGGGTGGAAGTCCGCTGCAAGGAATGCGGCAGCCATCTTGGCCATGTCTTCGAAGATGGCCCCGCTCCCACCGGTCTGCGCTACTGCATCAACTCGGCTGCGCTAAAATTCGACGAGCGCGACCCCGCCGACTTCGAAGCGGGTGACGCCGCGCCGACATCGCCCGACACGCCGCGCTAGGCCCGAACCGCCCGCGCGGCGGTTCGCCGCCAACCCAGCCCTCGACCTCGCGTCGATAAATCCTGTCCGCATGAAATTCCTGTTCGACCTGTTTCCGGTCATCCTGTTCTTCGTCGCCTTCAAGTTCCAGGGCATCTACGCCGCCACCGGGGTGGCCATCGCCGCCACGGTGGTGCAGATCGGCTGGGTCTGGCTGCGCCACCGCAAGGTCGAGCCGATGCAGTGGGTCAGCCTGGTGATCATCTCCGTGTTTGGCGGCGCCACGCTGCTGCTGCACAACGAGACCTTCATCAAGTGGAAGCCCACCGTGCTGTACTGGCTGTTTGCCGCCACGCTGACGCTGTCGGCACTGGTATGGCGCAAGAACCTGATCCGCGCCATGCTGGGCAAGCAGGTGACCATGCCGGACGCCGCCTGGAGCAAGCTCAACGCTGCCTGGGCCGCCTTCTTCGCCGTGATGGGCGTGGTCAACCTCTACGTGGCCTACCAGTTCTCCACCGACGCCTGGGTCAACTTCAAGCTGTTCGGCAGCATGGGCCTGATGCTGGTGTTCATCCTGGCGCAAAGCGTCTGGCTGTCGCGCCACATGCAGGAAAACACCACCGAGTAAGCCCGCCGGCGGGCCATGCCCGCCCCCGATCGACTGTCCGGCCCCGGCCGGATCTCCCACCAGGACACGCACAACCGCCGATGGCCGCCGAACCCGCACAAATCGAAGCCCTGCTGCGCGCAGCCCTCTCCCCCTCCAGTGTTACGGTGCGCGACGACAGCGCGCTGCACGCCGGCCACGCCGGTGCCGCCTCGGGTGGCGGGCACTATCACGTGACCATTGTCAGCGCGCAATTTGCCGGCAGTACCCGGGTGGCACGCCACCGCATGGTGTATGATGCGCTGCGCGATCTGTTCCCCGCACAAATTCACGCGCTGGCCGTGACCGCGCTGACCGACCAAGAACTTGAATCCCGCGAAACCTCCCGCGATTCCTCGAGCAACTCTCAGACCTGATTCCATGAAGACCACCGTCCTCTCGTTCAGCCTGGCGGCTGTGCTTGCCGCTGGCAGCTTGCCCGCCCTCGCCCAGAACGCCGCCGTCGTGAATGGCAAGGCGATCCCCTCGGCCAAGCTGGACAAGCTGATTGCCAGCACCGGCCAGCCTCCCAGCGCCGAGCTGCGCGACCGTGCCCGCACCATGCTGATCGACCGTGAGCTGCTGCTGCAGGAAGCCAACAAGCGGGGCCTGACCCAGCGCGACGACCTGCAGGAACAACTGGAACAGGCCAAGCTGAACGTGCTGGCCGGTGCGGTGTTCGAAGACTACGTCAAGACCCACGGCGCCAGCGACGACGAACTGCGCAAGCAGTACGAGAAGATCAAGTCCCAGTTCGGCAGCGGCAAGGAATACCACGCCCGCCACATCCTGGTGGAGAAAGAAGCCGACGCGCGCGCCATCATCGCCAAGATCAAGGCCGGCGCCAAGTTCGAGGACATGGCCAAGGCCTCGTCCAAGGACCCGGGCTCCGCGGCCAACGGCGGCGATCTCGACTGGGCCAACAGCAGCAGCTACGTGCCGGAATTCTCGGCGGCCATGACGGCCCTGAAGAAGGGCCAGATGACCGACACCCCGGTCAAGACCCAGTTCGGCTGGCACATCATCCAGCTCGACGACGTACGCGACGCCAAGATCCCCACGTTCGAAGAAGTCAAGCCGCAGCTGGTGCAAATGCTGATGGGCGACCAGAACTGGCAGCGCGAGCAGTTCCAGGCGATGATGAAGGCGCTCAAGGAAAAGGCCAAGATCCAGTAAGCTGGCTTGCGCTGCCCTGCGACAGGAAAACCGGCGCCGATGGCGCCGGTTTTGTTTTGGTGGCCCGTGGCGGCGGCACCAGGTGCCGGCAGCCGGAGCGAGCCCCCTCAACCGTTTGTTTGCTGCCTGCCGTCGCCATTTCAGACGGCTTTGGCGCATCCTGGCAGCGTCGCCATGCGCTGCGGGACGCTCCCTTCAGCCATCCCGCGCGCCCAGCGTAGCCAGGTAACCATGTGCCGCGCCGCGCAGCCGCCTCATCAGCCCGGGAAAATCGATCCCCTCCCCCTCATCGATGCAAGCATGCGAAATCAGGCCATAGACGATGGCCTGCAGCGTCACAGCGGCCTCTTCGACCACGGCGGCATGCGGCGCGTCGGCGGCGCCTAGCAGCGCCCGGCTCCACCGCGCCACGAATCGCCCATACATCTCCCGATACGCCGCGCGCCCCGAATGATGCCGCTCCAGCAGGTAGATCGGCCCCCAGCGCTCGGGCGTCTCCCTGTGGTGTTCCACATTGACGGAGATCAGCGCATCCACGATGTCCACGATGGGCTCGCCCCGGCGTTGCGCCAGGCATTCGTCCATCGCCAGCACGATGCGCTTGGCGCGCAGGTGCAGGCACACCCGCGCCAGTTCTTCCTTGCTGCCGAAGTACTCGTAGAAGGTACCCAGACCCACGCCGGCCAGGTCGACGATGGCGCGGATCGTCACCTGCGCGTAATCGTGCGCGGCCAAAAGCCGAACAAAGGCCTCCTGGATGGCCAGCGATGTCTGCCAGGAACGGGATTGCACCGGCCTGCGCCGCGGCTTTGCCGGGCCTTTCTGCTGTGGGTTCATGGTGCTCCGAAAGCCGAACATGCAGGCTGGGCATTGTATCTAGAATGATCTCTCGAATCTAACGGGCGACAACGGGGCGGCAACGAGCCCCGCCGGCCCGGCCCAAGGAGACAGCTCGCCATGCACGCTACCCACGCCATCACCAACCAGGTACCCGAACTCAAGGACTACAACCTCTTTACCAGCGATCCCGGTCTGCGCCGCGCTGTCGCGCGCGCCGGCGCGGACTGGAGCGAGGCGGAACTGGAGCGCCAGGGCGCGGTGCTTGGTGCCGAGGCAACCATCCGCCATGCCGAGGATGCCAACCGCTACCATCCCGAGCTGCACACGCACTCGCGCACCGGCGAGCGCATCGACCAGGTGCGCTTCCACCCGGGCTGGCACGAGATGATGACCATTGCGCGCAGGAGCGGGCTGGCCAACCTGCCGTTTGCCGACACGCGCCCCTCGGCCTGGCCCGCGTACGCGGCTTCGCTTTATATGCATTGCCAGATCGAGTCCGGCTCGCTCTGCCCCACCAATATGACCCAGGCCTGCATCCCGGTGCTGCGCAAGGAGCCCGCACTGTTCGCACAGTTCGGCGACAAGTTGCTGACCCAGGCCTACGATCCGCGCGATATCCCCATCGAGCACAAGCGCTCGATCAACGTCGGCATGGGCATGACCGAAAAGCAAGGCGGCTCCGACGTGCGCGCCAACACCACCCGCGCGGTGCCCAGCCGCGGCGAAGGGCGCGGCGCCGAGTACCTCATCACCGGTCACAAGTGGTTCTTCTCCTCGCCGATGTCGGATGCCCACCTGGTGCTGGCCAATACCGAAGCCGGCTCCTCCTGCTTCTTCGTGCCGCGCTGGCGGCCGGACGGCAACAAGAACCCGATCGAGATCCAGCGCCTCAAGGACAAGGTCGGCAACCGCTCCAACTCCAGCAGCGAAGTGGAATTCCGCGAAGCCTGGGGCGTCATGGTGGGCGAGGAAGGCCGCGGCATTCCCACCATCCTGGAGATGGCCACCTATAGCCGCCTGAACTGCTCGCTGTCCAGTGCGGGCTTCCTGCGCCATGCGCTGGTGCAGTCCCTGCACTACGCGCGCCATCGCAGCGCCTTCGGCAAGCCGCTGATCCGCCAGCCGCTGATGGTCAGGCTGCTGGCCGACATGGCGCTGGAAAGCGAAGCCGCAATGCTGCTCGCCATGGATCTCGCCACCGCCTTCGAAGCCACCGACGATCCCGCCCGGCTGGCCTGGCGCCGCATCCTCACGCCCGCTTCCAAATTCTGGATCTGCAAGCGCGCGGTCGAGATGACCGGCGAAGCCATGGAAGTCTTCGGCGGCAACGGCTATGTGGAGGACGGCCCGATGGGCCGCTTGTTCCGCGAAGCGCCCGTCAACTCGATCTGGGAGGGCTCGGGCAATGTGATGTGCCTGGACGTGCTGCGCGCCATTGGCCGCAACCCCGAGGATTACCTGCGCGTACTGGAACAGATGAGCACCGTCGGCGCGGGCGAGCCGCGTATCCAGGCCAGCGTGGCCGCGCTGCGCGCGGCACTGCGCCTGCCTGAAGACGAACAGCAGGCCGAGGCCCGCCGCACCACCACGCGGCTGGTGCTCACGGCCCAGGCCTGCCTGATGCTCCAGCACGCCGACGCGGCCACCGCGCAGGCTTTCATTGCCAGCCGTTTCGACCCGGATTGGGGCGCGGTGATGGGGATCAGCGCGGGCAACGGCGACGCCGCGCGCCTGCTGGAGCTGGCCTGGGCCGCCTGAAGCCGGGCCACCGCCACCCATCCGCCATCCACTGGAAAGAACGCCGCGTCCACGCGGCTTGGGGAGACACACCTTGCATCTGGTTTCCATGCTGGAAGCGTCCGCGCGCAACCATCCGGACAAGGCGATGCTGCGCTACCAGGGGCGCAGCATCGGCTATGCCGAGTTCAGCGACCTGTCCCGCCGCGCCGCCACGGTGCTGCATGCGCACGGCGTGCGTGCGGGCGGCCGCGTGGCGCTGATGTGCCTGAACACGCCAGGCTTCCTGGCCGCCATGTTCGGCGCGCTGCGCCTGGGCGCGGTGGTGGTGCCCGTCAACCACAAGCTGCAGGCGCCCGAGGTGGAATACATCGTGGGGCATGCGGGCATCAGGGCCTGTGTCCATGACGCCAGCCTGGCACCGGTGCTGGCACGCGTGCCCGGCGACTTCGCGCGGCTGGCCACCGGCGGCGAATGCGCCGGCACGCCCTCGTTCGATACGCTGGCAAGCGTTGCCGAGCCCTGGCCGGCGGCGCCCGCCCAAGGCGATGCGCGGGACGAGAACGTACTGGCGGAGATCCTCTACACATCCGGTACCACCGGCAAGCCCAAGGGCTGCCTGCACTCGCACCGCAACGTCTTTGCCGCCGCGCTGGCGACCGCCGCGGGCATGGCCATCGGCCACGACGAGCGCATGCTGATCGCCATGCCGATCTGGCACGCCTCGCCGCTGAACAACTGGACCATGGCCACGCTGCTGATGGGTGGCACGGTGGTGCTGCTGCGCGAGTACCAGCCCGCGGCCTTCCTGCAGATCATCGAGGACGAGGCGGTTACCGCCACCTTCTGCGCGCCCATCGCGCTGCTGGCGCCGCTGCACGCGGTGCCCGATTTCCGCCGCTACCGGCTGGGCTCCATGCGCAAGTGGATCTACGGCGGCGGCCCCATCGGCGCGGAACAGGCCCGCCTGCTGATCGAAGCCTATGGTTCGCCCAACTTCATCCAGGTCTACGGCATGTCGGAGACCGGGCCGCTCGGCACGGCGCTGTACGCCGGCGACGCGCTCGAGCGGGCCGGCTCGATCGGCCGCATCGGCATGCCGGGCGTGCAGTTGCGGGTCCGCTCGGCCGACGGCAGCCCCACCCTGCCCGGCCAGGTCGGAGAGATCCAGATGCGCTCGGTGGCGTTGATGCAGGGCTACCTGGACGATCCCGCCGCCAGCCGCGCCGCGCTGGGCGCCGACGGCTGGTACGGCAGCGGCGACCTGGCCCGGCTCGACGACGCGGGCTTCCTCTACATCGTCGACCGCAGCAAGGATGTCATCATCACCGGCGGTGAAAACGTCTACTCGAAGGAAGTCGAAGACGCGCTCGCGGCGCACCCCCTGGTACAGGACGTGGCCGTGGTAGGCAGGCCCCATCCGGAATGGGGCGAGACGGTGGCGGCATGCATCGTCCCAAAACCTGGCCAGGATCCCGCCATGCTCGCGGACGAGGACTTCCGCGCGCTGCGCGACTTCCTCGCGCCGCGCCTGGCGCGCTACAAGATCCCGCGCCTGTTCGAGATCCACGCCACACTGCCGCGCACGCCCAGCGGCAAGCTGATGAAGCATGTGCTGCGCGCGGGCCGGGCGGCGGGTCCCTCGCCCTGAGCGGCCCGCTGCCACGCCGTCACGCCGCGCACAGCTCCAGCAACTGCTCGTCGCGAAAGCCCCACTGCGCGGGATCCTCGAAGCCAACCACGGTGTCTTCGGCCCGGCTCAGGTCGAGCGTTTCCGCGTTCAGGTGGGTGGCCTCGCTGACCGAGTAGAACACCTTGACGCGCGGGCGCAGCGGCTCGTTGTCGTTCTGCGCGAACACCACGGCCAGCCGCCCGGAGCGCAGCCGCAGCACGGTGCCCAGCGGGTAGATGCCGATCGAACGGGTAAAGCCCTGGAACACCGTGCGGTCGAACAGCGTATCCACCCGCACCGCCATGTACTCGAGCGCCCGCGCCGGCGTCCAGGCTTCGTGCCCGGGGCGGCTGGAGGTCAGCGAATCATAGGTGTCGCATACCGCCGCGATCTTGGCATGGATGCTGATCTCGTGCCCGTGCAGGCCGAAGGGATAGCCGCGCCCGTCGATCCGCTCGTGGTGGTGCACGCAGACATCCAGCGGGATATTGCTATAGAGCCTGGCCTCGTTGAGAACGCGGTAGCCGGCGGAAGGGTGGCGCTGCACCATCTCCACCTCGGCTGCGCTCAGCTCGCCCTGCTTGTGCAGCACCTGCGCGGGAACCGCGATCTTGCCGATATCGTGCACCAGTCCCGCCAGCCCGAGCTGCTGCACCTCGCCATGGCCCAGCCCAAGGGTGCGCCCGAGCGCTATCATCAGCGCGCAAACGGCGAAGGAGTGCAGATAGGTGTAGTCGTCCCGGACCTTCAGCCGTGCCAGCGCGATCAGGGCCTGCGAATGACGCGTGAGGGAATTGGATACGGAGTCGACCAGCATCAGGGCGCCTTCCACCTCCAGCGCGCGGCCCATGCGGGCGTCGGTGAACATCGAGCCGACCACCGTCTTGCCGTTCTTCAGCACCTCCCGGGCCAGCCCGAACTCCACCTCCAGCGGTACCGCCGATTGCGGCACCGCGCCAACCGGCTCGTCGGGCACCGGCCTGACCGCCAGCGAACCGGACGTGGCCAGTGGCGTGGTGACGGGCATGCCGTGGCCCTTGAGCAGGTCGATCCATACCTCGTCGACCTTGGAGGCCACGATCTGGTCGATCTGCTCCTGGCTGCTAACCAGGAAACGCGAACGCCAGAACGGGTGATCGATCCACGGTCCGCCCAGCCGGGCCACGAACATTCCGACTTGTAGCTGTTGGGTCCTGATCCGTTTCAGCATGCCAGCTCCTCGCGTCCCCATGTAAGGATTGAATAGGGCGTGGCCGCTTAACGGCAGGGGGCGGGAGAACTTTAGGCACCCCGCGCAAGACGGCGGGAACGCTGCCTGCAAATGGACTCGTCCGGATACCGCGGCGGCGTCTGCGCGAGAGCGCTCATGCCTGGCTCATCGCGCTTTGCCCCGGCCCTTGCCTTTGCCGCCGGCGGCCTTCTCCGAAGCCGGCTCGGCAATGCGCTTCGGCATGGCCTCCCTCTCTCCGGCCTGCGCCGATTTCATGAAACTGCTCTCGCTGGTCATCACGCCCACGATCCGGGCAAGCTGCCGGCTCAGGCTGATATAGGCGTGCCCCTGGCCGGCATCGAAATACAGCGAATCGCCGCGCGCCAGGTGCACCATCTCGCCGTTGTCGAAATGGACCTCGATCTCGCCGGAGAGTACGTAGACGAATTCCTCGCCGGGATGGCGCGCGAAGTCCTCGGGCCCCGCGATGCGGCGTGCATGGACCGTGCTGACAACCGGGATCATCTGCTTTCCCACCGCCTCGGTGCCGAGGAACTCATAGGAAAACGACGTTCCACGGTAAGTCACGCCCTCGCCTGCCCGCGTCACCACCGGCCCCTGGAACGGCGCAGGCTGCACCCCGGCGCCCGCGAACATCGAGCCCATGTCCATCTGCAGCGCCCGGCCCAGCGCAGCGAAATTCTCATAGCCAAGCGCAAGTTGCCCGCGTTCGGCACGCGAGATGGTAGTGATCGACACGCCCGACAACGCCGCCAGATGCGCGAGCGTCCAGCCGAAGCCCTTGCGCGCGCTGCGCAGGCGCTTGCCGAAGGTCTCCCGATCGAGCGTGCGGGATTCGTCGCTGTCGCCACCCTCCTCGCCCTTGCGCCCTGGACCGATCTGTGTTTTCAAGCGTGCTTCCATTTTTTGCCGTTGGACGGGATGCGAGGATCGGATGCTATCAGCCGGCCACATCGGGAACAACCCTGATGAAGCGCACTCTAGACCAGAATTTGCGCATTCGCAATTTGCATATTCGCAAATTCTTAAATACACTCAGTCCCATTCCAAAGCAGGCGGGCCCATGAGTCCGCCGAGCCCCGCCGCTTCCATGCGCATGGTCTTCGCCGCTTGCCGGTAACCGGTGGCTGCATCGCCAGCGCATCCGTCGCACCGGGCCGGGCGGCGGAGCCGGAACGCTTCGCCAGATACCTCAGCGTCTCCCCCCAACCTCCACACACAGGAGTTCACCATCGTGCGTGTCTTCAGTGCTTCCCTCGCTACCGAAACCAACACCTTCGGCCCGATGCCCACCGGCCTTGCCTCGTTCCGGGATCGCGGCTACTTCCCGGCCGGGCAGCATCCGGACCAGATGACGTTCTTCTCGGGACCGCTGTGGGCCGCACGGATGCGCGGCAAGGAGCGCGGCTGGCAATTGCTCGAGGGTCTGGTGGCCGGCGCGCAGCCCAGCGGCACCACCACCCGCCACGCCTACGAAACCCTGCGCGAGGAACTGCTGGCGGACCTGCGCGCCGCGCTGCCGGTCGATATGGTGCTGCTGGGCCTGCACGGCGCGATGGTGGCGGATGGCTATGACGACTGCGAGGGCGACCTGCTGCGGCGGGTGCGCGCCATCGTCGGCCCCGCAGTGGTGATTGGCGCGGAGCTGGATCCGCACAGCCACCTGACGCCGGACATGGTGAACCACGCCGACCTGCTGATCGCGTTCAAGGAATACCCGCATACCGACGTGCTGGAGCGCGCCCTGGAGCTGGTCGACCTGTGCGCGGCCAAGGTGGAGGGCAAGATCCGGCCGGTGGCCTCGGTGGTCGACTGCGAGATGATCGTCACCGTCCACACCTCGCGCGAACCGGCGCGCGGCTTCGTCGACCGCATCCAGGCGCTGGAAGGCCGGGACGGCGTGCTGTCGGTCTCCATCGCGCATGGCTTCTCCTGGGGAGACGTGCCCGAGATGGGCACCAAGGTGCTGGTCTACACTGACGGCGACCAGGCCAAGGCCAATGCGCTGGCCCGCCGGCTGGCGGACGAACTCATCGGCATGCGCGAGGCGCTCGCGGTACGCTACCCCGATATCGACACCGCGCTGGACGAGGCGCTGGCCTTCGACGGCGGCCCGGTGGTGCTGGCCGATGGCGCCGACAACCCGGGCGGCGGCGCGGCCAGCGATTCCACCTTTATCCTGCGGCGCATGATCGAGCGCGGCATCGGCAGCGCCGCGGTGGGCCCGCTCTGGGACCCGATCGCGGTGCGCATCGCCTTCGATGCCGGCGCCGGCGCGCGCCTGGCCATGCGCATCGGCGGCAAGATCAGCCCGCTTTCGGGCGATCCGCTGGACCTGGACTGCACGGTCAAGGCGCTGCGGGCCGACATGGTCATGACCGGCCTGTCGAACACGCCGGTGCAGATGGGCGACTGCGCGCTGGTGGAAGCAGGCGGCATCGAGATCGTGCTGATCACCCTGCGCAACCAGGCCATGGGCACGGACCTCTTCACACAGCTGGGCTGCGACCTCGCGCGCAAGAAGATCGTCGTGGTCAAGTCCTCGCAGCACTTCTATGCGTCCTTCTCGAAGGTGGCGAAACACGTGATCTACGCGGGGGCGCCCGGCGCCGTGACGCTCGACCTGTCGACCCTGCCCTATCGCAAGGTCCGCCGGCCCAAATGGCCGCTCGACGGCGCCGCGGCCTGAGCGCCGCCCGCCGGTTCGATATCACAACGACAACAACGGAGACCTGCAGATGAAACCGAATCGCTCCCTGCTAGCGGCCCTCGCCGCGAGCGCCCTTGTCCTCGCCGGCGCCAGCTTCCCCGTCCTGGCGCAGACCAAGACGCTGAAGGTCGTGGCGCACGCCGACCTGAAGATCCTCGACCCGACCTTCACCACCGCCTACATCACGCGCAATTTCGGCTACATGGTCTACGACACGCTGTTCGCGCAGGATGCGAATGGCAGGCCGCAACCCCAGATGGTGGAGAAGTACAGCAGTTCGAAGGACGGCAAGCAGTGGAGCTTCACCTTGCGGCCCGGCCTCAAGTTCTCGGACGGCAGCCCCGTCACCGCCGCCGACGCCGTCGCCTCGCTGCAGCGCTGGGGCGCGCGCGACAACCTCGGCCGCGCCATGGGCGACGCCGGTGCCGAATGGAAGGCAGTGGACGCGCGCAGCTTCACGCTCTCGCTCGCACAGCCCTTCGGCATGGTGCTCGACGCGCTGGCCAAGCCGTCGGGCTTCCCACCGGTGATCCTGCCCGAGCGCCTGGCCAGGATGCCCGCCACCTCGCCGCTGCCCGAGGTGCTGGGTTCCGGCCCCTTCATCTTCAAGCGCGACGAATGGGTGCCAGGCAACAAGGCAGTGTTCGTGCGCAACCCGAACTACGTGGCGCGCAGCGAGCCGCCCAGCGGTCTCGCAGGCAGCAAGAAGAGCCATTTCGACCGCGTCGAATGGCTCTACCTGCCGGACGCCAACAGCGCCATCGCGGCGCTCAAGCGCGGCGAGGTCGACGTGATCGAACAGGTGCCGCCGGACTATATCGCCCCGCTGCGCGCCGACACCGGCATCAAGATCGGCTCGGGCGGCGCCTACCAGGGCGTGCTGGTGATGAACCAGCTGCATCCGCCCTTCAACAATCCCAAGGTGCGCCAGGCCTTCCTGCAGGCAGTGAGCCAGGACCGTTTCACCGCCGCCATGGGCTACCCGCTCGACATGCGCATGCCCTACTGCGCCACCTATTTCATCTGCGGCGGCCCCAACGCGACCACCGCCGGCGCCGAGCCCTACCGCAAGGCCGACATCGCCCGCGCCAAGCAATTGCTTGGCGCATCCGGCTACAAGGGCGAAAAGGTGGTGCTGCTGGTGCCGACCGACGTGCCCCAGCTCAACGCCGAGGCCCTGATGGCGGCGCAGACCATGCGCAGCATGGGCATGAACGTGGACATGCAGAACATGGACTGGGCCTCGATCGGCGCGCGCCGCGCCAAGCGCGATGCGCCCGAGGCCGGCGGCTGGAATATGTATGTGACGGTCGCGGGAGAGTTCGACTCGAATTCGCCGGTCACCAATGCCTATCTCAGCGCCGCCTGCGGCGGCAGCCTGCCCGGCTGGCCTTGCGACAAGCCGCTCGACGAACTGCGCACCGCCTGGATCCGCGAGACCGTGCCGGCCAAGCGCAAGGAATTGCTCGAGGCCTTCCAGAAACGCGCCTACGAGGCGGTGCCCTATGTGAACGCGGGTCAGTATTCGGCCGCCTTCGCGGCACGCGCCAGCCTGAAGGGCGTGGACAAGCTGTGGGCCGGCATGCCCACGGTGTGGATGCTCGACAAGTAAGACAAGAAAAACAGGACCACCGACCGAGGCGACACGACGACATGGGCTATTTTCTCCGACGCTTGGCCGCGACGCTCCCCGTGATGGCAGTGGTGGCCGTCGTGGTATTCCTGCTGATCCACCTGACGCCGGGCGACCCCGCGGCATTGATCGCCGGCGACCTCGCGACCGCCGACGACATCGCCAGGCTGCGCGGGGCGCTGGGCCTGGACCGGCCGCTCTGGCAGCAGTTCACGCTATGGCTCGGCAGGCTCGCGACCGGCGATCTCGGCACCTCGATCTTCACCCAGGTGCCGGTCGCCGAGTTGCTGGCGCAGCGGCTGGAACCGACTGCCTCCATCGCCGCGCTGACCATGCTGCTGACCCTGCTGGTAGCGGTGCCGCTGGGCACGCTGGCGGCCTACCGCGCCGGCACCTGGGTGGACCGGCTGGTGATGCTGTTCGCGGTGCTGGCCTTTTCGCTGCCGGTGTTCCTGGTCGGCTACCTGCTGGTCTATGCCTTCGCCATCCAGCTGCCGTGGTTCCCGGTACAGGGATACGCGCGCTTTGCCGACGGCATCGGCCAATGGCTGCGCAGCCTGGTGCTGCCCTGCGTCAACCTCGCCATGGTCTATATCGCGCTGGTGACCCGCATGACGCGCGCCACCGTGCTCGAGGTGTTGCACGAGGACTACATCCGCACCGCGCGCGCCAAGGGCCTGGGCGTGCTGCCGGTGCTGGGCCACGCGCTGCGCAACGCCGCCATCCCGATCGCCACCACGGTCGGCATCGGCATCGCGCTGCTGATCGGCGGCGTGGTCGTCACCGAGACCGTCTTCGCCATTCCTGGCGTCGGCCGCCTGGTGATCGATTCCGTGCAGCGCCACGATTACCCCGTGATCCAGAGCGTGCTGCTGATCTCGGCCGGCGTCTACGTGCTGATCAACCTGTTGATCGACCTGAGCTACGGCCTGTTCGACCCGCGCATCAAGTATTGAAATCGAACCTTCATTGAACCTTCCGTCGCCCCCGGGCGCTTTCATCATGCCGACCTCCCTGCCCGCGACCGATGCCGCTGCCACCGCGGCGACGCCGGACGATGCCCCCTTCGTGCTGCCGCGCTGGCGCTGGGTGCGCAAGCATCCCACGCTGATCGTCGGCGCGCTGCTGCTGATCGTGATCGCCGCGCTGTCCATCGGCGCCCCCTGGATCGCCTCCATCGATCCCCAGGACATCGACCCGCTGGCGCGCATGCAGCCGCCCTCGGCCGAGCACTGGTTCGGCACCGACGCGCTGGGCCGCGACGTGTTCAGCCGCGCGCTCTGGGGCGGACGCGTATCGATGATCGTCGGCCTCTCGGTCGGCCTGCTGGCGACCGCGCTCGGCGTGCTGCTCGGGCTCACCGCGGGCTTCGTGCGCTGGGCCGATTCCTTCGTGATGCGGGTGATGGACGGCTTGATGGCGATCCCCGGCATCCTGCTGGCGATCGCGCTGATGGCGGTCACGCAGGCCAGCCTCACGGCCGTGATCGTGGCCATCACCATCCCCGAAGTGCCGCGCGTGGTGCGGCTGGTGCGCTCGCTCGCGCTCACGCTGCGCGAGCAGCTCTTTGTCGAGGCGGCGCATGCGGTCGGCACCCGCCTGCCGGTGATCCTGGTGCGCCACGTGCTGCCCAATATGGTGGCGCCGCTGATCGTGCAGGCCACCTTCGTGTCGGCGGCGGCCGTGCTGACCGAAGCAGCGCTGTCCTTTCTCGGCGTCGGGGTTCCGGCGCAGACGCCGAGCTGGGGCAATATGATGGCCGAGGGCCGCAACTTCGTCGCCGTGGCCTTCCACATCATCCTCTACCCCGGCATCCTGCTGGCCGCGACGGTGCTGGCGATCAACCTGCTGGGCGACGGACTGCGCGACGCGCTCGATCCGCGCCTGGCACGGCAACTCTGAACCCCGGGAGCCACACCATGACCCTGCCCCGCGTTGCCCTGGCCACCGGCGAGCCGCTGCTCGAAGTCGACGATCTCCACACCCATTTCGACACGCTCACCGGCCCCGCCCGTTCCGTCAATGGCGTCTCCTACACCGTGCGCGCCGGCCAGACTCTCGGCGTGGTAGGCGAGTCCGGCTGCGGCAAGAGCGTGACGGCCCTGTCGATCATGCGGCTGCTGCCGACACCGCCGGCGCGCATCCGCGGTGCCGTGCGGCTGCGCGGCACCGACCTGCTGCAACTCAGCGAGCGCGAGATGCGCCGCATCCGCGGCAACCGCATCTCGATGATCTTCCAGGAGCCGATGACCTCCCTGAACCCGGTGCTGACCATCGGCCGGCAGATCGCCGAGACGGTGCAGGTGCACCAGGGCGCGAGCCGGGCCGAAGCGCTCGGGCGCGCGGTGGAAATGCTGCGCCTGGTGCAGATCCCCGAGCCCGAGCGCCGCGTCCACGAGTACCCGCACCAGCTCTCGGGCGGCATGCGGCAACGCGTGATGATCGCGCTGGCGCTGGCATGCAACCCGGAGGTGCTGATCGCCGACGAGCCGACCACCGCGCTCGACGTGACCATCCAGGCCCAGATACTGGACCTGATCCGCCGGCTGCAGAAGGAACTCGGCATGGGCGTGGTGATGATCACGCACGATCTCGGCGTGGTGGCGGAGAGCTGCGACCGCGTGATCGTGATGTACGCCGGCCGCAAGGTCGAGGAGGCCGGCG
Source organism: Cupriavidus basilensis (assembly GCF_029335485.1). Classification (GTDB taxonomy): domain Bacteria; phylum Pseudomonadota; class Gammaproteobacteria; order Burkholderiales; family Burkholderiaceae; genus Cupriavidus; species Cupriavidus basilensis_E. Next base: position 39,256 of record NZ_JARJLM010000531.1, read on the forward strand.
TGATGGCGCTCTTCGACCGTCCGCTGCACCCGTACACCCGCGCGCTGATGGCCTCGATGCCGTCGATGAATACCAGCAGCCAGCGGCTCGCCGAAATCCCCGGACTGGTGCCCTCGCCGCAGGAGGCGCACCGCGGCTGCCCGTTTGCGGCCCGCTGCCGGCATGCCGACGCACGCTGCCACAGCAATATCCCGCCACTCACGCGGCACGGCGGCGACCACCTCGTGGCCTGCTTCGCGGTGGAAGCATCCCGCATCGAACCCGAACAGGAAGCCATCGCATGAACACCGCAACCGCCACCGCAGCGCCCGCGCCCCTGCTCCGGGTCGAACGGCTCAAGAAGCACTACACCGCGCCGCAGCGCTGGCTGACGCCGCGCAAGCCCCCCATCCAGGCCGTGGACGGCGTCTCCTTCACCGTGACGCGCGGCGAGACGCTCTCGCTGGTGGGCGAATCCGGCTGCGGCAAGACCACCACCGCCAAATCGGTGCTGCGCCTGGTCGAGCCCAGCTCGGGCTCGGTACAGCTCGACGGCGAAGAACTGCTGGGCCTTTCGGCGCACGCCATGCGGCTGCGCCGGCGCGACCTGCAGATCATCTTCCAGGATCCCTATGCCTCGCTGAGCCCGCGCCTGACGGCCGGCGAGATCGTCGCCGAGCCGCTGCGCAACTTCGGCATGCACTCGCGCGCGGAACGCGCCGAGCGCGTGCAGTGGCTGTTCGGCAAGGTCGGCTTGCGGCCCGAAGCGGTCAAGAAGTATCCGCACGAGTTCTCCGGCGGCCAGCGGCAGCGCCTGGGCATCGCGCGCGCGCTCGCTCTCAACCCCAAGCTGATCGTCTGCGACGAGCCGGTGTCGGCGCTCGACGTCTCGGTGCAGGCGCAGGTGGTCAACCTGCTGATGGACCTGCAGGCCGAGTTCGGCATCGCCTACCTGTTCGTCGCGCACGATCTTGCGGTGGTGCGCCATATCAGCCATCGCGTCGCCGTGATGTACCTCGGCCAGATCGTCGAACTGGCGGACCGCGACGCCTTGTTCTCTGCGCCGCTCCACCCGTACACCGAAATCCTGCTTTCCGCCGTGCCGGTGCCCGACCCGCGCACGCCAGCCCGGCGCCTGCTGCTGCAGGGCGATCCGCCGAGCCCGGCCAACCCGCCTGCGGGCTGCCGCTTCCATACGCGCTGCCCGCTTGCGCAGGCCGTATGCAAGGAGCAGGCGCCCGAGCTTGCCGGACGGCCCTCGGCTTCGGGCGGCAGCCACCAGGTGGCCTGCCACTTCCGCTGAGCGGCTGACCCTGATCGCAACTTCGCGACCTTACGACCTCGCAACATCACGATCACGAAAGGAAAGGAATCCCATGCCAGGCAACGCTTCCACCCACTACGACCTGCTGATCGCCGGCGGTACCGTGATCGACGGCACCAAGGCGCCGCGCTTCAGCGCCGATATCGGCGTGAGCGGCGGCCGCATCGCGGCAATCGGCGATCTGGCCGGCCATACGGCCGAGCGCACGCTTGACGCCACGGACCGCATCGTCGCCCCCGGCTTTATCGATGCGCACACGCACGACGACCAGGCCGTGCTGTCGCAGGCCACCATGCCCTTCAAGATCTCGCAGGGCGTCACCACCGTGATCGCCGGCAACTGCGGCATCAGCGCCGCGCCGCTGCGCGCCGACATGGACCTGCCGATGCCGCTGAGCCTGATCGACGCGCCGGCCGAAGGCCGCTTCACCACCTTCGCGGCTTATCTCGATGCGCTGCGCGCCGCGCCGAGCTCGGTCAATGTGGCCGCCATGGTCGGCCATTCGACGCTGCGCGCGGTCACCATGCCGGCGCTCGACCGCGCCGCCAGCGCCGAAGAGATCGCCGCCATGCAGGCGCTGGTGGAGGAAGCCATGCAGGCCGGCGCGATCGGCCTGTCGACCGGCACCTTCTACCCGCCCGCCGCCAAGGCGACGACCGAGGAGATCATCGCGGTGTGCCGGCCGTTGAGCGCGCGCAAGGCGCTCTACGTGACGCATATGCGCGACGAGTCCGACCAGGTGATGCAGTCGCTGGAAGAAACCTTCCGCATCGGCCGCGAACTCGACGTGCCGGTGGTGGTGTCGCACCACAAGGTACAGAACACGGCCAACTTCGGCAGGAGCCAGGTCACGCTGCCCTTCATCCGGGAGACCATGCGGCACCAGTGCGTCTCGCTCGACTGCTACCCGTACACGGCCGGCTCGACCATGATCCGCGCCGACCGCGGCATGCTGGAAGGCCGGGTGCTGATCTCCGCCAGCCAGCCGCATCCGGAATGCGCGGGCCGCGACCTCGACGATATCGCCCGGGAATGGGGCGTCCCCAAGGACGAGGCCGCGCGCCGCCTGCAACCGGGCAGCGCGGTCTATTTCCTGATGGACGAGAACGACGTGCAGCGCATCCTCGCCTTCGACGAGACCATGATCGGCTCGGACGGCATTCCGGTTGGCGAAAGCCCGCATCCGCGCCTGTGGGGCACCTTCCCGCGCGTACTGGGCCACTACTGCCGCGAGATCGGCCTGTTCCCGCTGGAAACGGCGGTCTGGAAGATGACTGGCCTCACGGCACGCAATTTCGGCCTGCACCAGCGCGGCACGCTCGCAGTGGGCCACCACGCCGACATCGCCATCTTCGATGCCGCGACCGTGCGCGACGCCGCCAGCTATGAGACGCCCACCCGCCCGGCCGAGGGCATCGACACCGTGATCGTCAATGGCGCCATCACCTGGCGGCACGGCACACATAGCGGCGCGCGCAACGGGCAGGTCATCACCCGGCAAGGAACGGCCGTCTCCTGAGCGGCGGTAACGGCGCCGGCACGCCTATTTGCGGACCGCGGCCACCGCCTTGATTTCGATCACGAATTCAGGGCGGGCGAGCGACGCCACCCCCAGGATCGTCCAGGCGGGAAAGTCGGACCGGATGAACTGCGCCTTGACGGCACGGAAATCGGCAAGCTGTTCGGCCGGGTTGACGTGATAGGACACCAGTTCCACCAGATCGGTGAAGCCGAGCCCGAGATGCCCGAGAATGGCTTCCAGGCGTTCGAACGCCACCTGGATCTGCTCCCTGGGCGTTACGGGAATGGAGCCGTCCGGGCGGATGCCGACCTGTCCGGCAATAAAGGCCAGTCCGTTGGCAGTGACGGCGGGGGAATACTGGAAGAGGTCGAAAACCTTGTTGCTGCCGAAAACGGGATCGTTCTCGGGGAGACGAAGACGGTCGATCTGGCTCATTGACGATCCTTGACAGCATTTCCATGACAGTTGCGGGCCCGTTCCGCGTCATGCCCACGCATCCATGTGCGTTACGGGTGGCAAGCACAGGCGATTATGCCAGCGTTGCCGCGACCGCCCCGCACCCCGCCATCACCCGCCAGCCGGCTTGTCAAGCCGCCCAAATAGCCAGCCGGCGCCCTCGGGCATTCGCCCCCCTCCCCGGCCGCGCGGCTACAATGGCACGCCACACGCTTGCCGGTCACACAATGTCCACAACGTACACGCTCGTCGGTATCGCTCGCGCCAAGGCCCACCGCCGTGAGGTCCTGGGAGCCAAGCTCGCCGCGCTGCGCTTGCGCGGCGCCATGGAGCCGGGCTGCCTGCGCTACCACGTGGGGGAAGACGCCGAGGATGCCGAAGTCTTCGTGCTTTACATGGAATGGAATTCCAGGCACGCGCTCGAATCGCACCTCAACAGCGAATACGTGCGTGACTTTCACGCCACTCGCCAGGAATTCCTCGAAGGCGATATCAATTTCCGGTGGTTGAACGCGGCCTGACGTCGCTGCGCAATCTGCCGCCCCAGCAAGCAACTCAAAAAACACTTTCAATTGCAGCCGAGCCCAACTCCACCCGGGCTTCCGGCCCCGGCTTGTCATTCCCCCAATGCCGATCTATCACTTTGAGTAACGCTCCAGTGCGTAAGGAGCGCAATACTCGGAGTGCATCATGGACCTCAGGGACGGATTCGTCGGTACCGTCGGCCATACGCCGTTGATCCGGCTGGCAGGACTAAGCGCCGAGACCGGCTGCGAGATCCTCGGCAAGGCGGAATTCCTCAATCCGGGCGGATCGGTCAAGGACCGGGCGGCGCTTTACATCATCCGCGACGCCGAGCGGCGCGGCGTGCTCAAGCCCGGTGGCACGGTGGTGGAAGGCACCGCCGGCAATACCGGTATCGGCCTGGCGCATATCTGCGCGGCGCGGGGTTACCGCTGCATCGTGGTCATACCCGATACCCAGTCGCCTGAAAAAATGGACCGCCTGCGCCTGCTGGGGGCCGAGGTACGGCCGGTGCCGGCAGCCCCCTACGCGGATCCCGACAACTACCAGAAAGTGGCGGGCCGCCTGGCCAAGGTGACCGAGAACGCCATCTGGGCGAACCAGTTCGATAACCTGGCCAACCGCCAGGCCCACTACGAAACCACCGGCCCCGAGATCTGGCATGACACCGCGGGCAAGGTCGATGCCTTTGTCTGCTCAACCGGCACCGGCGGCACGCTGGCGGGCGTCGCGCGCTTCCTGAAGGAGCGGGAACGCAATCCGCCCGTCCGCATCGTGCTGGCCGACCCGCACGGCAGCGGGCTCTATCAGTTCGTCAAGCACCATGTGGTCAAGGCGGAGGGCAACTCCATCACCGAAGGCATCGGCTCCAGCCGGGTCACCGCCAACCTGGCGGACACGCCGATCGACGATGCGGTACGAATCGACGACCAGACCTGCGTCGACATGGTTTACCGGCTGTTGCGCGAGGAAGGCCTGTGGGTGGGCGGCTCGTCAGGCATCAACGTAGCGGCCGCAGCGTGGCTGGCCCGCGAGATGGGGCCCGGCCACACCATCGTCACGCTGCTTTGCGACCGCGGCGACCTGTATGCCGGGCGCCTGTTCAATGCGGTCTGGCTGGCCGCCAAGGGGCTGGTGCCGCGGCAGGCACCGCCCGTCGGGGCGCGGCACTGAGCGCCGCCCTGGCTGCTGGCTAACCCGCCCCTTTCAGGCGCCGCCACAATGTGGTGCTGCTGATGCCGAGTTGGTGACAGGCGGCGGCACGGTTGCCGCCGCATTCGGCCAGCACGCGCCGGATATGCTCGGCCTGGCTGGCGCGCGCGACGCCCGCCAGCGAGCCCGCTGCCGGCTCGCCGTGGCCATCCCTTGCTGCCATCCCCCGTGGGCCGCCTTGCCCGGGCGCCGGCTCGCCAGCCGGTTCCGTGCCGAACAGCTCCGGCGCCGCGGCCTGCAGTTCCGCGAGCAGGTCGCGCGGGACCAGCCTGCGGCCTGCCACCAGCACGGCGATGCGCTCGGTCACGTTCTCCAGTTCGCGGATATTGCCTGGCCAGGCATAGCCCGACAGCCTTGCCCGCACGGCCTGCGGCAGCGGCTGCGGCGCCGGCTGGCCCAACCGTTCCTGGGCCCGCCGGTACAGCAGTTCGGCCAGCTCGGGCAGATCGCCGGCACGCTCGCGCAGCGGCGGCATCTCGATGCGCAGGATGTTGAGGCGATAGTAAAGATCCTGGCGGAAGCTGCCCTGGCGCACCAGTTCGCCAAGATCGCGGTGGGTGGCGGCGATTACCCTCACATTGACCGGCACCGCGTCCAGCCCGCCGATCGGCAACACCTGCTTTTCCTGCAGCACGCGCAGCAGGCGGGTCTGCAAGGCAGGCGGCATATCGCCGACTTCATCCAGGAACAGCGTGCCGTTGTGCGCGGATTCGAACAGGCCGGCCTTGCCGCCACGGCGCGCGCCGGTGAAGGCGCCCTCCTCGTAGCCGAATAGTTCGCTTTCCAGCAGGGTTTCGGGAAAGGCCGCGCAATTGACCGCGACGAAAGGGAAAACCCGGCGCGGGCTGGCATCGTGCATGCCCTGGGCCAGCACTTCCTTGCCCGTGCCGCTTTCGCCGCCCACCAGCACCGTGGAGTCCACTGCCGCGTAGCGCCGTGCCAGCTCGCGCAGCTGGTGCATGGCGGGAGAGGCGCCGGCCAGGTCGTCCAGGCTGTAGCGCACCCCCGCCGGCCGCGCGCGGCTGCGCGAGCGCAGGTTGCGGTCGACCCGGTGGATGGCATTGGCATCCTGCAGGGTGAGCACGGCGCCGGCAGTGCCGGTCTCGGTCACGATGGGAATACGGTTGACCACCACCATTTTGTCGCCGAGCTTGTGGATGGCCTCCAGTTCCTTGCTACCGCTTTGCATCACGCCGTCCAGGGACAGCGCCGGCGCCAGCGTCTGCAGCTTGCGGCCCAGCGCGGCGGCCGGCGCGGTACCGAGGAAACGTTCCATGGCCGGGTTATAGGTCTGGATGCGCCCTTCCGAGTCGACCGCGGCCACGCCTTCGTTGAGGTGGGCCAGGATGGTATTGACGTAGTCGCGCCGGGCGGACTCGATACGGCGCAGGCGGGCCGCTTCGATCGCATCCTCCAGCGCGCCCCGCACCGAATTGCCCGAGTACAGGAACACGCCGATCAGGCCGATCCGGTCGGCCAGGTCGGTCACCATGCCGGGCCCTACCACCACCTGGACGCCTTCCTGCTTGAGGGCTTTCACGCGCGCCGCGGCATCGTCCTCGGTCAGGTAGGTGTAGGCCGGAACCGACAGCGAGAAGGCCCGCACGAACTCGTCCACCTCCGGATAGACCGCGGCATGGGTCACCAGCGCCACCTTCGGCGAGATGCGCCTTGCCGTGGCCAGCGCGCTCATCACATCGAACCCGGTCACCTTGACCAACACCACCGGCACGTCCACGTGCTGGCGCAGATAGGCGCCGTTGGAGCCACCCGCGACCACGGCATCGAGCCGGCCCTCGCGGGCTTCGCGGGCGATGGCGCTGGCGGCAGCCGCATAGCCCTTGCCCACGATGCGGAATTCGGCCTGGGCCGCATAGCCGGGGATCAGGTCGGCGAAAGCGCGCGACAGGCGGCTGATACCGATCGCCCAGATGCGCGGGCGGGCGGCATTGACAGTGACAGGCGCATTGAGGGGCGCTGGAAGGCCGAGCGTCATGGCAGCGAAAAAAACGGTGCGGAGGCCTGGGGAAGGCTAATCTTGCCATTATGCGCGCCGGCTGCCTGCATTTCAATTTTGAAATACGTAATTTCATTATTGAAATGCAACACATGAGCAAAAAACATCACCAGATTTCGTGACTGAAGCCTGAGAATCGCCGCCAGACCAAGCCCGACAAGGGCTGACTGCCTGCCGGGCGGTCGCCGTGAAAGCCTGGATGTACGTCCTGCGCGCCCTGGCATACCCTTTGCGCTTACCAGCCGTCCACTCCTAAAGCGAAGATCATGACCTTCTCCACCTCCGACCTCGCCCGCTCCGCCGGCGCCCGCTTCCGCCAGGCCCTGGCCGACGAACACCCCCTGCAGGTGGTCGGCACCATCAATGCCAACCATGCCCTGCTGGCCAAGCGCGCCGGCTACCGCGCGATCTACCTGTCGGGCGGCGGCGTGGCCGCGGGCTCGCTGGGCCTGCCGGACCTGGGCATTTCCAACCTGGACGACGTGCTGACCGATATCCGCCGCATCACCGACGTGTGCGACGTGCCGCTGCTGGTGGACGTCGACACCGGCTTCGGCGCCTCGGCCTTCAACGTGGCGCGCACCACCAAATCGCTGATCAAGTTCGGCGCGGGCGCAATGCATATCGAAGACCAGGTCGGCGCCAAGCGCTGCGGCCACCGCCCCGGCAAGGAAATCGTCTCGCAAGGCGAAATGGTGGACCGCATCAAGGCTGCCGTCGATGCCCGCACCGACGAAAACTTCGTGATCATGGCGCGCACCGACGCGTTGGCCGTGGAAGGCCTGGACAAGGCCATCGAGCGCGCCGTGGCGTGCGTGGAAGCCGGCGCCGACGCGATCTTCCCCGAAGCCATGACCGACCTCGCCATGTACCGCAAGTTCGTGGAAGCGGTGAAGGTGCCGGTGCTGGCCAATATCACCGAATTTGGCGCCACGCCACTGTTCACCCGCGATGAACTGGGCAGTGCCGGCGTGTCGATGATCCTGTACCCGCTGTCGGCCTTCCGTGCGATGAACAAGGCTGCCGAAAACGTGTACGCTGCGATACGCCGCGACGGCACGCAGCAGAATGTGGTCGACACCATGCAGACCCGCGCCGAACTGTACGAAAGCATCGGCTATCACGCCTTTGAGCAAAAACTGGATGCCCTGTTCGCCCAGGGCAAGGCCAAGTAAGCGCGGCGGCCCGACGGCCATCACGTCCGCAACCACGTATCAAGCCAAGTCAGTCAGCACAGCATCCCCAAGGAGACTCCCTCATGTCCGAAGCGCAACCGCTAGCCGCCCCGAAGCCGAAGAAATCCGTCGCCCTGTCGGGCGTGACCGCCGGCAATACCGCCCTGTGCACGGTCGGCCGTACCGGCAACGACCTGCACTACCGCGGCTACGACATCCTCGACATCGCCGAGACCTGCGAGTTTGAAGAGATCGCCCACCTGCTGGTGCACGGCAAGCTCCCCACCCGCGCCGAACTGGCCGCCTACAAGGCCAAG